>NZ_PSVG01000009.1:0-137916 GCF_002930885.1 Rathayibacter sp. AY1F2 | reverse complement strand
CCCCCGCCCCCGCCCCACCGCGAACCGCTCGACGACCCCCGCCTCCGACCGCTTCCGCGACTTCATCGCGTCCGGCTGGGCCGAGCGGGAGGAGCCGCTGCCTGCTCCGCGCGAGCAGGCGTCCTTCGCCGCCTCCCGCCGCGAGCGCCTCTCCGCGCTGCACACCGGCGTGCGCATCGTCATCCCGGCGGGCCGCCTCAAGCAGCGCGCGAACGACACCGACTACCCGTTCCGTGCGCACTCGGCCTTCACCTGGCTCACCGGCTGGGGCTCCGACTCCGAGCCCGGCGCGGTGCTCGTCCTCGAGCCCGCCGGGTCCGGCCACAGCGCGACGCTCTACTTCCGCGAGCGCGCGGGCCGCGACTCCGACGAGTTCTACGCCAACCCCGAGATCGGCGAGTTCTGGATCGGGCCGCGTCCGTCGCTCGCGCAGGTCGCGAGCGATCTCGGCCTCGCCACCCGCGGGATCGCCGAGCTCGACGCGGTCCTCGACGCGCACGACGGCGTCCCCCTCGCCGTGCTCCGCGAGGCCGACCCGGCGGTGACCGGCCGTCTCGACGCGGTCGAGGCCGACGAGCGGGCGGACCGCGACGCGGCGCTCGAGCGCGACATCGCCGAGCTCCGCCTGGTCAAGGACGCCTACGAGATCGCCGAGCTGCGCGCCGCCGTCGACGCGACGGGCCGCGGCTTCGAGGACGTCCTCTCCGACCTGCCGCGCATCATCGCCCACGAGAAGGGCGAGCGCCTGATCGAGGGCGTCTTCAACGGACGCGCGCGCGCCGACGGCAACGCGGTCGGCTACGACACCATCGCCGCGGCGGGCCCCCACGCCTGCATCCTGCACTGGACGCGCAACGACGGGCCGGTGCGCCCCGGCCAGCTGGTGCTGCTGGACGCCGGCGTCGAGCAGGACAGCTACTACACCGCCGACATCACCCGCACCTTCCCGGTGGACGGCCGCTACACGGACGCCCAGCGCCGGGTGCACGAGACGGTGCGGGAGGCGGCCGACGCCGCGTTCGCGATCGTCCGCCCCGGCATCCGCTTCCGCGAGGTTCACGCCGCGGCGATGGCCGTCATCGCGCGGCGCACCGCCGAGTGGGGCCTGCTGCCGGTCAGCGCCGAGGAGGCGCTCGAGGCCGACAACCAGCAGCACCGCCGCTACATGGTCCACGGCACCAGCCACCACCTCGGACTCGACGTGCACGACTGCGCCCGCGCACGGCGCGAGATGTACCTCGACGGACTGGTCGAGGAGGGCATGGTCTTCACCATCGAGCCCGGCCTCTACTTCCAGCCCGACGACCTCACGGTCCCGGAGGAGCTGCGCGGCATCGGCGTCCGGATCGAGGACGACGTGCTCGTCACCTCCGACGGCGCCGAGAACCTCTCGGCCGGCATCCCGCGCTCGGCCGACGACATCGAGGCGTGGATGGCCCGACTGGCCCGCTGAGGCCGGTCGCCCGCGGGGAGCCCCGGCCGCTCAGGCGGCGACGGGCAGCGCGAACTCCCCGCGGGCGGCGGCGAGCGCCAGCCCGTCGAGCAGCGTCGCCAGCTGACCGGCGGGAGCGTCCGGGTCCTCGGGATGCCACTGCACACCCACGAGGGGGGCCGCGACGTGCTCGACGGCCTCGATCACGCCGTCCTCCGCCCGGGCGACGACTCGCAGCCCCGGAGCGAGCAGGTCGACCGCCTGGTGGTGCGCGCTCTGCACCGCGAGCGCCTCGGATCCGAAGAGCCCGCCGAGCACGGAGCCCGCCGCGAGCCCGACCTCGTGCCGGTGCATGCGCTGGTGAGCGGGAGCCGCCGCGTTGACGTGCTCCGCCTCCGGACCCAGGTCCTGCACCAGCGTGCCGCCGAGCGCGACGTTGACGATCTGCAGGCCGCGGCAGATGCCCAGCAGCGGGGTCCGGCGGGCCAGTGCCCGGTGCACCAGCGCGATCTGGGCGGCGTCGGCGCGCTCCGCGTGGGGACCCTCGGCAGGGTAGCCGCGGTCGGCGCCGTACTGCTCGGGAGCGATGTCCTCGCCGCCCGCGAGGACGAGGGCATCCGCCCCCGCCGTGCGCGCCAGCAGCTCCTCCGTGCCCAGCTCCTCGGCGGCGAAGCGCTCCGCCCGCCAGCCGCGCTCGTGCGCGAGGGCGAGGATGCGGCCGTTCAGGATCTGCACGTAGGCGTGGTACTCCTCGCGGCCCGGTCGCACGCGGGCGACCTCGACGATGGCGAGCGAGCGGGTCATGACTCCATCCTGGGCACGCCGCCGCCGCTGGTCGAACCGCCGTGTCACGCGGTGTCACACTCCGGCCGTACGATCACGGAGTGACCTCGCCGAGCCCGTCCCTCCCGGAGCGCGTGCAGCAGGCGCGCTCCGAGGTCTCCGTCCTCGCCGGGACCACTCCCGAGCGCCGGGTCCGACCGCTGCGCGAGGCCGTCGAGCACGTCGCCGCCGGCGGCTCCCCCGATCCCGGCGCCCTGCTCGACGCGGTCGACTCGCTGGTCGGGCTCGTGACCCGCGCCGAGGTGCAGCTGAGCGGCGTCGAGCGCTCCGTGCGGGACGACCTGGAGCGGGCCGCCACCCTCTCGGACCTGCGCACCTCGGCGCAGCTCGCCTCCGCCGCCGACGTGGCCGTCGCGTGCGCCGCGGCACGGTCGCTCCTCCTCGACGCCGACGACGCCCGGTCGGCCGGCGCCCGCCACGATCCGGCCGCGCTGCTGGTCCTGCTGCTCGACGCCGACTCCGCTCTGGACGCCGTCGTCTCCGGGTACCGCGAGCCGCGAGCCCAGGCCGAGCGCCAGCTCCTCCTGTTCGAGGCGGCGCGCACCGCGGCCCGGCTCGGTGCCGAGTCGGTGCTGCTCCTGGCCGCCGTGCACGGCGAGCGCATCACCGCGGCACCCCGGATCCTCGCGGAGGAGACACTCGGGCAGCTGGACACCGCGGTGCGCCGTGCGGCAGGCGATCCGGCCGGCGCTCTGGACGAGGCCCGCGCCGCCGCCGACCGCGCCCGCTCCGCGCTCGACGAGGCCCTGGTCGACCTCGACGGCGCACCCCCGTCGCTCCGCCCAGCAGCCGTCCCCGGAGGCCTGCCCGCGGCCTGAGCACGCAGGCACCCGGCACCGGCGCGCGTGCCATAGTGAGGGACATGGCCTCCTTCCTCGTCGTCCCCCAGTGGCAGGGCTCGGCGTCGACGCGCGCGATGCGCCTCGTCGACGGAGCCGAGGCGATCCGGGGCGATCTGCCCTCCTCCGCCACCACGACCCTCGACATCCCCGCCGAGGCGGGCGACGCCCAGGACACAGGCATCCGCCGCTACGCCTCGGTCGCCACCGTCGCCGAGCGGGTGCGCGAGGCCCTCTCGGGCCGCACCGATCCCGTGATCACGATCGGCGGCGACTGCGGCGTCGAGTTCGCGGCGATCGGGCACGCCGTACGCTCGGCACCGGGTCCGGTCGCGCTGGTCTGGCTCGACGCCCACCCGGACGCGCACTCTCCCGAGTCCTCCCCCAGCGGCGCCTTCTGCGGCATGGTCCTCTCGGCCGCGCTGGGCCGCGGCGTCGGCCTCCTGAGCGCGGGCGCCGAGGAGCGGGTGGCCGACGAGCGCGTCGTCCTCGCCGGTGTCCGCTCCGCCGACGACGGCGAGCTCGAGCCGCTGGTCGAGCGGGGGGCCGCGGTGCTGACCGCGGACGCCCTCGACCCGGAGTCGCTCGTCGCGGCGGTCGAGGCGACCGGTGCCGCCTCCGTCTACGTGCACCTCGACCTGGACGTGCTCGACCCCGCCGACCTCGCCGGGCTGTTCGACCCCGTGCCCTTCGGCGTGCCCGCCTCGCGCCTCGTCGCGAGCCTCGACGCCCTCCGGTCCCGCTTCCCGCTCGCGGGCGCCGGCGTCACCTCGTTCGCCCCGTCGTCGCCGACGGCGGCCGAGGACGACCTGCCCACGATCCTCCGCCTCCTCGGCGCTCTGTCCCGCGGGGCCTGAGAGAGCCCTGCCATCGGCGCGCAAGCCCGAGCGCGTGTCGGCGGCACCCGGCAAGATGGTCGGACGCGACCGAGCGGAGGAACGATGAGCGACGAGAGACCGCGCGTGCGCACCGAGCGGCGCGGGACCGTGCTCGCGATCGTGCTGGACCGGCCCGAGAAGCGCAACGCCGCCGATCTGCGGCTGCTCGCGGAGCTGGCGTCCGCGTACGGCGAGCTCGACCGCGACCCGGAGCTGCGCGCCGGCGTCGTCCTCGCCGAGGGCGGGCACTTCACGGCCGGGCTCGACCTCGCCGACATCGGGCCCCGCCTGGGCTCCGACGGCCTCGACTTCGTGCCCGAGGGCGGTCTCGACCCCTGGGGCCTGCGCACCCGCCCCGTGAGCAAGCCGGTGGTCATCGGCCTCCAGGGCACCTGCCTCACGCTCGGCGTCGAGCTCGCGCTCGCGAGCGACGTCGTCCTCGCCGAGCGGTCCACCCGCTTCGGCCAGATCGAGGTCGCCCGCGGCATCCTGCCCTTCGGCGGAGCGACGCTGCGCTTCCCCCGCGCCGTCGGCTGGGGCGACGCGATGCGCTGGATCCTCACCGGCGACCTCTTCGACGCCGAGGAGGCCCACCGCATCGGCCTCGTGCAGCAGGTCGTCCCCGACGGGACGGTCGCCGAGGCGGCCTGGGGTCTGGCCGCCCGGATCGCCGCGCAGGCGCCGCTCGCCGTGCAGGCCGCCCTGGCCAGTGCCCGGCTCGCGGTCGCCGCGTCCGACGCCGAGGCCGCGGCCGCGCTCCCCGGGGCGCTCGCGCGTCTCGCGGCGTCCGAGGACGCGCGCATCGGCACCGAGGCCTTCCTCCAGCGCACGACGGCGGAGTTCACCGGACGATGAGCGACGAGAGCACCACCGTCACGGCGCCCGGCGGCTCCTCCCTCGAGGCGCAGCAGGAGCGGGCCGCGCAGCAGCTCGAGATCCGGCTCCGCTACGGCGACCAGGTGTGGGAGCTGCGCGAGGTCGACCACTTCGCCGTCTTCTCCCGCCGCAGCACCGCACGGCGCGCCGGGCGCGTCCTCGTGGCCTCCGGCTTCCAGATCGCGATCTCGCGGCTGAGGCTGAGGCAGGTCCTCGTCGCGAGCCACCACGCCGCGGTCGACGCGGAGTCGACCACCGCGTTCCTCCGCCAGGTGATCGAGGCGGTCGAGAGCCACGGCGGCCGCTACGACGGCTGGCGGGCCGAGATCGTGCCGGCGCATTGAGCGCCGGACACCCACACACGACGGGGCTCGACGCCTCCGAGAACCCCAGGGAGACAGCATGAGCAGCACGACGGACGAGTTCGACGTCATCGTCATCGGAGCAGGGCCGGTGGGCGAGAACCTCGCGGACCGCGCGGTCCAGGGCGGCCTCACCGCGGCCGTCGTCGAGAGCGAGCTCGTCGGGGGCGAGTGCTCCTACTGGGCGTGCATGCCCTCGAAGGCGCTGCTGCGGCCGCCGATGGCGCTCCGCGCCGCCCGTGATCTCCCCGGCGCGGCGCAGGCGGTGAGCGGAGGAGTCGACGTGCCCGCGCTCCTGGCCCGCCGCGACTCCTTCACCAGCCACTTCGACGACCACGGCCAGGTGCAGTGGCTCGAGGGCGCCGGCATCGAGCTCGTCCGCGGGCACGGCCGCCTGAGCGGCGAGCGCGAGGTGACCGTGACCGGACCCGACGGCGAGGTGCGCGTGCTCCGCGCCCGCTCCGCCGTCGCCGTCGCGACCGGCACCACCGCCGTCGTCCCCGACATCCCGGGCCTGCGCGCGGCATCCCCCTGGACGAGCCGCGAGGCCACCTCGGCCGAGGAGGTGCCGCCGCGCCTCGTCGTCATCGGCGGCGGAGTCGTCGCGACCGAGATGGCGACCGCCTACGCCGGCATGGGCTCCTCCGTCACGCTCGTCGCCCGCAGCGGACTCCTCGCGCCGTTCGAGCCCTTCGCCGGCGAGCTCGTCGGCTCGGCGCTCCAGGAGCTCGGCGTCGACCTGCGCCTCGGCGACTCGCCCGTCTCGGTCGAGCGCCGGTCCGACGGCACCGTGGCGGTGACGCTCGAGGGCGGCGACGTCATCGAGGCCGACCAGGTGCTCGCCGCGACCGGCCGCGCCCCGCACACCCGCGACGTCGGCCTCGAGACGGTGGGCCTCGAGCCCGGCTCCTCGCTGACGGTCGACGACACGATGCTCGTGCTGGGCGGCGACGGTGCTCCCCTCGGCGGCGGGCGTCCGTGGCTCTACGGGGTCGGCGACGTGAACCACCGCGCACTGCTCACGCACCAGGGCAAGTACCAGGCCCGTGCGGCCGGCGACGTGATCGTCGCGCGCGCCACCGGTGCCGAGGTCCACGACGCCCCCTGGGGAGCGCACGTCGCGACCGCGGACCACGAGGCCGTGCCGCAGGTCGTCTTCACCGACCCCGAGGTCGCGTCGGTCGGCCTGACCGCCGCGGCCGCCGAGAAGGCCGGCTACCGCACCCGCGTCGTCGACTACGAGATCGGCTCGGTCGCCGGCGCCGCCCTCGCCGCCGACGGCTACACGGGCACCGCGCGGATGGTCGTGGACGAGGACCGGAAGGTCGTCCTCGGCGTCTCCTTCGTCGGCAAGGAGGTCGGAGAGCTGATCCACTCCGCGACGATCGCCGTCGTCGGCGAGGTGCCGCTCTCGCGCCTCTGGCACGCGGTCCCCTCCTATCCGACGATCAGCGAGGTCTGGCTGCGGCTGCTCGAGACCTACGGACGCGACAGCGCGTGAGCGCGCTCCGTCGAGCCGTCGCGACGGTGGCCCTGGATCCGGCGATCACCCGGCCGGGCTACCTCTTCGCGTGCGCGGTCGGCCTCGCCTGGGGCGCGCTGTGGAGCACGGGCCCGATCCGGCGCAGCCACGGCCTCGTCGTCTTCACCGGTCTGCCCTCCTGGGCGTTCGGCCGCGGGGGGTCCTGCGTCGGCACGAGCTACCTCACGGGCACCAACGTCTCCGACAGCGTCCTCGACCACGAGGCCGTGCACAAGGAGCAGTGGCGGCTCTACGGGATGTGGTTCCCGTTCGCGTACACGGTGGCGGGTCGCGATCCGCTGCGCAATCGATTCGAGATCGAAGCCGGTCTCGAGAAGGGCGGATATCTCCGTGGTCACTGACATGACGGGGCGCGTCGTCGTCCTCACCGGAGCGAGCTCCGGCATCGGCCGGGTCGCGGCCGGAGCGCTGGCGTCCGCCGGTGCCCACGTGGCCGTGGTCGGGCGGAACCCCGAGCGCACCCGCGCGGTCGCCGCCGACGTGGGAGGGGACGCGTTCCTGGCCGACTTCGACCGGCTCGACGACGTCCGCGCCCTGGCCGACGGCCTCCTCGAGCGCTACGAGCGGATCGACGTGCTGGCGAACAACGCGGGCGGGCTCGTCTCCCACCGCGCCGAGACGGTCGACGGCCACGAGCGGACGATCCAGAGCAACCATCTCGCGCCGTTCCTGCTCACGCGGCTCCTGCTCCCGCGGATGATCGAGACCTCGAGGGAGCGGGCCGGCGTCCGCGTCGTCTCCACTGCGAGCCTCGCGAACCGCTTCGGTCGCCTGAGGCTCGACGACCTCGACAACCGCCGGGGTCCGTGGCTCGGCGGCTGGCGGGCGTACGGCACGTCGAAGCTGGTGACGATCCTCTTCATCCGCGAGCTGGCGGAGCGGCTGCTGACGACGTCGGTCGACGCGTACTCGTTCCACCCGGGCGTCGTCTCGACGAGCTTCGGTGCCGACAGCACGATGATGAAGCTGATGACGAGCCTCTCGGTCGGCTCCTTCGGCATCTCCGCCGAGGCGGGTGCGGTGCCGCTGATCACCCTCGCCTCCGAGCCCGACGTCGGCGCCGCCAGCGGCACCTACTTCGACCAGCTGACGCCGCACGGCTCCCTGAACCCCCAGGCCCGCGACCGCGCTCTCGCCCACGACCTCTGGACCCTCTCCAGCCGCCTCGTGGGCGTCTCCCCCACCCTGTAGCCGCTGCCGCTCCCCGCCGCCGCCGACTCGGCGCGGGGCGGCGCGGAGCACCCGGCGCGCTCGCCGGGAGGATCTCGACACACCCTCTCCGAGGGCTGCCCGATCAGCAGGTCTGTGCGCGGTCGCCCGACTCGGTGTGTGCCCGCGAGCTTCTCGATCAGCCGCGAGATCGGTCGGGGTGGATCTCGATACTCCCTCTCCGAGGGCTGCTCGATCAGCATGTCCGGGCGCGATCGCCCGACTCGCCGGGCACCCGAGGACCGCTCGATCACGCGCGAAATCCGTCGGAGTGGATCTCGAGATGCCCTCTGCGAGATCCACTCGATCAGCATCGTCCTCCGCGGTCGCACCTCCAGCCCGCCGTCCCCCGCGGTCGCGCCCCCGGCGCGCCGCATCCTCTGCGGTCGCGCCCCTGGCGCGCCGTCCCCCTTGCGGTCGCGCCTCCGGCGCGCCGTCCCCCGCGGTCGCGCCTCCGGCGCGCCGACCCTCTACGAGCAGTGCCCGGAGCGTCGCAGGGCGTCGTTCTGCAAGGCGGAGGAGGAAGCGATACCGGCGGTATCGCGCCCGACGACAACACCGCAGAACGTCGCCCTGCGGCGCTCCGGGTCAGTTGGACTCTTGGCGGCCGAGGCGCCAGTACCCCATGAACGCCACCCGCTTCCGGTCGAGTCCGAGCTCGGTGACGAGGCAGCGGCGGATCAGCTTCACGGCGCCGGCTTCTCCGGCGATCCAGGCGTAGAGGCCGGGGTCGGTGCTCTCGTCGGGGACCTCCCAGAGCATCTCGTGGTCGACGTCGATGTCGCTGACGTCGACGCCGCGGTGGTGGGCGGTGAGGAAGCGGGTGGCCCAGGCGCGGACCGCGTCGCCGAGGGCCGCTCCGGGGGCTGCCGCGTCGGCGCGGACGATCCAGGTGACGTGGACGCCGGCGGGGTGGCGGAGCGGGAGGCGGTCGTGGGCGGTGGGGACCTCGAGGAACGCGGCTCCGGTGGCGTCGTCGTCGAGGCTCTCGAGGATCGCGGCGATGGCGGGGACGGCCGTCTCGTCGCCGGCGAGGAGGAGGGAGGTGGCGGCGCCGGGGTGGAACTCGACTCCGCCGCCGGGGAGGTCGGAGCGCGTGTCGGGCGCGATGATGACGATCTGGTCGCCGGCGCGGGCGCTCTCGACCCAGGCGGAGGCCGGTCCGGTGTCGCCGTGGGCGGCGAAGTCGATGTCGACCTCGGCGTCCTCGGGGCGGACGGCGCGGATGGTGTAGGTGCGGAGCGGGTTCCGGAGCTCGTCGGGGAGCTGTCGCCAGCGGCCGTACCAGTCGGGGTCGAGTCCGTCGGGTCCGTCGGGGTCCGAGACGGAGGCGAGGAAGGCGGGGGCGTCGGAGGCGGCGGTGGGGACGACGAGCTTGATGCGCTGGTCGGGGCCGGTGCAGCCGACGTGGTCGAGGCCGGTGCCGGTGAGGGTCACGCGGATGAAGTGCGGGGCGATCCGGGTCGCTGCGGCGACGGTCGCGAGGTACGGCCGGTAGGCCGGTCGGGCGGGGGCGGCGGTCGTCGGAGGCATCGCCTCAGTCTCGCACAGAAGGTAAGCCTTGCCTAACACTCAGCCGGGACGCCCGGCGGAGGGTCAGCGCGCGGCGTGCTCGGCGGAGGTGCGCAGGCGCGCCTCGACGTCGGCGGCGAGCTCGGCGACGACGGGGCCGGCCCCGCCGATCCAGGCGCAGAAGTCGTGGCGGCCGTCGGCCCACGGGTAGTCGCCGTCGACGACCGACATCTCGCCGACCCAGGCCCGGACCGCGCGGTCGAGTGCGACTCCGCGGGAGCATCGCTCACCGGTGCCGGGGGCGCCCGAGCGCTCGGAGCGGCCGAGCCAGGTGACGCAGACCCGTCCGGGGGCGGCGAGCGGCGGCAGTCCGCGCGCGTCGTCGACCTCGACGAAGACCTGGCCGCGGGCGTTCGCGGGGAGGGCGTCGAGGATGCTCTGGATCCACGGCACGACGGTCTCGTCGCCCGCGATCAGGAACTGCTTCACGTCGACCGGCGCGGAGCCGTCGCGGTCCTCGAACATGCACATCGTGTTCGAGTATAGGCAAGGCTTACCTCAGTGACCAGAGCCGGACCCTGACCATCCGCCGTGCGGCCGCGCCCGGACCCGTCACCACTGCAGCCTCCCCCGTCACCACTGCGGCGGGTGCCGCCTCTGCCAGCGCGCCCGCCGCTCGAGCTGCGCGCCGATCGCCAGCAGTGTCGCCTCGCCGCCGGGTCGCCCGATCAGCTGGACTCCCATCGGCAGGCCCTCCTCCGTGGTGCTCAGCGGAAGGGTGATCGCGGGGAGGCCGCTCACGTTCACGAAGGACGTGTACGGCGTGTAGAGGCACTGCTGCTCGAAATTGCGCTCGGGATCATCGAGGTCGTACCAGCCGACGGGACGCGGCGTCATCGCCAGCGACGGCGTCAGGACCGCGTCGACGCCGGAGAACGCCGCGATCACCGCGCGCTCGTAGCCCGAGAGCCAGGACGCCGCCTCGACGATCTCGCGGGCGGAGCGCCGGCGTCCCTCCTCCACCAGCCAGCGGGTCAGCGGCTCCAGCAGATCGAGGTCCGCGCCCTCGACGGGCAGGGTCGCCGCGCCGCTCTGCCACAGCGTCCGGAACGCGGCGGGGTACGGGGCGCTCGGGGGCAGCGACGCCTCCTCGAGCCCGTGGCCGAGGGCGGCCAGCGCGGCGATCCCCTCGTCCAGCGCGGCGCGCGCCTCCGGAGCGAGAGCGATCTCGTACTCCTCGTCCCAGGGCGAGTCCGTCAGCACGCCGATCTGGAAGCGCCCCTCTCCGCGCACCGCGGCGCCGAGGAACGAGCCGTCGCCGTCGCCGGGCGCGCCGAGCGACCAGCGCTGCGGGAGGCGGCCGTTCGTCCGCTCCAGCATGCCCTCGAGCAGGAGGCCCGCGTCGGCGACCGAGCGGGTGATCGGCCCGGCGACCGTCAGGCCGCCGACCCCGCCGATGCCGGAGAGCGCGGCGACGCGTCCGCGGGAGGGCTTCAGTCCTACCAGGCCGCAGGCCGCGGCGGGGATGCGGATGGACCCGCCGCCGTCCGAGGCGGGGGCGAACGGCAGCAGTCCCGCGGCGACGGCGACCGCTGCTCCTCCGCTGGATCCGCCGGCCCCGAGGCGGGTGTCCCAGGGCGTGACGGCGGGCGGGCTGATCCGAGTCTCGGTGTAGGAGGGCATCCCGAACTCGGGCGCCGCGGTCTTGCCGAGGCTGACCGCTCCCGCCGCGTCGAGCACCTCGACGATCTCGTCGGAGGCGGTGGGCACGTGGTGCTCGCGCAGCCGGGATCCGAATGCGGTCCGCACGCCCGCGCGCCGCCAGAGGTCCTTGTCGCCGCTCGGCAGGCCCCAGAGCGGAGCGGTGCCGGGCCCGGTGCCGAGCGATGATGCCCGCTCCCGCGCCCGATCGGCGGTCACCGTGGCGAAGGCGCCCAGCTCCCCGTTCCAGCGCTCGATCCGGGCGAGGTAGTGCTCGGCGAGCTCGAGAGGCGTGACCTCTCCGCGCTGCAGCCAGTCCCACTGCTCCTGGGCGCTGAGGTGGTGGAGTTCGAACATGGAACGACCCTATTCCGCCGCTCCGGGGAGCCGGCGGAACAGGGTCGTGGGGGTCAGGCCGCGCGGCGGCCGCTCTCGCTCGCCTCGTCGATGCCCTTCCGGGCGCCGTCGGGCACCACGGTGTCGCGGTCGATGCGGGCGCCGGTCGCGATCACGGCCGAGCGTCCGATGCGGGAGTAGCTCCCGATCCGCGCCCCCGGTCCGATGATCGCCTCGGGCCCGACGTGCACGTTCGCGCCGATGAAGGCGCTGTGCCCGATCATGGCGTCGCGGTCGACCCAGCTGCCCGCGCCGATCCAGGCGCGCTCGCCCACGGTCGCGCCGGGCTCCACGTAGGCGCCGGTCTCCACGTACGCGGTCGCCGAGACGCGCGATCCGGGAGCGACCATGCCGCGTCCGTTCGCGTGGCGGCGGTAGACGATCTCGTCGTCACTGCCGCGCGCCCCTCGACCCTTGTTCATCCCTGTTCCTGCCATCTGCCTCTGGCTCCTCCGAGCTGTCCGGTGGGCGGGGCGCCGAGCCCCGTCCCGTCATCGGTAGACAACAGCGGCGAGCGCCCGCGCATTCCCCGTTCGGGGGGCGCTGGCGCGGGGTGGAGGCGGGGCGGCGGGCGGAGCGGAGAGCGGGCGTCGGAGCGGACCCGCGCGGGCGTCCCCGGAGGATCACTCCACCGCGTCGGCGACCGCGGTCACGACCACACGGAACCGGTCCGGCGCCTCGCGGATCCGTCGCCGGAGGAGGACCCCGGCGAGCGCCGACGAGGCGGGTGCGGCGACCAGCTCGCACTCGACCCGGGCCCCCTCCTCGTCCGCCAGGACCCGCCACTGCTCGACGCCGAGCACGGGGAGCCGGCGCTCGAGCCCGCTCCCCCGCCGCTCGTAGGCGCCGTCGGCGGCGAGGACGTCCGCGAGGGCGGCGAGCACAGGGGCGGGGTCGGCGTGGAGGACGGAGGCGAGGGCGAGGATGCTGCGCACGGCGGCAGTCTCGCACGCCCCCGCGTCAGGAGCGGGCGTCGAGGACGCGCCGGAGCCAGTCGAACGACGCCTTGGGCACGCGGTCCCGGCTGCGCGTGTCGACGGCCACGAGCCCGTGCGGGCGGCTGTAGCCGTGCTGCCACTCGAACGCGTCGACCAGGGTCCAGAGCTGCACGGCCTCCACCGGCAGTCCGTCGTGGACGGCCTCGGCGAGAGCGGCCAGGTGCGCCCCGAGCCAGCGGATCCGCTCCGTGTCGACGATCGCACCCTCGCGATCGGGCTCGTCGGGGTAGCTCGCGCCGAGCGCGGTCACCACCAGCGGCGGCAGGGCGTCGCCGTAGCGCTCCACGAGGGACCGCAGCACCGAGACCACAGCCCAGGGTGCGACCGGCGAGCCGTCGCCCGTGCGGTCCAGCTCCGGCCAGGGCGCCGTGTGGAAGGGGAGCGCGGGAGGAGCGCCCACCCCGGTCGGCAGCGCCGGGTCGCGGCCCGACACGATCCGCAGCGGCGGCAGCGGCGCGACCGCGTAGAAGTCGAGCGGAGCCGAGATGCGCGCGAGGTCGATCGGATCCGCCTGCGCGAGGGCGCCGAGGAACGGCGGCAGCTCCTCCGGTCCGACCGGGTAGGACCCGGTCAGCACGGCGTCGGCCACCAGGCGGTTCCGCAGGATGTCCGCCAGGGAGGCGAAGGCGCGGTCCCGGTCGTCGTCGGAGGCGGGCTCGACCGGCGCGAGCGCGTCGACGAGGCCGATCCTCCCGGTCACCTCCGCCGCTCGCAGCGCCTCCAGCGCCACGCCGTGCCCGAGGAGCTGGTGGTGCAGCGCCGGCAGGGCGCTGAACAGCCGGCCGGCGCCCGGCGCCTGCCGCGCGAGCGCGTAGCCCTCGAGCATCACCGTCGACGGCTGGTCGAGGGTGATCCAGTCGGCGACCCGGTCGCCGAACCGCCCGCCGAGCTCGAAGGCGAGATCACCGAAGCGGAACGCGGTGTCGCGGTTCATCCAGCCGCCGCTGAGCGCCGACGGGGTGTCGCGGTGGTGCAGGGTCAGCGCGACCCGGATCCCCGTCTCGGCGAGCCCGTCGAGCAGGCGGTCGTAGAAGCCGAGCCCTCCGCGGTCGATCGGCCCGCGGCCGTCGGGCTGCAGCCGGGGCCACGAGACCGAGAGCCGGAGCTCGTCGACGCCGAGATCGACCAGCAGCGCGAGGTCCTCGCGCCAGCGCAGGAGGAAGTCCGTCGCGATCTCGGGAGTGGCCTCCTCGGCGATCGTCCCCCGTCGCAGCGCGAAGTCGTCCCACACCGACCGGCCCCGGCCGCCCGTCTCGAGGGAGCCCTCCGTCTGGAAGGCGCTCTGCGCCAGTCCGATGCGCAGGCCCGGCGGCAGGAGCCCGCCCAGCTCGCGCGGATCGTCGAAGCGCGCGGCCTCGACGCGCACCTCCCGCCGATCGCGCCCGCGGGCCTCGTCTTCGCGCATTCCACTGTCCTCCGGATCTGATCGACGGGTATATTCTCGCGGAAGCGCTCTCCCGGATCTCCCCGACTCCCCCGACCGGCTGAGACGCCTCCTCCGGATGGTGTACATCCGGGAACAGTGGTGCGGCGTGCTTGACAGCTCCCCCCTGCCCCCGTGCAATGGACGCATCGTGAAATCGGGCGTCGACGTGGCAGTACCGGGGGGTTCACCGGTCGTGCCGGTGCCCCGACTCCGCCGATCCCCGCGGCGCACGGCCGCCCTGCTGCTGGTGCTCCTCGCGGCCGTCGCCTCCGTCTCCGGGCTGGCCGCTCCGGCCGCGCAGGCCGCCGCTCTCGCGATCACCGCTCCCTCCTCCGGCGCGGTCCTCAGCACGGGAGCGACGACGGTCACCGGCACGGCGACGGCCGGGGACCAGGTGCAGATCGGGCTCCGCGGCGGCGGCGACCCCCTCTGCATCACCACCGCGGGCCCCGACGGCGGCTGGAGCTGCGCCGTCTCCCTCGACGACGGGCCAGCGACCCTGGTCGCGGTGGAGCTCCTCGCCGGCGGCGGGACCACCTCGGCCGCTGTCCCGATCGCCGTCCTCAGCGCCCCCGTCATCGAGTCGGTCGACGGCTCGGCGACCTCCGCGGGCTCGGTCCGCGGCACGGCCTACCCCGGCGCGAGCGTCGCCGCGGTCTCGAACGGCGGCGCCGCGTGCCTGGCCACCGCCGACTCCGGCGGCGCATGGTTCTGCCAGCTCGCCCCCACTCCGGCGCCGGGCAGCTACCGCGTCACCGCGACGCAGACCGCCTCCTTCGCCGGCAGCGCCGCCTCGCCGGCCAGCGCGCCGGTGACCCTCGTGGTCGACACCGCTGCTCCTGCCGCCCCCGCCCTCACCTCGCCGTCGAACGGCGCCGCCCTGCCGCTCAGCGGCGCGTCCTACTCCGGGACGGGCGTGGACGGCACTCGCGCCTACGTGTACGTGGACCGGGTCAACACCTGCGACGCGGCGGTCAGCGGAGGCGCCTGGAGCTGCACCGGCGGCACGATCACGGCGGGCGCGCATCGGGTCTCCGCCATCGCCGGCGACAGCGCCGGCAACTACAGCCCGCCGAGCCCCTGGATCGACGTGACCTTCGCGGCGGCGACGACCGCTCCCACCGGCACGCCCAGCGCGACGACGCCGGCCGCCCCCGGAGCCGCGCCCAGTGCGCCCGGGGCCGCCGCGTCTCCCGCTCCGAGCAGCGCGGCGCCGACCGCGTCCCCGTCGCCCGTCCGCCCCGGAGAGGCCGCGCCCGCGCCCGAGGACGAGCCGACCGCCGAGCCCACCGCAGCACCGGTCCCGGCTCCCGACCAGGACGGCGGTGACGTGCCGCCGCAGCCCGCCCCCGACGCCGGATCGGAGCCGGGCGGCTGGAGCGCGGCGACCGGGATGACCACCGCGCTGTCCGCCGGATCGCCCGTCGTCTCGATGGCCGACTGGATGCGCTCCCTCGCCCTCGCTCTGCTCTCGCTCGCCCTGGTCGTCGTGCCGGCCCGCCTCGCCGCGGCCGGGCGCGCGCCCCGCGCCGAGCGCAGCTGGCACCTCACGGGCCGCAACCGCGCCGCCGTCGAGTACGACGACAAGCCGGACACCGGTCCCGCCTCGCCGCGCCTGATGGTCGTCGGGATGATCGGCTGCGCAGCCGGCCTCGTCCTGCTCTCGGGACGCGTCGACGGCCAGCCCGCCTACCTGCGCCTGCTGATCGCCGTCATCGTGGCCGTCGCCGTGGTCAACGCGGTCGCCGCCGCCGTCCCCGCGCTGGTCGGCCGACGGATCGGCGTCAGCGGGATCGGCGTCGTCGCCGCTCCGCGCGCGCTGCTCCTGGTCGCGGCGGCCGCTCTCGTCTCGCGCTTCGCGGGACTGGACCCGGCGCTCCTCTTCGGCGTGGTGATCGGCCTCGTCCTCCCCGAGGGCGCGTCCGCCGTCGACCGCGCGAAGCTCTCCACCGTCCGCGTCGTCTCGCTGCTGGGTCTCGCCGGACTCGCCTGGGGCGCCTCCGCCGTGGTCCCGCCCGACGGCTCGTTCGGCTCCGTGCTCGCCGCGGAGGTGCTCAGCGCGACCACGCTGATCTCGGTCGGCTCGAGCGTGGTGCTGCTGTTCCCGGTCGGGCGCCCCGCCGGCCGCAGCATCCTGCGCTGGTCCCCGCTGCTCTGGCTCGGGCTCACGCTCCTCGCGACGACCGTGCTGTTCGTGCTGCTCACCCCGACCATCGCGTCCTGGTCGACCGACGGCGGAGCGGGTCCGGTGCTCTTCGCCGTCGTCGCCTTCAGCGCGGTGTGCACGTCGATCTGGGCCTGGCGGCGCTTCGTCGAGTCGGAGTAGCCGGCCTCGGCCGCCCGCTCAGCCGATCGAGACGGGCCGGTCGAGGTCGTCGCCCGGCAGCACGTCGGCCACGGCGCCGACGGTCAGCTCGCGCAGCGTCGCGATGCCGCCGTAGACGCCGAGGAACGCGGTGTCGGCCGCGTCGCGTCCCGTCGCGATCCGCACGAGGCTCGACCGAGGAGCGAGCGTCGTCGCGTCGACCGCCCGCCACTCCCCCTCGATCCAGGCCTCCGCGACCGCGTGGAAGTCCATCGGCTGCAGTCCCGGCGCGTACACGGCCGCCAGTCGAGCGGGCACGTCCAGCGCCCGGAGGAGGGCGACGACGAGGTGCGCGAAGTCGCGGCAGACGCCGCGGCGGGCGAGCAGCGTCCGCTCGGCCCCGTCCGTCGGAAGGCTCGAGCCGGGGACGTACGCCAGCCGCGTGCCGACCCAGGAGCTCACCGCGTGCAGGAGGTCCGCCCCGGACAGGCCGGCGAACTCGGCCCGGGCCGTCGCCCACAGCACGTCCGACTCGGCGTAGCGGCTCGGCCGCAGGTACCGCAGCCGGTCCACCTCGTCGCCCTCGAGCGGAGCGAGGCGTCCCAGGACGCGCGCGGAGTAGTCCACGACGAGGTGCCCGACCGGCGCGTCGAGCACGTGCAGCCGGGTGCCGTGCTGGTCGATCACCTCGCGAGCGGCGAGCGGGCGGCCGTCGACGGTGAGCGTCAGCGACTCCTCCGCCCCGTACGCGTCGGCCACCGCGATCGACAGGACGAGGGCGGCCGGAGCCGCGACGTCGAGGGTCAGGTGGGCCGAGACGTCGCGCTGCATGGGGCTCTTCTCCGGGGCGTGGCGGGTGGGGGTCAGGCGCCCTGCTCGCCCTTCGGCGGCGGGGTGGGGGCGGCGTCCGGCTCCTGCACGAGCTGCAGCCCGCCGGACGAGTTCGCCGAGACGGTCAGCAGGTCGATCCAGGTGCGGTTGATCGAGGGGACCCGTCCGCCGAAGTACTTGAAGTAGAGGGGCACGGAGGGGTCGAGCCAGATGCTCGAGCGGCCGTCACCGACCGCGGGGTCGTCCCGCCAGGAGAAGAAGAAGCTCTCGCGGCGGCGCAGCTTGTTGGCGATGACGATCTGGACGTGCGTGAGCGTGCGGTCGTCGAACTCGATCTCGACTCCCGAGGCTCCGTAGAGCAGCTTCCCCATGGGGGCCTCCCGGCCGCCCGTCGCCGGGCGGTGCATGACGGTGCCCGCGGGCACGAGAAGCGGGACCGTTCCGGCGCCCGCCGTGGACCGGGCGGCTCGCATCCGGACGCGGGCGCCCGGGCTCGGAACCGCCCGGTGACGACTCTAGGCGAGGCGGCGCGGGCGCGCGGGATCCTCGTCCGATTCCCGAACACCGGGCTCCTCCGGCCGGAAGGACGACCGGTCCGGAGGCGCGCCCGGCGCCCTGCCGGATCCGGGCGAGACGCGCCGGGGCACTGCCGCGCGCATGTCGGAGGTCGGACGTACGGTACCCGCATGATCGAATGCGCACTCTGCGGAACCGACGCCGTCGTCCTCGACCGCTCCGGCGGCCGCGACACCGAGGAGGAGCTCGTCGTGCTCTGCGCCGACTGCACCCCGGGCGAGATCACCCAGGCCCTCGAGGCCGGGCTGCTCGAGCCCGCTCGACGCAGCGCGCACGCCCGCGCCGCCTAGAGAGCGGCACGTCGGACGGAGTGCCCCCACTGGGACTCGAACCCAGACTGAGACGATTTTAAGTCGTCTGCCTCTGCCGATTGGGCTATGGGGGCGACCACCGGGAGGAGCGACCCTCCCGGCGGCGGTGTCAGGACTTGGCGGGCTCGCCGCCGACCGGGACCGGAGCACCGGCCTGGCCGGGGATCTGCGCCGGGGCCTGCGCGGCCGGAGCCTCGGCGGCAGGGGCCGCCGGACGCGGACGCGACGCGTAGGTCTCGAAGGAGCCGCGGGGGTACTCGCGGGCCTCGATCGAGGCGATGTCGCGGCCGAGCCAGAGGTTGTTCCACCAGCCCCAGACCACGCGGAACTTGCGCTCCCACGAGGGCATGGCGAGACCGTGGTAGCCGCGGTGCATCACCCAGGCGGGGAAGCCCTTCACGGCGATCTTGCCGGACTGGAACACGCCGATGCCGATGCCCAGGCCCGCGACCGCGCCGAGGTTCTTGTGCACGTAGTCGACCGGCTCCTCGCCGCGGAGCACCGCGGTGATGTTCTTGGCCATGAGCTTGCCCTGGCGGACGGCGTGCTGGGCGTTCGGCACGCAGAAGCCGCCGACGCCGCCGCCGGTGAGGTCGGGGACGGCCGTCGCGTCGCCGGCGCCCCAGGCGCCCTCGACGAGCACGTCGTCGTGGCCGACGCGGAGGTCGGCGCGCACGCGCAGGCGGCCGCGCTCCTCGATGGGCAGGTCGGAGTTCTTGATCGACGGGTTCGCCATGACGCCCGCGGTCCAGATGATGAGGTCCGACTCGAAGCTCTCGCCCGTCGACAGCTGGATGACGCCGTTCTCGGCCGACTTGAGCTGCGTGTCGAGGTGCACGGTGGCGCCGCGCTGGTCGAGGTTCTTCAGCACCCAGTGGCTCGTCTCGAGGGCGACCTCGGGCATGATCCGGCCCATCGCCTCGATGAGGTGGAACTGCGTCTCCTCGAAGTCGATCTCGGGGTAGCGCTTGAGCAGCGCGCTCGCGAAGGAGCGCAGCTCGGCGAAGACCTCGATGCCCGCGAACCCGCCGCCGACGACCGTGACGGTCAGCAGGCGCGAGCGCTCGGGGCCGGCGGGCAGCGACGCGGCCTTGTCGAAGTTCGTGAGCATGCGGTCGCGGATCGCGGTCGCCTCCTCGATCGTCTTCAGGCCGATCGCGTTGTCGGCGACGCCCGGGATCGGGAAGGTGCGCGAGACGGAGCCGGCGGTGACGACGATCTGGTCGTACTCGAACTCGTAGGGCTCGCCCACGGTCGGGGTGATCGTCGCGGTGCGGTTCGCGTGGTCGATCTTCGTCACCTTGGCGGCGAGGATCGCGGTCTTCGTGAGGTGGCGGCGGAGCGAGACGATCGCGTGGCGCGGCTCGATCGACCCCGCGGCGACCTCGGGGAGGAAGGGCAGGTACGCCATGTAGGGCAGCGGGTCGACGATCGTGACCTCTGCCTCGTGCGGGCGGAGCTGCTTCTCGAGCTTCCACGCGGTGTAGAAGCCGGCGTAGCCGCCTCCGACGATCAGGATTCTGGGCACGGTTGACTCTCCAAGAGGGATGGACAATGCGAACACCCTCACGCAATGCGAAGTGCCCGCTCTCGATGCGGTGGGCAGCACTGACCCCGACTGGGAATCAGCTTAGCGAAGAGCGCGCCGGTGGTGGCGCCTCCGTGGCTCCGGTAGGAGCGGCTACGCGTCGAGCGGCCTGCAGGCGCAGCGCTCGGGAGACCAGTCGGCGCGGGCCAGGGCCAGATCGCCGATCGGATTGACGCCGGGGCCCGCCGCGAGGGCGTGCGCGGCGAGGGCGTGGAGGCACTTCACCCGCGAGGGCATGCCCCCGGAGGAGATGCCCGCGATCTCGGGGACGGAGCCGACGCTCTCGCGGTCGGCCAGGAACGCCCGGTGCGCAGCGGCGTACGCCTCGCGCAGCTCCTCGTCCTCGGCGAGCATCGCGTTGTACTCGACCATGACCTGGGTGGCCTCGAGCTGCGAGATCGCGGCCGTCGCGGCGGGGTGGGTCAGGTAGTAGAAGGTGGGGAACGGCGTGCCGTCGGACAGGCGGGGGCTCGTGGAGACCACCGTCGGGTCGCCGCAGACGCAGCGGGCGCTGATCCCGACGACGTCCCGGGCGGGACGGCCCAGCTGGGCGGAGACGACCGCGATGTCGCGCTCGGACGGCGGATCGAAGGGGGGCGTGGTCACGGGGGCTCCAGAGGACGGACGGCCGGGAGGACGCTCCAGTGTACGCGGGGCCGGGCGGGACCGACGGGGTCGGGCGGGAGCTACGGAGTCGGTGTCAGCTCATCGGCGGTCGGCTCGCCGAGGCCCGAGACCGCGATCGAGGACAGCAGGGATCCGGCCCAGTCGCTCGGGGTCTCCTGCACCGTGTCGCTCGCGGGCTGCTGCGCCTGCTGGGCGAGCGTCACGTCGTCGAGCACGAGGTAGCTCACCTCGCCGGGTATCACGAAGTACAGCCGCTCGCGGGCCTGCGCGCGGATGAACGCCGGGTCGGACCAGCGGGTGCGCTGCTCGTCGAGGTTCTGCGCCTGGGTCTTGGCCGCGTCGACCGAGCGCTGCAGCTCGGCGATCTCGGCGCGCTGCTCGACGAAGTTCTTGATGCTCGGGGCGAGCACGACCACCGCGAGGATCATGATCCCCATCACCAGCAGCGTGAAGCCGGAGCCGCGGACGCCGGCGATCCACGCGGACGAGGGCGGGGCGGACGGGCCAT
Source organism: Rathayibacter sp. AY1F2 (assembly GCF_002930885.1). NCBI lineage: Bacteria > Bacillati > Actinomycetota > Actinomycetes > Micrococcales > Microbacteriaceae > Rathayibacter > Rathayibacter sp. AY1F2. The sequence continues at coordinate 117,155 of NZ_PSVG01000009.1, read as the reverse complement.
GGGCGGGTGCCTCCTCGATCGCGGCGGGGGAAGTGGAGCGGCCCCGGCGCCCGCACCGAGGTGCTGGGCTCCGGGGCCGCTCCGGCGTGCCGAGACTACGCGGAGAAGCGCGGGAAGGCGGAGCGACCCGCGTAGGTCGCCGCACCTCCCAGGATCTCCTCGATGCGCAGCAGCTGGTTGTACTTCGCGACGCGGTCCGAGCGGGCCGGGGCGCCGGTCTTGATCTGGCCGCCGTCCACCGCGACCGCGAGGTCGGCGATGGTGGTGTCCTCGGTCTCGCCGGAGCGGTGCGAGAGGATCGCGGTCATGCCGTTGCGCTGGGCCAGGGCCACGGCGTCGAGCGTCTCGGTGAGCGTGCCGATCTGGTTCACCTTGACCAGGATCGAGTTGCCGGCCTTCTCGGCGATGCCGCGGGCGAGGCGCACCGGGTTGGTGACGTACAGGTCGTCTCCGACGAGCTGCACCTTGTCGCCGATGGCCGCGGTGAGGTGGGTCCAGCCGGCCCAGTCGTCCTCGTCCAGCGGGTCCTCGATCGAGACCAGCGGGTAGTTGGCGACGAGGTCGGCGTAGTAGGAGGAGAGCTCCTCGGCCGAGAGCTTCTTGCCCTCGAACGTGTAGGCGCCGTCCTCGTAGAACTCCGAGGAGGCGACGTCGAGCGCGAGCCCGATGTCCTTGCCGGGGGTGAAGCCGGCGGCCTCGACGGCCTTGAGGATGAAGTCGAGCGCCTCGCGGTTGGTGGGCAGGTCGGGGGCGAAGCCGCCCTCGTCGCCGAGGCCGGTGGCGAAGCCGGCCTTCTTCAGCTGCGCCTTGAGCGCGTGGTAGATCTCGACGCCCCAGCGCAGGCCCTCGGAGAAGGACTCGGCGCCCAGCGGGACGGCCATGAACTCCTGGATGTCGACGCCGGTGTCGGCGTGCGCGCCTCCGTTGATGATGTTCATCAGCGGCACGGGCAGGGTGTGCGCGTTCGGGCCGCCGACGTAGCGGAACAGGTCGAGGTCCGACGACTGCGCGGCGGCCTTGGCCACGGCGAGGCTGACGCCGAGGATCGCGTTCGCGCCCAGGCGGGACTTGTTCTCGGTGCCGTCGAGCTCGATCAGCTCGGCGTCGACGAGGCGCTGGTCGGTGGCGTCGAAGCCCTCGATGGCCGGGCCGATCTCGTCGATGACGGCGTCGACGGCCTTCTGCACGCCCTTGCCGAGGTAGCGGTCGGAGTCGCCGTCGCGGAGCTCGTACGCCTCGAACGCGCCCGTGGAGGCGCCGGACGGGACGGCCGCTCGCGAGGACGCGCCGTCCTCGAGCAGGACCTCGACCTCGACCGTGGGGTTGCCACGGGAGTCCAGAATTTCTCGGGCGACGACTGCCTCGATAAGGGCCACAACTATCTCCTCTTGACGGGTGGGCTCCCGGAGACGGGAGCGGTCGGGAAGGAGTCTACTGACCGCCTCCGAAGCGCAGGAGACCGCGGCCGGTCGTAGACTCCCAGGGCCCGATCGCCGGACGGCCCGGGCGCACCCGCCGACCCGGAGGTTCCCCGTGACCACGACCGCCGCCGACCACGTCGACCGTCTCACCGCCGTCGTCCCGGACTTCCCGAGCCCGGGCATCCTGTTCCGCGACCTCACGCCGGTCTTCGGCGACGGCGAGGCCCTGCGGGCGGTGGCCGACGCGCTGATCGAGCCCTACCGCGGCCGGATCGACGCGATCGCGGGCGTGGAGGCGCGCGGCTTCCTGCTCGCCGCAGCGGCCGCCTACTCGGCGGGTCTCGGCGTCGTCACCATCCGCAAGCCCGGCAAGCTCCCGCGGGCCGTGCTGCGCGAGCAGGCGACCCTCGAGTACGGCGAGACGATGCTGGAGGTGCACGAGGACGCGGCGCCCCGCGGCTCGCGGCTGCTGCTGGTCGACGACGTGCTGGCGACCGGGGGCACGCTCGACGCGAGCCGCCGCCTGATCGAGCGCGCAGGGTGGAGCCTCGAGGGGATCGCGGTGGTCATGGAGCTCGACGGGCTCGGCGGCCGCGAGGTGCTGGCCGGCCACCGCGTCGACGCGATCGTCACCGTCTGACCGGGCCCCGTCGCTCCGCTCCCCCTGCCCTCCCCTTCCCGCGAGACGCCACCCGGGTATGCGACCCACCGGGCGAGCCGCACTCGAGTGGCGTCCCGCGGAAGGGGGAAAGCGACGGGGTCAGGTGAGGGAGAGGGACATCCGGGAGAGGACGAAGGTCTCGAGCACCTGCACGAGCATGTAGAGCACGAGCGAGACGCCGGTCACGAGCACGACCGCCGACCAGACGTCCGCGAACCGGGCCTGGGCGGACCATGCGTTGATCGCCCCGCCGATGCCCGCACCGGTGGAGAGCCACTCCGCGAGCAGCGCGCCCGTGATCGCTCCGGGCACCGAGATGCGGATCGCGGCGAAGAGCGAGGGCAGCGAGCCGGGGATGGCCACCTTGCGGATCGCGGTGAGAGTGCTGCCGCCGTAGACCGCGACCACGTCGAGCATCTGCGGGGAGGCGTTGTTGAGGCCGAAGGCGATCGTCACCAGCGCGGGGAAGAGGACGACGATCCCGCCGATGACCGCGACCGAGGCGATCGAGCCGGTCCCGAAGACCAGGATGATCAGCGGTGCCATCGCGATCAGCGGCACCGAGCGCAGCAGCATCGCGAACGGCATCAGCGCGTGCTCGATGCCCTTCGACAGGCGGAACAGGATCGCGCCGAGGATCGCCACGACCAGGCCGGCCGCGAAGCCGATCAGCGCGTCGCCCATGGTCACGGCGAAGAGCCCGCCCAGCTCGGCGCGGTGCTCCGCGGCCTTCGCGTCGGTCACCAGGTGTTGCCAGACGTCCCACGGGCCCTTGACCACGTAGGGCGAGACCCCGCTGAAGAGGACCACGCCGATCCAGATCGCCAGCACGATCACGATCGTCGACAGGGCGACGAGCAGGCTCTTGCGCAGGCTCTTGAGGGTCGCGCCGAGGGCGGCCGTGCGCAGCTGGCGCCGCAGCTCGTCGACCGCGAGGATCGATGTGGCCGTGGACTGCTCCGTGCGGTCGGGAACGGTGGTCGTCATGGTCATGCCCGCTTTCCGGAGGACCAGGGCGCGATGAGGCGGCCGATCAGTCCGACGATGCCGTAGCCGAGGAGCGCGACGCCCGCGCAGAGGAGGAAGAGCGCCCAGACGCGGGGCGAGTTCAGGGAGACCTGCGCCGCGACCAGGATCGGGCCCACGCCCGTCTCGATCTTGCCGAAGTACTCGCCGAGGATCGCGCCGAGGAAGGCCGCGGGCACCGCGATCTGCAGCGCCGACAGGATGTTGGGCAGCGCCGCGATCAGACGGACCTTGCGCAGCTGGGTGAACCGCGAGCCCCCGTAGACCGTGACGACGTCGAGCGCCGCCTTGTCGGCCGCCTTCAGCCCGAGCAGGCTGCCGACGACCGTGGTGAAGAACACCGAGAGGCCGGCCAGGAAGATCGCCGTCGCGCTCGCCTTCCCGGGAGCGTCCGCACCGCCGAGGATCAGCAGCACGATCGCTCCGATGGCGACGATCGGCACGCAGTAGGTGATGACCGCGAGCTGCGAGACGACCCCCTCCAGCCAGGGCAGGACCAGCACGAGCGCCGAGAGCACGAGCGCGAGGAGGTTGCCCCAGAAGTAGCCGACGGCCGCCTCGCCGATCGTGACGGAGAAGTTGCGCCAGTAGAAGCCGGCGCCGTCCTCCATCGCGGTCTGCACGACCTGCACGGGAGTGGGGACGGGCGCGTAGGTCGCGGCGCCGGTGGGCGCGGTGACGAGCGCCACGATCCACCAGACGGCGACGATCGCGGCGACGCCGATCAGCCCGGTGAGCCACGGAGGCAGGGACAGGGCGCGGCGCGGGGCCGCGGGGAGCGTGGTGGCCACGGTGCCTCCTAGACGCGGTCGTCCGAGGCCGCGCCGCCGTCGCCGAACAGCAGCTCGGAGGCCTGGTCGACGTAGGCGTGGAACTCGGGGGTGCGCTGCATCTCGGGGGTGCGCGGGCGGGGGAGGTCGATGTCGATGATCTCCTTCACCCGTCCCGGGCGCGGGCTCATCACCGCGACGCGGTCCGAGAGGAAGATCGCCTCCGAGATGCCGTGCGTGACGAGGAGCGTCGTGGCGGGCTTCTCGGTCCAGATCCGCAGCAGCTCGAGGTTGAGCTTCTGCCGCGTCATGTCGTCGAGGGCGCCGAACGGCTCGTCGAGCAGCAGGACCTCGGGCTTGAGGATCAGGCACCGCGCGATCGACACGCGCTGGCGCATGCCGCCCGAGAGCTGGGCCGGCTTGGCCTTCTCGAAGCCGCGGAGGCCGACGAGGTCGATCAGCTCGTCGATGTAGGACTGGTCGACGCTCTTGCCCGCGATCTCGAACGGCAGGCGGATGTTCGCCATGACGCTGCGCCACGGCAGGAGCGCGTGGTCCTGGAAGGCGATGCCGAGCTTGTTGTCGCGGCGCAGCTCCTGGGGAGTGCGGCCGTCGACCCGGATGGAGCCGGACGTCGGCTCCTCCAGTCCCGCGAGGATGCGCAGGATGGTCGACTTGCCGCACCCCGACGGGCCGAGCAGGGCGAGGAAGCTGCCCTGGTCGGTGTGGAGGTCGGTGTCCTGCAGCGCCGCGACGCTGCGCGAGCCCATCCGGAACGTCTTCGACAGGCCGTGGATCTGGATGCCGGTGCCGCCGGCACCCTGGTCGCGCAGGGTGCCGGCGTCGGTCGTGTCGGTCACGAGTGGTGCCCTTCGTGAATCAGGATCAGGCCGCGTACTTCATCAGCTCGGGGTTCTCCTCGTAGACCTCGTCGAGGAGGGTCAGATCGAAGAGGTCCTCGGCCGTGACGTCGATCCCGGCGCCCGCGAGGGACGCGATGGTCTCGGACTGCAGCGTCTCGGAGATGGTGAAGAGGCCGTTCGAGACCGTCTCGTCCGAGACGACCAGTTCCTCGGCCTGGATGGTGGCGCCCTTCTTGGAGGACTCCTCGTTGAGGCCGAGGTCCTTGCCGTAGTTCTCGACGGCGAGCATCGCGCCCGCCTCCGGGTCGTTGACCGCGTCGGTCCAGCCCTTGATCTCGGCGACGAGGAACGCCTTCAGAGCGTCGCGCTTCTCGGCGATCGCCTGCTCCGACACCGAGAAGGTCTCGGCGACGAAGGGGAGGCCGTTGTCGGCGAAGGGCAGGTTGACGACCTCGTAGCCCTCGGCCGCGACCGTGATTGCCTCGTTCGTCAGGTAGGCGATGAAGCCGTCGACGGTGCCGTTGACGAGGACGGAGGGGTCGTACTCGACGGGGACGACCGTGAGGTCGGACTCGGAGAGGCCGTTCGCGGCGAGCAGCGCCTGGAACAGGGACGTGTTCGAGGCCTGGACGCCGATCTTCTTCCCGGCGAGGTCGGCCGGAGTGGCGATGTTGCCGGCGGTCTTGATCGAGAGGACCGTGAAGGGGTTCTTCTGGTAGGTCGCGCCGATGATCTTGAGCGGGGCCTCCTGCTGGGCGATCGCGGTGCCGATCGAGACGGCGTCGCTGAGCGCGACGTCCGCGCTGCCCGAGAGGAGCTCGGCCACGCCCGTCGAGGGGCCGGGGGTGAGCGTCACTCCTGCCAGGCCGGCCTCGGTGAAGTAGCCCTTCGAGTCGGCGAAGAACTCGCCCGCGAACTCCTCGTTCTTGATCCAGGAGAGCTGGACCTTGAGGGTGCCGAGGTCGCCGCCGTCCGCGGCGGACGCGCCGGAGGAGTCGGAGGCGCAGGAGGCGAGGACGGAGGCGCCGCCGATCGCGAGGCCGGCGACACCCGCCAGGCGGAGGAGGCTGCGGCGGTCGAAGGCCGGGAGGGAGCGGAGGGGCGACAGGGTCAAGGGGACTCCTCGGGTGGGGATCGTCAGGGCTGCTGCGGTGCGGTGCGCGGGGTCGCGACGGGGTGCCCGTGCAGGCGCGCCAAGCCGCGCCGATCGGGTGCCTCGACGCTATCCGGGGGAGATTTCTCGGGTGTGTCCGCAGATTTCGCGGGTATTAAGGCTCTCACGGATCCGACAAGGATCCGACCAGATCGGCATGATCCTCTGACGGATCGTCTGAGACCCTGTTCAGGCCTCACAGGACGGCCCCGGCCCCTCCCACGGGCGCGGCTCAGCGCAGGCAGCCGGCGTCGCTCACCCGGCGCCGCCGGCGCGGCTCAGCCGAGGTCCTTGAAGGAGAGGTCGGCGGCGGAGGCGGCATCGCGCGGAACGAGAGCGAAGCGGGTGAAGCCCGCGGCGGCCGCGCGGTCCAGCAGCGGGGTGAGGTTCTTCGCCCGGCGCTCGAGGCGCACGCGCGAGCCCCGGGCGATCAGCTCCTGCTTGAGCGCGAGCAGCAGCTCGGGCGCCGCGTCGCGCTCGTGGACGAGGACGACGGCGTCGGGGCGCTCGACGACGGCACCGCCGATCAGTTCGACGATCCGCTCGAAGCCGATCGAGAAGCCGCAGGCCGGCACGTCCTGACCGAGGAAGCGGCCGATCATCCCGTCGTACCGCCCGCCTCCGCCGACCGAGGAGCCCGAGGACGGGTGCGCGATCTCGAAGATCGTGCCGGTGTAGTAGCCCATGCCCCGCACGAGCGTCGGGTCGAAGCGGAGCGAGACGCCGGCGGGCAGCGAGCGCAGCGACCGGGCCAGCGTCTCGAGCGCGAGCACCGCCTCCGGGTCGATGCCCTCGGGCAGCACGTCGAGGATCGCGGACTGCTCGAGCGCCACTCCCCCGGCGGCGACCGCCTGCTCGATCCGCGCGAGGTAGCCCCCGAGGACCGCGGCCGCGTCCGGCCCGTCGGCCTCCAGCTCGGCGACGACTCCGGCGGCGCCGATCTTGTCGAGCTTGTCGATCGAGATCAGCGCCGGGCCGAAGCGCTCGGTGGCGAAGCCGCAGTGCTCGAGGATTCCGGTGAGGATGCGGCGGTCGTTGATGCGGATTGTGCAGTCCTCGAGGCCCAGGGCGTCGAGCGCCGCCGCGGTCGCCGTGATGAGCTCGACCTCGGCCAGCTGCCCGGGCTCGCCGATGATGTCGATGTCGCACTGCACGAACTGGCGGTACCGCCCCTTCTGCGGGCGCTCGGCGCGCCACACCGGCGCGATCTGCACCGAGCGGAAGACGGCCGGCAGCTCGGCGCGGTGCGAGGCGTAGAAGCGGGCGAGAGGCACCGTGAGGTCGAAGCGCAGGCCGAGGTCGGCGAGGGCGGACGCGTCGTCGACCGCCGCCAGGTCGTCGCGGGTGAGCCCGCGGCGCAGGACGCTGAAGGCGAGCTTCTCGTTGTCGCCGCCGAGCCCGGAGTGGAGGCGGTCGAAGTCCTCGACCACGGGCGTCTCGATCTCGTCGAACCCGTGGGAGGCGTACACGCGGCGGATGACGCCGAGCGCGTGCTCGCGCTTCGCCTTGTCGGCGGGGAGGAAGTCGCGCATGCCGCGGGGCGGGGTGATCGGGGAGGCCATGACGGCGATTCTCCCAGATCGGCCGGGGCGGGCCGGCGGACGCCTCAGTCCGCGCGCCGCTCCTGCTCCACCGCGCGGATCTCGTCCTGCAGGTCGCGCGTCGCCGTGCGGAGCGCGCGCTCGGCGTCGAGCCCCTGGGCGCGGGCGGAGGCGACGATGGCCAGCAGCAGCGGGCCGAGGTCCTCCTCCGACTCGATGGGCAGAGGGCCCTGGCCGGCGTCCACGACGCCCAGCGAGGTCGCCTTGCCGATCACCTTGTCGGCGAGCGCGAGGGCGGGCATGCCCTGCGGGATCCCGTCGAGCACGCTGGTGCGGTGCGGCTTCTCGGTGCGCTTGAGCTCGTCCCACACCGCGATGACGTCGTCGGCCGTCTCGGCCGTGGCGTCGCCGAAGACGTGCGGGTGGCGGCCGATCATCTTGGCGTTCATGTGCGCCGCGACGTCCTCGATGGTGAAGGGCTCGGCGCTCTCGGCCGCCAGGTCGGCGTGGAAGAGCACCTGGTAGAGGACGTCGCCGAGCTCCTCGATCAGGTCGGCCCGGTCCCCCGCCTCGATGGCGTCGACGAGCTCGTGCGACTCCTCGATCAGGTAGCGCACGAGCGACTCGTGGGTCTGCTCGGCGTCCCACGGGCAGCCGCCCGGGGCGCGGAGGACGTGGACGGTGCGGATGAGCTCGTCGAGCCGGGGATGCGCGGTCACCCCGCCATCCTCGCATCCGGTCCGGCCGCCGCCGCGGACATCCGGGCGGCGCGGGCGCCCGGGAGCCTCAGGCCCGCGCGAGACGCCGCCGCGCGACGAGGAGGCAGCCGCCGGCGACGAGCGGCACCGCGGCGAGGAGCCCGGGCGACGCCGCGACGGACACCGCGGTCGAGGCGCTGACCAGTGCACCCGCCAGGTTCCAGAGGACCACCGCGACTCCCGCGCCGTCCCCGATCGGGAGCGGCACCGGGCTGAGCAGCTGCGGCGGCAGCGGACCCCGGGTCGCGTCCATCGCCCGCGCGGCGACGGCGGCGACGGCGGTCGCGGCGGCCACCGGCACCGCCGCGCCCGGGAGCAGCAGCGAGGCGGCGAGGGCGCCGAGCACCGCGACTCCGACCGCGAGCACCAGCGGGAGGACGGCGTGCAGGAGGAGCAGCTCGAACGGGCCGGGGGCGAGGAGCGCCGGCTGTCCCGCGGTCGCGGCGGCGTGGCGGAAGCCGTCGCTCCAGACGCCGGCGCCGAGGTAGGCGAGCACGCCCGCCGCGGCGGCCGGGAGCGCGAGGATGGAGGACGGCACGACCGCGGCGAGCACGGCGGCGGCGCCGGCGGCGGCCAGCGCGACGACCGCGACCGCCGAGCGGCCGGGAGTGCGCAGCGCGCCGATCGCGTCGCGCACCGGCACCGCGAGGGCGAGCGGGGAGAGGCGGACCGCTCGGAGCCCCCGCCCGATCGCCGGAAGGGCGCGGTACCCGTCGAGCGACTCGGCGAGATCGCCCGTCGCTCCGAGCCGGGCGGTCGCCGACCACTGCCGGGCCTGGGCGAGGAGCCGAGGTCCGCGCGCGGCGTCGAGCAGGCGGGGCGCCGCGGCCAGGAGGACCGCGGCCGACGCGAGCAGCACGGTCGCGGCGCGCACCTCCTCCGCTCCGCTCACGGCCGAGGCGAGGAGGCCGCCCGGCGTGGGCGCACCGGGCACGAGGGCCCCGAGGACCGCGAGGGAGGCGAGGAGGCCCGCCGCGAGCGCGGGGAGGCGCGAGGGCAGGCACTGACCGGCGAGCCAGGCGACGGCGAGGAGGCCGGCGAACGCGGCGCCGCCGACGACGGCCGCGAGGAGCGGCGCGGAGGCGGCGACGGCGAGGAGCGACGCGACGGCGGAGCAGCACGCCACGAGACCGGCCGACGCCCGGACCACGGGTCGGCGGAGCACCGCCCAGCGGCGCAGATCGGTCGCGAGCAGCACGGCCGTGGTGTGCGGCTCGCCCACCGCGGGTCCGCGCACCCGGCCCAGGAGCACGGCGGCGGGCAGGGCGAGACCCGCGGCGAGGGCGACCAGCGGCTCCGGCGCGGCTCCCGCCTCGGCGGCGAGGAGCGCGAGGGCCCGGGCGACGGGGAGGACGACGACGAGGACGGTCATCGCGGCGAGGTAGCCCGCGTAGGCGCGCGGACTCGGCGGAGCCGCGGCGCGGTGCCGGTGCAGAGCCCGCACCTCGGCGACGCGGGCCCCCTCCGCGCGCGTCACGCCCGCTCCAGCTCGACGACCCGCGCGCCCAGGCCCTCGATCAGCACGGGGCTGTGGGTCGCGACGACGAGCGCCCGGGACGCGGCTGCGCGCCGCAGCACCTCCGCGACCAGCGGCACCCGCTCGACGTCGAGCCGCTGCTCCGGCTCGTCGAGCAGCAGCACCGCGGAGGGACGGGCCAGCACGAGCGCGAGGGAGAACAGCTGCGTCTGCCCGGAGGAGAGCTCGTGCGGGAAGCGGCGGGCGAGCGGAGCGAGCGCGAGCGCGTCGAGACCAGCTGCGGCCTCGCGGCGGGCGTCGGCGACCGGCGCCCCCCACGAGACGGCCACCATCGCGAGGTGCTCCTCGAGGGTCAGATCCCGCTCGAAGGGCGGGGTGCCGATCAGGGCGGCGACGGCGCGGCGGTGGGCGGCGGAGCGCTCCTCCGGGGCGCGCCCGGCCACCGCCACGACTCCCTCGCTCGGAGCGGTGAGGCCGGCGATCACCCGCAGGAGCGTGGTCTTGCCGGTGCCGTTGCGGCCCGTCACCGCGACGCCCTCCCCCGCCTCCACCTCGAGCGAGCACGGGGCGAGCAGCTCGACCCCCGAGGCGCGCACCGCGACCCCGCGGACGGCGACCAGCGGGCCGGCGAGCGGCTCCGGCTCACGGGGACGTCGGGCGGCGAGGAGCGGCATGCCCTCCATCCTGCCAGCGCGCCCTCCCGCAGCGGCGACGGCCGCCGGAGCGGAGCGGCGCTCCACCGGGGAGCGCCGCCCCGAGGACCTCAGACGGTGACCGGCTCCGGGAACAGCGAGTCCAGGAGCGACGCCACCCACTGGATGAGCGCCCGGTCGCCGAGCGGGACGCCGTCGAGCACGGGCATCGGCACGACGACCGCGTCGGCCTGCTGCAGGTACTTCGCGGTCGGGTACATCCGGCGCAGGCGCACCTGGATCGAGTCGGGCAGGTGAGCGGGAGCCACGCGGACGTTCGAGCCCATCGCGACCACGTCGCTGAGGCCCGCCTTCTGCGCGCGCATCCGCAGCCTCGACACCAGGATGAGGTTCTCGACCGCCTCGGGCAGCTCACCGTAGCGGTCGGTCAGCTCCTCGACCACGAGGTCGATGCTCCCCTCCTTCGCCGTCGGCGACGACGCGGCCGACAGCTTCTGGTACGCCTCCAGGCGCAGCCGCTCGCTGTCGACGTACTCCTCCGGGATGCGCGCGTCGACGGGCAGCTCGAGCCGCAGCTCCGTCTGCCCCTCGGCGACCTCGCCGCGGAAGGTGTCGACGGCCTCGCCGATCATCCGCAGGTAGAGGTCGAATCCCACGCCCTGGATGTGCCCGGACTGCTCGCCGCCGAGGAGGTTGCCCGCACCGCGGATCTCGAGGTCCTTCAGCGCGATCTGCATGCCGCCGCCGAGGTCCGAGTTGGCGGCCAGGGTCTGCAGCCGGTCGTGCGCGGTCTCGCTCAGCGGCTTCGTCTCGTCGTAGAGGAGGTAGGCGTAGGCGCGCTCGCGGCCGCGGCCGACCCGCCCGCGCAGCTGGTGCAGCTGCGAGAGACCGTACTTGTCGGCGCGGTCGACGATCAGCGTGTTGGCGTTCGGGATGTCGAGGCCGGTCTCGACGATCGTCGTCGACACCAGGACGTCGAACTTGCGCTCCCAGAAGTCGACGATGATCCGCTCGAGCTGCGACTCGCTGAGCTTGCCGTGCGCGACCGCGATCCGCGCCTCGGGCACCAGCTCGGCGAGCTGCGAGGCGACGCGGTTGATCGTCGAGACGCGGTTGTGCACGAAGAACACCTGGCCCTCGCGCAGGAGCTCCCGGCGGATCGCGGCCGACACCTGCTTCTCGGAGTAAGGGCCGACGAAGGTGAGGATCGGGTGGCGCTCCTCCGGCGGGGTCGCGAGGGTCGACATCTCGCGGATGCCGGTCACCGCCATCTCGAGCGTCCGCGGGATGGGCGTGGCGCTCATCGAGAGGATGTCGACGTTCTTCTTCAGCGCCTTGAGCTTGTCCTTGTGCTCGACGCCGAAGCGCTGCTCCTCGTCGATCACGAGCAGGCCGAGGTCCTTGAAGACGATGTTGTCGCTGAGGAGCCGGTGGGTCGCGATGACCATGTCGACGGTGCCGTCGGCCAGGCCCTCGATCGTCTCCTTCGACTCCTTCGCGCTCTGGAACCGGCTGAGCGCCCGCAGGTGGACGGGGAAGCCGGCGAAGCGCTCCTGGAACGTCTCGAGGTGCTGGCGGACGAGCAGCGTGGTCGGCACGAGCATCGCGACCTGCTTCCCGTCCTGGATCGCCTTGAACGCGGCGCGCACGGCGACCTCGGTCTTGCCGAAGCCGACGTCGCCCGAGAGCAGGCGGTCCATCGGGATCGGCCGCTCCATGTCGGCCTTGACCTCGTCGATGACGGTGAGCTGGTCGGGGGTCTCGGCGAACGGGAACGCCTCCTCCAGCTCGCGCTGCCAGGGGGTGTCCGGCGGGAACGCGTGCCCGCGGGAGGCCATCCGGGCGGAGTAGAGCTTCACGAGCTCGACCGCGATGTCGCGGACCGCGCGGCGGGCCTTGCTCTTGGCCTGCGCCCAGTCGCTCCCGCCCATCTTGCTCAGCGCCGGAGCCTCGCCGCCGACGTAGCGGGAGAGCAGGTCGAGCTGGTCCGTGGGGACGAGCAGCTTGTCGCCCGGGAAGCCGCGCTTGCTGGGGGCGTACTCGAGCACCAGGTACTCGCGGCGGGTCTTGATCGCGTTGCGGCCCCCGCTGGAGACCTCGCGCTGAGAGAGCTCCACGAACCGGCCGATGCCGTGGGTGGCGTGCACCACGAAGTCGCCGGGCGTGAGCTGCAGCGGGTCGACGACGTTCTTGCGGCGCGAGGCGAGCTTCTTCACCGCTCGGGAGTCGTAGCCGACGGTGCGGCCGTAGAACTCCGTGTCGGTGAGCAGGGCGAGCTTCGCCTCCTCCACCTCGAAGCCGTGATCGACGGAGGCCTGCACCACGTAGGCGAGGCCCGTCTCGAGCCCGGCGGGGAGGTCGGCGACGATGCGGGCGGCGACCTCGTGCTCGGCGAGGACCTGGTCGGTGCGCTCGACCGTGCCGGTGCCGGGCGCGGTCAGGACCACGGTCCAGCCGTCGGCCAGGCGCGCGCGGACGTGGGCGAGGGCGCCCTCGACGCTCGCTCCGAAGCCGGGGACCGGCTCGCCCTCGACCCGGACGGCGAGGATCTCGTCGATCCCGAGCTCCTCCGGCAGCACCTCGGCCTCGCCCGCGGCGGGGCCCTGGCGGAACGTGCTCATCGTCCACCACGGGTGGTCGGGAGCGTCGGCGCCCGGGGCGCTGAGCTTCACGGAGTCGCGGAGCGCGCCGAGCGAGATGAACTCGCCCGAGGCGAGGTCGATGGGGGCCTCGGCGCCGGCGGTCGCCGCGCTCCAGGCCGCCTGCAGGAACTCGCGGTTCGTCTCGGCGAGGCTGATCGCCCGCGTCGCCACGCGCTCGGGGGCGAGGACCGCGACGGCCGCACCCTCGGGGAGGTAGTGCGAGATCGGGACCAGCCGCTCCAGCAGCGCGGGGGCGAGCGACTCCATCCCCTCGACCGGGATGCCCTCGGCGATCTTGGCGAGCATCGCCGACAGGCTCGGGAACTCGTGCAGCATCTCGCGGGCCCGCTGCCGCACCGCGGGCACCAGCAGCAGCTCGCGGCTCGGCGGGAGGACCACCGAGTCGGCCTCGCCCGGGAGCGAGCGCTGATCGGCCACGGAGAAGCCGCGGATGGAGTCGACCTCGTCGCCGAAGAAGTCCACTCGGCTCGGATGCTCGGCCACCGCCGGGAAGACGTCGAGGATGCCGCCGCGCACGGCGAACTCGCCGCGGCGCGTGACCATGTCGACCCGGGCGTAGGCCAGGTCGACCAGCTCGGAGGAGATGCGGCCGAGGTCGTAACCGCGGGCGCCCTTCACGAGTCGGATCGGCTCGATGTCGGCGAGGTTGTCGGCGACCGGCTGCAGCGCCGCGCGCACGGAGGCGACCACTACGAGGGGCCGCTCGCCCGACCACTGCTTCATCCGCCGCAGCGCGTCCAGGCGCCGCCCCACGATCTCGGCGCTCGGGCTGAGGCGCTCGTGCGGCAGCGTCTCCCAGGCCGGGAACTCGACGACGTCCGCGTCCGGCAGCATGCAGCCGAGGGAGGCGCGCACGTTCTCGGAGTCGCGGCCCGTGGCCGTGACCACCAGCGCCGCCTGCGGGCGTCCCGCCTCCGCGCGCCTCTCGATCAGCCCCGCGAGCAGGGGGACCCGGAGGCCGTCGGCCACCGAGAAGTCGGCGTCCCGCACCGCGTACGCGAGAGCATCGTCGAACGTGGAGGCGCGCGACAGCGCCGAGATGATCTCGTTGAGGGGCACGGGTCCAGTTTACGGCCGCCCCGCGGGCCGACCGCCGAGGGAACCCCGAACCGTCGAGGGAGCCCGGGGCTGCGGTCTCCCTCGCCGTCCAGGGTTCCCTCGGTGGAGGGCGGGTCAGGCGCTGGTGTGGAACTTCAGCTGGGCGGCGGAGAGGCCGGAGTCGGCGATGAGCTCGACGGCGTCGGCGGCGTCCGAGACCAGGATCGGGAGCGCCTCGCGCTCCGGGCCGGCGAAGTCCTTCAGCACGAAGTCGGCGGCCTGCTGGCGGCCCGGCGGGCGGCCGATGCCGACCCGCACGCGCAGGAACTCGGCTCCTCCGGTCGCCGCGAGGATGTCGCGGATGCCGTTGTGCCCTCCGTGACCGCCGCCCTGCTTGAGGCGCAGGGTGTCGAAGGGGATGTCGAGCTCGTCGTGCACGACGATCAGGTGCGCCGGGTCGACCGAGTAGAAGTCGAGCAGCTGCGCCGTCGGCCCGCCGGAGAGGTTCATGAAGCTGTTGGGCTTGCCCAGCACGAGCTTCGGTCCGCCCGGGCGGAGGAAGCCCTCGGCGACCACGGCGTTGGCGCGGTTGTGCCGGCGGAACGAGCCGCCGATCCGCGTCGCGAGCTCGTCGAGCACCATCTGGCCGACGTTGTGCCGGTTGCGCGCGTACTGCGCGCCCGGGTTGCCCAGTCCGACGACCAGCCAGGTGTCACCCATGTCGTTCCTCTTCCTCGGGGGCGGCGGGGGGGGGTCCCCGCCGGACGCGGAACGGGCCCGCCGCGGCTGCGAGCGGGCCCGTTCCCGGGGTGGTGCGGACTACTCCGCGGTCTCGGCGACGACGTCGCCCGAGGCCGGGGTCTCGTCGTCCTCGCCCAGGTCCTGCTCGACCTCGGCGGTGACGTTGACGATGAGCACCTCGGCGTCGGTGACCAGCGTGGCGCCCTCGGGGAGCGTGACGTCGGCGGCGGTGATCTGCGTGCCGGCCTCGAGGCCCTCGACGGAGACGACGATGTTCTGCGGGATGCGCGTGGCGTCGACCTCGAGCGAGAGGGTGTTCGACTCGATCGAGACGAGGGTGCCGGGAGCGGCGTCGCCCTCGACGTGCACGGGGATGTCCACCTCGACCTTCTCGCCCTTGTTGATGACGACGAGGTCGATGTGCTCGATGATCTGGCGCACCGGGTCGCGCTGGATGTCCTTCACCAGCGTCGTCTGCGCGGCGCCCTCGATGTCGAGCTCGAGGATCGCGTTCGCCTTGCGCGTGAGCAGGAGCACCTGGTGGCCCGGGAGGGTGAGGTGCTGGGGCTCGGTGCCGTGGCCGTAGAGGACCGCGGGGATCTTGTCCTGCGCGCGGATCTTGCGGGCGGCGCCCTTGCCGAACGAGGTGCGGACCTCGACGACGACCTTGTTGGTCAGTTCAGCCATGATGTTCTCCTTGGGCGGCGCGCACGCCACCGGATCGGGTCGTGGCCTGCGGCCACGGACGGTTTGTCGACTCGAACGCATGTCAGCGTGAGGAGAAGTCCGTGGCGCCCCGTGGGGGCCTCGCCTGCTTCCACCGCGTCGATCACGGATGCACGTGCATCCCTCGCCGAAGTTCAGCTGCCGATCCTACCCGGCATCGCGGCCGCCCGCCAGCAGGCGGTCGCGCCGCCGGACTCGGAGCCGGACGTCCAGGCGGACCGCCTACCGTGCGGATATGACGAGCGACGACTTCGGCTCCTACGTCGAGAAGAACGGCTTCCACCGCGACACGAACTACATCCCGACGCGGATCACCGCCGACGGCCGCGACGGGTACCCGGTGGAGGCGGGGCGCTACCGCCTCGTCGTCTCCCGCGCCTGCCCGTGGGCGAACCGCGCCGTGATCGTGCGGCGCCTGCTCGGTCTCGAGGACGCCCTCTCGATGGGCATCTGCGGGCCGACGCACGACAAGCGCAGCTGGACCTTCGACCTCGATCCGGGCGGCGTCGACCCGGTGCTGGGCATCCCCCGCCTCCAGGACGCGTTCTTCGCCCGCTTCCCCGACTATCCGCGCGGGATCACCGTCCCGGCCCTCGTGGACATCCCGAGCGGCCAGGTCGTCACCAACGACTACCCGGTGATGACGCTCGACTTCTCCACCGAGTGGACCGCGTTCCACCGCGACGGCGCCCCCGACCTCTACCCCGAGGAGCACCGCGAGGAGATCGACGAGATCGCCGAGCTGGTCTTCCACGACGTGAACAACGGCGTCTACAAGTGCGGCTTCGCCGGGTCGCAGCGCTCCTACGACCGGGCCTACGACCGCCTCTGGGCGCGGCTGGACTGGCTGGAGGAGCGGCTGAGCACCCGCCGCTACCTGGTCGGCGACACCATCACCGAGGCGGACGTGCGGCTCTTCACGACGCTCGCCCGCTTCGACGCCGTCTACTACAGCCACTTCAAGGCCAACCGGAACCTGCTGTCGGCGATGCCCGCGCTCTGGGGCTACGCCCGGGATCTGTTCGCCACTCCGGGGTTCGGCGACACGATCGACTTCGCCCACATCAAGTCGCACTACTACGAGGTGCAGCGGGACATCAATCCGACCGGCGTCGTCCCCAAGGGCCCGGACCTCTCCGGCTGGCTCGTCCCCTCGCGCCGCGAGGAGCTCGGCGGCCGCCCGTTCGGCGACGGCACTCCCCCGCCGCCGCCGATCCCGTCGGAGCGCGTCCCCCTCGGCCACGGCGCCTGACCGGCTCCGGTCGCGGTCGTCGCGGCGCGCGCAAGACCGTGCGCGCGCCGCACGACCGATGTGCAGCCGGGAGACGGCTCGGACCCGGGCTCCCCGGAGCGACCCGGGGCTAGCCTGGGCTCGCCCCTGAACGCGAACGTCGAGGAGAACCGTGTCTGACAAGCCCACCGCCACAGCCAACATCGGAGTCGTCGGTCTGGCGGTGATGGGCTCGAACCTCGCCCGCAACCTCGCCAGCCGCGAGGGCAACACGGTCGCGGTGTTCAACCGCTCCTACGGCCGCACCGAGACCCTCATCACGGAGCACCCGGAGGCGGGCTTCGTAGCCTCCGAGACCATCGAGGACTTCGCCGCCTCGCTCGCCACCCCGCGCACCGCGATCATCATGGTCCAGGCCGGCCGCGGCACCGACGCCGTGATCGAGCAGCTGACGAAGGTCTTCGAGCCCGGCGACATCATCGTCGACGGCGGCAACGCGCTCTTCACCGACACCATCCGCCGCGAGAAGGCGGTCCGCGAGACCGGCATCCACTTCGTCGGCACCGGCATCTCCGGCGGCGAGGAGGGCGCGCTCAAGGGCCCGTCGATCATGCCCGGCGGCTCGGTCGAGTCCTACAGGACCCTCGGCCCGATCCTCTCGTCGATCGCCGCGGTCGCCGAGGGCGAGCCCTGCGTCACCCACATCGGCACCGACGGCGCCGGCCACTTCGTCAAGATGATCCACAACGGCATCGAGTACGCCGACATGCAGCTCATCGCCGAGGCGTACGACCTGCTCCGCACCGTCGGCGGACACGAGCCCGCCGCCATCGCCGAGGTCTTCGACGCCTGGAACAAGGGCGACCTCGAGTCGTACCTCATCGAGATCACCGCCGAGGTGCTCCGCCAGGTCGACGCCGACACCGGCAATCCCTTCATCGACGTCGTCCTCGACCAGGCCGGCTCGAAGGGCACCGGCGTCTGGACCGTGCAGAACGCGCTCGACCTCGGCGTCCCCGTCGGCGGCATCGCCGAGGCCGTCTTCGCCCGTGCCGTGTCCTCCCACCCCGAGCAGCGCGAGGCCGTGCAGGCCCGCGTCACCTCGCGCCCGACCCCGGTCGAGAAGTACGAGGGCTTCGAGGACGACGTGCGCGCCGCGCTCTACGCCTCCAAGGTCGTCGCCTACTCGCAGGGCTTCGACGCGATCATCGCCGGGGCCGAGAAGTACGGCTGGGAGATCGACAAGGGCGCGGTCGCCAAGATCTGGCGCGCGGGCTGCATCATCCGCGCCCAGTTCCTCAACCGCATCGTCGACGCCTACGACGAGAACGCCGGCATCACGACCCTCCTCGAGGACCCGTACTTCGCCGAGGCCGTCGCCAACGGCGAGGCCGCCTGGCGCCGCATCGTCTCGACCGCCGCGCTCTCGGGCGTGCCGATCCCCGGTTTCGGCGCCGCGCTGTCGTACTACGACTCGCTCGCCTCCAAGCGCCTCCCGGCCGCTCTCGTGCAGGGCCAGCGCGACTTCTTCGGAGCGCACACCTACAAGCGCGTCGACAGGGAGGGCACCTTCCACACGCTGTGGTCGGGTGACCGCACCGAGGTCGAGCAGGACCCCTCCACGCACTGACCCGCGTCGCACGGGAAGGCGCCCCCGCCCGCAGGATCCACGGATCCTCGGGCGGGGGCGCCTTCCTCGTCGCGGAGGGAGCTCCCCCGTCGTCAGCGGAGCCGGGCGGTGGCGTCCGGCTCCCCGAGCGGGCGCTCGACGCCCGGGCCGACTGACCCCTCAGGTCCGGAACGCCCGCGCGATCAGGAGCGCCGCCAGGAGCACCGCTGCGGCGGCCGCCGTGGCCGCCGGGAGGGCGAGCAGGAGCAGCAGCGAGACCGCGGCCGACGCGAGGGCCGGGCCGCTCGCCCCGGCAGCTCCGTGGTCGAGGCGCCGCACGATGGTCGCCACCAGCAGGGCGGCCACGGCGAAGGCGAGCAGCGCGTCGGCGTCGAGGATCACGACCGCGAGCACGGCGACCAGGCAGAGGACCAGCTGGGCCGCCGCGGGCACGCCGGTCCTGCGGTTCCTGGCGGCGAGCACCGCCGGCATCTCCCCTGCGTCGGCGAGACGCACGAGGGCGCGCGCATCCCTCCTCCCGAGGTCGAGGAGCGCGAGCAGGACCGCGATCACCGCGGCGGCCCCGACGAGCCCGGACGCGGGCGTGCCCCGGGTGACAGCGCTCAGGGGGGTCTCCGAGGACGCGAGGACCTCGGGACCGGCCGCCAGGAGCAGACCGGTGGCGAGCGCGGCGGCGGCCGCCGTGGCGATCCCGATGCGCAGCAGGGCGGGGCGGAGAGCCGTCACCGCGCCGGAGCGGGAGGTCGGCAGGAGGATCAGGAGCAGGGCCGCGGCGGTGCCGGCTCCCAGCGGCCCTCCGTCGCGCAACGGGTCGAGCGGCGCGGGGTCCGGAGGGGACACCAGCACGATCACGGCGGCGGCGGCCAGCAGGACGACGACCGCACCGACGAGGAGCAGGACCGGGCGAGCGGGGAGGCGCCCGCCGCGCAGACCGAAGAGCGCGACGGCCACGAGCAGCAGGACGGCCAGGGGCCGGGCCGCTCCCCCGAGGACCGACTGGGCCGCGGTCAGGGCCAGCGCGGCCGAGGCGAAGGCGCGCCCGACGATCCCGAGCCACTCGGAGGAGGGGCCGTCGTGGACGGTGCGCCCGGCGTCGGCGACGGCGCTCAGAGCCGCGGCGGCCGCCGCGACGGCGAGCCCGAGGAGCAGCCACCAGCCCGCCGCCTCGGCGGCCGGCGACCAGACCAGGAAGACCGCCGCCAGGGCGAGGGTCGCATCCGAACGCTGGGGCACGGCCTCACCCTAGGCGGTGGAGCCGGGGCGGGACCCGGGTGCGCCGTGCAGGGCGCACCCGGGGTGCGGGGTCCTACGCGTCGCCGTCGAACATCGACGTCACCGAGCCGTCGTCGAAGACCTCGTGGATGGCGCGGGCCAGCAGCGGAGCGATGGGCAGGATCGTCAGGCGGTCCCAGGTCTTCTCCGGCGGCAGCGGCAGAGTGTCGGTGACGACGACCGAGTCGATGAACTCGGAGCTCAGGAGCTCGACCGCCGGGTCCGAGAAGACGGCGTGGGTGGCCGCGACGACCACGCCGATCGCGCCCGCCTTCTTCAGCGCCTCGGCCGCCTTCGCGATGGTGCGCCCGGTGTCGATGAGGTCGTCGACGAGGAGGCAGACGCGGCCCTTCACCTCGCCGACGATCTCGTGGACGGAGACCTGGTTGGCGACCTTCGGGTCGCGGCGCTTGTGGATGATCGCCAGCGGGACGCCGAGCTTGTCGCTCCAGATGTCGGCGACGCGGACGCGGCCCATGTCGGGCGAGACGATGGTGAGGGTCGAGGGGTCGAGCTTCTCGCGGAAGTGCTCGAGCAGCACCGGCATCGCGAAGAGGTGGTCGACGGGGCCGTCGAAGAAGCCCTGGATCTGCGCCGCGTGCAGGTCGACCGACATGATCCGGTCGGCTCCCGCCGCCTTGAAGAGGTCCGCGACGAGGCGGGCCGAGATCGGCTCGCGGCCGCGGCCCTTCTTGTCCTGGCGCGCGTAGGGGTAGAACGGGGCGACCACGGTGATCCGCTTGGCGGAGGCGCGCTTGAGCGCGTCGACCATGATCAGCTGCTCCATCAGCCACTCGTTGATCGGGGACGTGTGCGACTGGAGGACGAACACGTCGCCTCCGCGGACCGACTCGCCGTAGCGGACGTAGAGCTCGCCGTTGGCGAAGGTGCGCCCCTCGGTCGTGACGAGCTCGGTCCCGAGCTCGGCGGCGACCGCCTCCGCCAGTGCCGGATGCGCCCTCCCCGAGACGAGGACCAGGCTCTTCTTGTTGCTGGCGGTGATGCCGGTCACTGTGCTCCGCTTCCTCCGGTGGGCGCCTGGTCGGATCCGGTGGGATCCGACGCCAGGGCCGCCTCGGCGGCGTCGGCCGCTGCGGTGCCCGGACGGTGGGTCTGCACCCACCCGGCCATGTTGCGCTGCGGAGCGACGGTGATCCCGAGGGCTCCGGCGGGGATGTCCTTGCGGATGACCGTGCCGGCGCCCGTGTACGCTCCGTCACCGATTCTAACGGGGGCGACGAAGACGTTGTGCGACCCCGCACGCACGTGCGAGCCCACCACGGAGGACGCCTTGCTCACCCCGTCGTAGTTGGCGAAGATCGAGCCGGCGCCGATGTTCGACTCCTCGCCGATGACCGCGTCGCCGACGTAGGAGAGGTGCGGGACCTTCGATCCCTCGCCGATCACGGCGTTCTTGGTCTCGACGTAGGTGCCGATCTTGCCGCGGGCGCCGAGCACGGTGCCGGGGCGGAGGAACGAGAACGGGCCGACCTGGGCGTTCGCGCCGATCACGGCGAGCGTCGCGTCGGAGCGCTTCACGACCGCGTCCTCGCCGACCTCGCAGGAGTCGAGCGTGGTGTCCGGGCCGATGACCGCGCCGGTGGCGATGACGGTCGGGCCCTTGATCTGCGTGCCCGGGAGGATCTCGACGTCCGGGGCGAGGACCGCGTCCACGTCGATCCAGGTGGTCGCCGGGTCCTGGATCGTGACGCCCTCGAGCTGCCAGCGGCGCACGATGCGCGCGTTGAGCTCGAGCGCCGCGTCGGCGAGCTGGGCGCGGTCGTTGATCCCGGCCACGAGCCAGCGGTCCTGCACGGGGACGGCCTCGATCGCGCGGCCGGCGGCCTTGAGCGCGGCGGCGGCGTCGGTGAGGTACTTCTCCCGCTGGGCGTTCTCGGTGCCGATCGCGCCGATGACCGAGCGGAGCGCGGCGGCGTCGAAGGCGTAGACGCCGGCGTTGATCTCGGTGAGGTCGAGCTCGTCGGGGCTGGCGTCCTTCTGCTCGACGATGGAGGCGAAGGCTCCGTCGCCGCCGCGGACGATCCGGCCGAAGCCGGTCGGGTCCTCGAGCACGCAGGAGAGCATGGTGAGCGCGTTCGCCGCGGCGAGGTGCTCGTCGAGCAGGCGGCGGAGGGTCGGCGCGTCCAGCAGCGGGACGTCGGCGCTCAGCACGACGACCGTGCCGGCGAAGGACGCCGGGAGCGCCGCGAGGCCCTGCTCGACCGCGCGGCCGGTGCCGGGCGTCTCGTCCTGGTCCACCACCAGTGCGGAGGGGGTGTGCTCGAGGACGGCCTCGGCGACCCGGTCGCGCTCGTGGCGCACCACGGTGACGACGTGCGCCGCGTCGAGCGAGGCGGCCGTGTCGAGCACGTGCCCGAGCAGCGGCCTCCCGGCGAGGCGGTGCAGGACCTTCGGGGTGCGGGACTTCATGCGGGTGCCCTGGCCTGCCGCCAGGATCACGACGGCGAGCGTGCTGTCTGCCATGTTCTTCGCGTTCTCCTCCGTGAGCGCACCGTCCTGGTGCCGCTCCGCCACCAGGATTCGAACCTGGACCGGACAGCTCCAAAGGCTGCCGTGCTGCCGTTACACCATGGCGGACCGCGCGATCGCGCGCCGTCCATCCTGCCACCCCCGCACCCCCGGCCCCGCCTCGGGCGCGGGCGGCCGTCGCTCGGGCGGACGACGGCCGCCCGGGAGGTCCCCGCCTCCCGGCCCCTCCGCCTCCCGACCCGTCCGCCTCCCGGCGTCCCCCGAGCCGCCCAGCCGCCACAATGGACGGGTGAGTGCGAATGACGAGGTCGACGGGATCGTCGACGCCTGGGTCCGGGAGCGGCCCGATCTCGACTTCACGCCGCTCCAGGTCTTCTCGCGGATGCGCCGGCTGGCCAAGCAGCTCGAGCGCGCGCGCGGCAGCGCCTTCGGCCGGTCCGAGCTCGAGACGTGGGAGTTCGACGTGCTCTCGGCCCTGCGGCGCGCGGGCGCGCCCTACCGGATGAGCCCCAAGCAGCTCCTCCAGGCGACCATGGTCACCAGCGGCACCATGACCAACCGCATCGACCGGCTGGTCGAGCGCGACCTGGTCGAGCGCCTCGACGACCCGAACGACGGGCGCGGCGTGCTGGTGCAGATGACGCCGTCGGGACTCGCCCGGGTCGACGCGGCGATCACCCGCCTGGTCGACGCGGAGCAGGAGCTGCTCGGCGCGCTCACCCACGCCCAGCAGGAGCGGCTGGCGCAGCTCCTCCGCAAGCTCTCCCTCGACTTCGGCTGAGCCGGTCGGTACGGGCCCGCGACGGCGGCCCGCCCAGGCGGTACGGGACAGCTGCCGGTGCCGCGGAGGAGAGCGGCGTCAGCCCTCGAGCTGCTCCGAGAGCTCCAGCCAGCGCAGCTCGAGCTCGGCCGTCTCGTCCTCGTAGGCGCGGAGCGAGGCGTTGAGCGCCAGGATGCCGTCGTAGTCGTCCTGGTCGTGCGTCGCCATCTTCTCGTGGACGGTCTTCGCCAGCTGCGTGAGCTTGTGCAGGCGCCGGTCGATCGCCGACACCTCCTTCTCGGCGGTGCGCCGCTCGGCCCCCGCGAGTCCGCTCGACGCCGGCGCGGCGGAGGAGGAGCCCGACGACGCCGCCGCGGGCGCACCCTTCTCGAGCGCGCGGCGCAGGTCGAGGTACTGCTCGACGCCGCCGGGCAGGTGGCGGAACGCGCCGTCCATCACGGCGTACTGCTGGTCGGTGACGCGCTCGAGCAGGTACCGGTCGTGCGAGACGACGAGGAGGGTGCCCGGCCAGGAGTCGAGCAGGTCCTCGATCGCGGCGAGCATGTCGGTGTCGAGGTCGTTGGTCGGCTCGTCGAGGATCAGCACGTTGGGCTCGCTGAGCAGGATGAGCAGGAGCTGGAGCCTCCGGCGCTGACCGCCCGAGAGGTCCTTCACGGGCGTCGAGAGCTGCGCGCTCGAGAAGCCGAGGCGCTCGAGCAGCTGGCCCGGAGTCATCTCCTTGCCGCCGATGGAGTAGCTGGTGCGCTGCTCCGCGATGATCTCGCGGACGGGCCGGTGCTGGACACCGGTCAGCTCGCGCAGCTGCTGGTCGAGGATCGCGACGCGCACGGTGGTGCCGCGCTTCACCCGGCCGCTCGTCGGCTCCACGCTGCCCGCGACCAGGCCGAGGAGGGTCGATTTGCCGGCGCCGTTCACGCCCAGGATGCCGGTGCGCTCGCCGGGCGCGATCCGCCACTCGATGCGGTTGAGGACGGTCCGCTCGCCGTAGCGGACGGTGACGTCGAGCAGGTCGACGACGTCCTTGCCCAGGCGCGAGACGGCGAGCTGCGAGAGCGAGACCGAGTCGCGCACCGGGGGCTCGTCCTCGATCAGCTGGTTCGCGGCGTCGATCCGGAACTTGGGCTTGGCCGTGCGGGCGGGGGCGCCGCGCCGGAGCCAGGCGAGCTCCTTCTTCATCAGGTTCTGGCGCTTGGCCTCCATGGTCGACGCCATCCGGTCGCGCTCGACACGCTGCAGGATGTACGCCGCGTACCCGCCCTCGAACGGCTCGACGAGGCGGTCGTGCACCTCCCAGGTGGCGGTGCAGATCTCGTCGAGGAACCACCGGTCGTGGGTGACGACCGCGAGCCCGCCCGACGACGCCGCCCAGCGGCGCTTGAGGTGCTCGGCGAGCCAGGCGATGCCCTCGACGTCGAGGTGGTTGGTGGGCTCGTCGAGGAAGACGACGTCCCAGTCGCCGACGAGCAGCTTCGCGAGGGCGACCCGGCGCCGCTGGCCGCCCGAGAGGGAGCCGACCACTCCGTCCCAGGGGACGTCGCGCAGCAGGCCCGCGATCACGTCTCGGGTGCGCGCGTCGCCCGCCCACTCGTGCTCCTGGAGCCCGCCGACGACGGCCTGGGCGACGGTGAGGTCCTCGTCGACCGTGTCGGCCTGGTCGAGCATCCCGAGCGTGACGCCGCGGCGGTGCGTGACGCGGCCGCTGTCCGGCTCGATGCGCTGCGCGAGCAGGCGCAGGAGGGTCGACTTGCCGTCGCCGTTGCGTCCGACGATCCCGATGCGGTCGCCCTCCTCGATCCCCAGGGAGACGTCGTCGAAGATCACGCGTGTGGGGTACTCGAGTCGCAGCGCCTCGGCGCCCAGCAGATGTGCCATAGGGATCCAGCCTAGGCGGTGCCGCCTGAGCGGTCCGCCGCGGGTCGATCACAGTGCGGCCGGGTCGCGGCCCCCGGACCTCAGCCCGCGGGTGCCGGCTCCGAGACGGACACCGAGCGGCGGTGCAGTCCCGTGGCGCCGTCGGGCGCGGGCGGGCGCTCGACCGTGGTCTGCACCGTGCCGTCCGCGTCGGTGGCGCGCACGGTCACGACGTGGTCGCCGACCGTCGCGTCCCATTCGAGGACCCACTGGATCCACGTGTCCGCGGTGACCTGCTCGGCGAGGCGCGCCTCCTGCCAGGCGCCGCCGTCGATCTGCACCTCCACCTTCGCGATCCCGGTGTGCGGCGCCCAGGCGACTCCCGCCACGGCGACCGTCCCCGCCTCGACGGGCTGGCCCTGGCGCGGCACATCGATCCGCGATTCGATCTTGATCGGACCGCGCTCGGTCCAGCCGCGCGTCGACCAGTAGGCCAGGTCCTCCGCGAAGGTCGTGACCTTCAGCTCGACGACCCACTTCGTCGCCGAGACGTAGCCGTAGAGGCCGGGGACGACCATCCGGACGGGGAAGCCGTGCTCGACCGGAAGCGGCTCGCCGTTCATCCCGACGGCGAGCAGGCTCGCGCGGTCCTCGTCCTGCAGCACGTCGAGCGGGCTGGAGGCGGTGAAGCCGTCGATGCTCCGCGAGAGCACCATGTCGGCGCCGGCGGTCGGCCGGGCCCGGGCCAGCAGCTCGCGGATCGGGTAGCCCAGCCAGAGGGCGGTGCCGATCAGGTCGCCGCCGACCTCGTTGGACACGCAGGACAGGGTGACCAGGTGCTCCTCGAGCGGCAGCGCGAGCAGCTCGTCCCAGGTGATCTCGATCTCCTCCTCCACCATGCCGGTGATCTTCAGCGACCAGTCGGCGGGCTCGACCGACGGCACCGAGAGCGCGGTGTCGATCCGGTAGAACGAGGAGTTGGGAGTGACGTAGGAGCTGATGCCGTCGATGTCGTCGAGCACGGCGCCGGCCGGGACGGGCGCGGCGGCCGAGGCGGGAGCCGGCAGGGACACGGCCTCGCGCACGGCGGTGACGGCGGCGGAGGCGGACGTGAGGAAGCGGGCGCCGATGCCGGCGGCGATCGCGGCGACTCCGGCGATCCCGACCAGGCGGAGGAACGACCGGCGGTCCGGGGAGTCGCTCTCGCGCTCCTCCTGCCAGCCGCGGAGGCGGACGGAGGCCGAGCGGAGCACCGCGGCACCGGCCACCATGCCCACGACGCTCGGCGCCGCGTCGATCCCGGACGCGCCCTCGCGGCTGACGGCGGCGAGCGCACCGGCGCCCGCGACGACGGCCAGCAGCAGCACGCCGAACGGCGGGCGGCGGTACTCGAGGACTCCCGCGCCGACGGCCAGCAGCGCGATCGCGAGGCCGATCGAGACCAGCAGCACGAGCTTGTCGCCGGTGCCGAAGAGCGCGATGACCGTGTCCTTCACGCCCGGGGGCACGATGTCGATGACGAAGCCGCCGACCGCGACCAGCGGACTGCCGCCCGATCCGGTGAAGACCGCGACGACCTCGGCGGCCGCGAGGGCGACGACGGCGGCCACGATCCCGGAGAGGATCGCGAAGAGGGTGGCTCGGCGGGACATGAGCGGCACTCTAAGCCACGAGGTCGGAACTTCTCTGCGGACCGTCTGTGGAGGGCGCCGGGCGCGAGGCTCGCGGGCCCCGCTCCGGAGGCACCGCCTCCGCGACTAGGTCGACAGCAGGCGAGCCCCGTGGACCGGGCCGGACACCCGCACGGCGCTCAGCCGCGCGGAGCTCAGCTCGCGCTGCAGGTCGGCCGCCGCATCGGCGTCCGGAGCGAGGAACGCGACGGTCGGGCCGGACCCCGAGACGAGGCCGCCGAGCGCCCCGCGGCCCTCGCCGAGCTCGAGGATGCGGGCGAGCCCGGGCTGCAGGTGCAGCGCCGGCGCCTGGAGGTCGTTGTGCATCGCGTCGGCGAGCATGGCGGCGTCGCCGGCGCGGAGGGCCTGCAGCACGTTGGGATCGATGGCGGGGGTCGCCGAGATCGGGCGGAAGTCGTGCAGGTGGCGCTCGCGGTGCCGGTCGAGCTCGCTGTAGACCTCGGGGGTCGACAGGCCCTCCTCCGAGAGGACCAGCACCCACTCGAAGCGGCCCTTGGCGAGCGCCGGGCTCAGCTCGTCGCCTCGGCCGACTCCGATCGCGGTGCCGCCGGTGAAGGAGAAGGGGACGTCGGCGCCGAGGCTCGCGGCGATGCCGAGCAGCTGCTCCCTCGTGCACGCCGTGCCCCAGAGCGCGTCGCAGGCGAGCAGGGTCGCGGCCGCGTCGGCCGAGCCGCCGCCCATGCCGCCGGCGATGGGGACGTTCTTCTCGATCTCGAGGTGCACGCCGCCGAGGTAGCCGGTCGCCCGGGCGAGCGCCCGAGCCGCCTTGATCGCGAGGTTGGAGCCGTCGACGGCCAGGCGGGAGGTGTCGATCGAGCCCGAGAAGGAGACCGAGAAGTCGGCCGCCTCCTC
Source organism: Rathayibacter sp. AY1F2 (assembly GCF_002930885.1). NCBI lineage: Bacteria > Bacillati > Actinomycetota > Actinomycetes > Micrococcales > Microbacteriaceae > Rathayibacter > Rathayibacter sp. AY1F2. Next base: position 89,866 of record NZ_PSVG01000009.1, on the reverse strand, counting down.
CGCGAACACGTCCTCGTAGAGGGAGAGCGACTGGAACGCGGTGGCCAGCTCGTGGTACCCGTCGTCGCGCACGGCGCCGACCTTGAGGAACACGTTGATCTTGCCTGGCGCCCGCGCGTGGACCCGGTTCGACGTCGCGCGGTGGGCCATGCATCCACGCTACAGGGTGGCGGAGGCGCCCTCGTCCGCACCCGGGGCGGGCTCCCCGTCGCCGTCCGCGTCGTCCCCGTCGGTCTCCGCCAGCGACCCGTCGGGCAACGCCGCGCCGCGCACGGGGACCCGCGCCGGATCGAGCTCGCGGCCCAGGCGGACGAAAGCGGCGACGTCCAGCTCCTCGCCGCGCGCGGTCTGCGGGACGCCGGCCCGCTCGAGCGCGACGATCGCCGCGGCGCTGTCGCCGAAGAGGGTCGCGAGCGACTGGCGGAGCATCTTCCTCCGCTGCGCGAACGCCGCGTCGACGACCGCGAAGACGGCGCGGCGCAGGGTCTCGTCGCCCGGCTCCTCGCCGCGGTCGAACGCGACGAGCACGCTGTCGACGTTCGGCACCGGCCAGAAGATCTGACGCGAGACCGCGCCGCCCGTCGTCCAGGAGCCGAACCACGCCGCCTTGACGCTCGGGCCGCCGTAGACCTTGGAGCCGGGACCGGCGGCGAGCCGGTGCCCGACCTCGGACTGCACCATCACCACTCCGGACCGGATGCTGGCGAAGTGCTCGAGGAAGTGCAGGAGGACCGGCACCGAGATGTTGTACGGGAGGTTGGCGACGAGCCGGACCGGATCCCCCGGCAGGTCGAGCACCTTCATCGCGTCGGCGTGCACGACCGCGAGATCGGCGCCCGGCGCCATCAGCTCGACGGTGCGCGGCAGCTGCTCGGCGAGGCGCCCGTCGATCTCGACGGCCACGACCTGCGCGCCCGCCTCGAGCAGGCCGAGGGTCAGCGATCCGAGGCCGGGGCCGATCTCGACGACGGTCTCCCCCGGGCGCACCCGAGCGAGCTTGACGATGCGGCGAACCGTGTTGGCGTCGTGCACGAAGTTCTGGCCGAGCTTCTTGGTCGGCGTGACGTCGAGGAGGCCCGCGAGGTCGCGGATCTCGGCCGGGCCCAGCAGGCGCGGGATCGCAGCGCCCGTCGGCTCGGCGGCGTGGCGGCCGCTCATGCGAGGGGTCCGACCGGCTCCGTCGGCTCGGAGCCGACCTCGCCGCCCCACTCGCCGTACACGGCCTCCGTGTTCGACGCGATCGTCGCGGCGAGGTGGCCGACGCCGGTCTCGAGGGTCGCGGCCATCGAGCGCAGGGTGTGCGGGAGGAGGTAGGGCGCGTTCGGGCGGCCGCGGAAGGGCGACGGAGTGAGGTACGGCGCGTCGGTCTCGACCAGGATGAGGTGCCGCGGAGTCGCGACGAGCGCCTCCCGCAGCAGCTCGGCGTTCTTGAACGTCACGGTGCCGGCGAAGGAGAGGTACCAGCCCTCGTCCGTGCACATCCGCGCCATCTCCGCGTCCCCGGAGAAGCAGTGGAAGACGGTGCGCTCGGGGGCGCCGACGCGGCGCAGGGTCTCGATGACCTCGCGGTGCGCGTCGCGGTCGTGGATCTGCAGCGCGAGGTCGTGCTCCTTCGCGATGCGGATGTGCTCCTCGAAGGAGCGGAACTGCGCGGCGCGGCCGCTCTCGCCGGTGCGGAAGAAGTCGAGCCCGGTCTCGCCGATGGCGCGCACCCGCGGCTGCTCCGCCAGCTCGGCGATCACGGCGAGGGCGGCGTCGAGCTCGCCGCGCTGCTCCAGCTCGGGCGCCTCGTTGGGGTGGATCGCGACGGCGGCCAGCATCCGCGGCTCACTCGCCGCCTGCTCGGCCGACCAGCGGCTCGTCTCGACGTCGGTGCCGACCTGGACGACGCCGCGGACCCCGACGGTGGAGGCCCGGTCGAGCTGCTCGCGGTGGTCGAGCGGCTCGAGGCCGTCGGCGATCTCGAGGTGCGTGTGGTTGTCGTAGACGGGGACGACGAGCGCCTCGGGCAGCGGCGGGTACGTCAGGTCGCGGCCGGACGAGGCCTCGCGGGAGCGGACGTGCTGGCTGTCGGTCATGCGCTCCAGGCTACCGGGAGGGCTCGCGGGGGTCGGAGTCCCGGGCGGACGAGGGCCGAGAGCGGCCGCCGAGGCGCCCTGAGCGGATCGGGTCAGCACCCGATCGGATCGGGACAGCCCGCCTCCCGCGCCGCCGGGAGGCTGGAGCCATGACAGACACCGAGCTCCTCGCCCCTTCCGCATCCGGCTCCCTCGCCGGACGCCACGCCCTCGTCACCGGATCCTCGAGCGGGATCGGCGCGGCCATCGCCCGCCGCCTCGCCGGGGCCGGCGCTCACGTCCTCGTGCACGGACGCGACCCCGAGCGGGTCGGGTCCGTCGTCCGCGGCATCCGCGCCGACGGGGGCACCGCCTCCGCGCTCGTCGCCGACCTCGCGGGCACGCCGGAGGAGACCCGCGCCGTCGCCGCCCGGGCGCTGACCCTCCTCGACGGGCGGATCGACGTCCTCGTCAACAACGCCGGAGTGTTCCCGGTGGGGCCGACCGCCGACCTCAGCGACGCCGACGTCGAGTCCCTCCTCACCACGAACATCCGCGTGCCGCACCAGCTCGTCGCGGCCATCGCCCCGGCCATGGCCGATCACGGGAGCGGAGTGGTCGTCAACATCACCTCGTGGATGGGACGGGTGGGAACGCCGGGGACCGCGCTCTACCCCGCGACCAAGGCGGCGCTGGAGCACCTCACGCGGGCGTGGGCGGCCGAGTACGGCCCGAGCGGCGTGCGCGTGGTCGCCGTCGCGCCCGGCGCGACTCTCACGCCCGGCAACGAGCACGCCGCGGCGATCCTGGAGCAGATGACCGCGTCCGCCCCCGCCGGCCGGCCCGGACGTCCGGACGAGATCGCCCTGGCCGTGCGCTGGCTCGTCTCGGACGAGGCCTCGTACGTCCACGGCACGACGCTCGACGTCGACGGAGGCATCGTCGGCGCCCGCGTCTGACGCCGCGGCACGCGCCGCTCGGAGTCCCCGCGACAGCGCCCGCCGCTCAGTGGATCTGGACGAGCGGCCCGGGGTGGAGCGCGGCGTCGGCCGCGGGGGTCGTCTCGTAGGCGCGGCGGTAGTCGCGCCCGAAGTGCGACGCGCTCGCGTAGCCGACCGCGGCCGCGGCCTGCGCGGCGGTGTCGCCCCGGACCAGGAGCAGCCTCCTGGCCTCCCCGAGGCGGAGCCGCCGCAGGTAGCCCAGCGGCGACATCCCGGTCAGCTCGCGGAAGCGGCGGGTGAGTGTGGGCACGCTGGTGCCCGCCTCCGCGGCGAGCGCGCCGAGGGTCCATCCGCGCGACAGCGACGCGCTCATCGCCTCGACCGCGCGGGAGACGGCCTCCGAGCGGACGGTGCTGGACGCGGCCAGCAGCCGGGGCGCCTGGTCCGTCTGCAGCAGCCGCAGCACGAGCTCGCGCGTGATCGCGTGGGCGAGCACCGGGATGTCGGCGGGGGCGTCGAGCAGACGGAAGAGTCGGCGCAGCGAGTCGGCCATCTCCTCCGTGACCGTGCCGATCCGCGGGGCGGGAGCCCGCGGGGCCGTCCGGGGGGCGAGCGCCGCGATCTCGGCCACCACGAGCGGGTCGAGACGCCAGTTGGCCGACAGGAAGTCGCCGCGGTCGCCGGTCTCCACGACGGCCGCGACCACCGGCAGATCGACGGGGGTGATCAGGAAGCGGCCGGCGCCCCACCGCTCGTCGGAGTCGCCGACCACCGAGCGCTTCCGGCCGGCCAGCACCAGGCTGAGGGTCGGCGGGAACCGGGTGTAGACGAGCTCGGTCGGAGCGGTCACCCGGTGCAGGCGCAGGGCGAGCGCGGCGGCGCGCTCGGGGTGCCCGACGTGGCGCCGGGTGAGCTCGGCCGCCTGCTCGAGAGCGTCGAGCACCTCGCGCGTCATCAGCGCCCCGCCGTCCACGGAGCGGAGGGCCGCTCGCACCCGGCCCCCCGCGTTCGGATCACGGCCGTCGGGCACTCCCCTGCGGATCCTCCGCCGGCGAGTCCGCACCGCTCGGCTGCTCGGTCCACGGGTCGAGGCGCGGCCGTCAGGACGCGGGAGCCTCGATGCGCGGGAAGAGCGCGGCGAGCGTGCCGACGGTGGTGCCGACGGGGAGGACTCCCCACCGGCCCGCCTCGCGGATCGGCTGCGCGGTGAGGGCGCCCAGCGACTCCGTCACGCCGAGCGCCTCCCAGAGGGACCCCGTCGCGCGCGGCACGACCGGCGAGAGCAGCACGGCCAGGGCGCGGAGCCCCTCCGTCGCGGTGTAGAGCACCGTGCCGAGGCGCTCGCGCTCCTCGCGCTTGGCGAGTGCCCACGGCTCCTGCTCGGTGATGTAGCCGTTGAGCTCCTCGACGATGCTCCACACGGCGGTGATCGCGTCGTGGATCGCGAGCGCGTCGATCGACCGGTCGGCCGACGCGGCGGCCTCGGCGACGATGCGCTGCACGCGCTCCTCCGCCTCGGTCGGCTCCCCCGGCGCGGGCACGACGCCGTCGTAGTAGCGGTGCAGCATCGCGACGACCCGCGAGGCGAGGTTGCCGAAGCCGTTCGCGAGCTCGGACTGGTAGCGCGCAGACAGGTCCTCCCACGAGAACGAGCCGTCCTGGCCGAAGGTGATGGCCCGGAGGAAGTAGTAGCGGAAGGCGTCGGAGCCGAAGGTGTCGGTGATCTGCTCGGGCGCGATGCCGGTGAGCTTCGACTTCGACATCTTCTCGCCGCCGACCAGCAGCCAGCCGTGGCCGAACACCTGCCGGGGGACCTCGAGGCCCGCGGCCATGAGCATGGCGGGCCAGATCACCGCGTGGAAGCGCAGGATGTCCTTGCCGACGATGTGGGTCGCGGGCCAGCGGCGCTCGAACTCCGCCTCGTCCTGACCGTAGCCGACCGCGGTGATGTAGTTGAGCAGCGCGTCGAACCAGACGTAGACCACGTGCGAGTCGTCCCACGGGACCTTCACGCCCCAGTCGAAGCTGGAGCGGGAGATCGACAGGTCGGCCAGGCCCTGGCGGACGAAGCTCACGACCTCGTTGCGCGCCGACTCGGGCTGGACGAAGTCGGGACGCTCCTCGTAGAGCGCGAGCAGCCGCTCGGTGTACTCGCTCATCTTGAAGAAGTAGTTCTTCTCCTTCAGCAGCTCGACCGGCTTCGAGTGGATCTTGCAGACGTACTGGCCGGCGTAGTCGCCGGTGCCCTCCTCGAGGTCGGACAGCTGCTTGTACTCCTCGCAGCCCACGCAGTAGTAGCCCTCGTACTCGCCGGTGTAGATCGCGTCCTCGTCGTACAGCTTCTGCAGGAACTTCTGGACGTTGACCTCGTGCCGCGCGTCCGTGGTGCGGATGAAGTCGTCGTTGGCGATGTCGATGGTCTCGAGCAGCGGCTGCCAGGCGGTCCTCACGAGGCGGTCGGCCCACTCCTGGGGGGTCGTGCCGTTGGCGGTGGCGGTGCGGAGGATCTTCTGGCCGTGCTCGTCGGTGCCGGTCAGCAGCCAGGTGTCGTCGCCCGCCTGGCGGTGCCAGCGGGTGAGCACGTCGGCGGCGACCTCGGTGTACGCGTGCCCGATGTGCGGGACGTCGTTCACGTAGAAGATCGGGGTCGTGAGGTAGAAGGAGGCGCCGTCGGACATGGCGACCATCCTATTCACCGCGCGGCACCGCTCCCGGCGTGTGACGGACGCTGTGGACGACCGGCCGCGATCGCCGCCGGGGAGGGAGCCTCAGCCGCGGCGGGAGGCGAGCGCCGCCTCGTAGAGGGCGCGGCGGGAGAGCCCGGTGATCTCGGCGACCTCGGCCGACGCCTCCTTGAGCCGCGATCCGGCCTCGACGCGGGCCAGCACGTCGGCCAGCGCGTCCTCGAGCGACGCCTCCCGCGCGGGGGCTCCCTCGACGACCAGGCAGATCTCGCCGCGCAGGCCGTCGGCGGCCCACTCGGCCAGCTCGGCCGCCGTGCCGCGCCGGACCTCCTCGAACATCTTGGTGAGCTCGCGGCAGACGACGACGCGCCGCTCCGGGCCCATCGCCTCGACTAGGTCGGCGAGCGCGTCGCCGATCCGGTGCGGGGACTCGAAGAAGACCATGGTGCGCCGCTCGTCGACGAGCGCCCGGAAGGTCGAGACCCGCTCGCCGTGCCGGCGGGGCAGGAACCCCTCGAAGCTGAAGCGGTCCGTCGGGAGCCCGGACACGGCGAGCGCCATGAGCACCGCCGAGGGACCGGGCAGCGCGGTGACCGCGACTCCCGCCGCCACCGCCGCCTCGACCAGGTGGTAGCCCGGGTCCGAGACCGTGGGCATGCCAGCATCGCTCAGCACGAGCAGGTCCTCCTCGCGGGCCAGCTCCACCAGCTCGGCGGCGCGCTCGCGCTCGTTGTGGTCGTGCAGGGCGTAGAGGGCGGGCCGGTTCTCGACGCCCAGGGCGCGCATCAGCTGGATGGTCACGCGCGTGTCCTCGGCGGCGACGTGGCGGGCGGAGCCCAGCGCCTCCACGAGCCGGCGGGAGGCGTCGCCGAGGTTTCCGATGGGAGTGCCGGCGAGGATGATCATGCCGCCAGTCTCCCAGGCCGGGTCCGGGGCCTCCCGCCGCGGATCGCCGCCGTCCCGGGAGGAGGCGCCCCGTTAGCATGGCCGGGTGACGGACCGACCGCAGCGCGACTTCGACGACCTGCTCCTGGACGCGGCGGGATCGGCGCGCTCGGTCCCGGTGGAGCCCGCCGAGGCGTCCGCACCGCGCGAGCGCACCCCGCTCCCGGACGTGCCGCGCGGCTCCCGGTTCGACGACCTGCACACCCGGCTCGTCGCCTCCCCCGCGCGCCGCCGGCTGTACGAGCTCGGACTGCCGCTGCTGGTGGTCGCCCTGGCCGCGGTGCTGCGGCTGTGGAACCTCGGCCACCCGCGCTCGCTCGTGTTCGACGAGACCTTCTACGTGAAGGACGCCTGGACCCTCTGGAACCTCGGGTTCGAGGGCGCCTGGCCCGAGAACCCGGACCCCGGCTTCGCGGCCGGCGACGTGGACACCTTCACGGGGGCGCCGTCCTTCGTGGTGCATCCGCCGCTGGGCAAGTGGATCATCGGGCTCGGGATGGGCGTGTTCGGCGCGGACGACAGCGTCGGCTGGCGCGTCGCGACCGCCGTCGTGGGGATCCTCGCCGTCGCGCTGGTGATCGTGATCGGCCGCCTCCTGTTCCGCTCCACCCTCCTCTCCTCCTTCGCGGGGCTGATGCTCGCGCTCGACGGCCACGCGATCGTGATGTCGCGGGTGTCGCTCCTGGACGGGATCCTGATGTTCGTCGCGCTCTGCGGGGTCGCGGCGGTGCTGTTGGACCGGCGCTGGGCCGACCTGCAGCTGGCGCGGAAGGTGGCGGCGGGAGCGCTGCCGAGCTGGGGGCCGGTCCTGTGGTGGCGGCCCTGGCTGCTCGCGGCCGGCGTGCTCTTCGGCCTGGCCGCGGGCGTGAAGTGGACGGGCGTCTACTTCCTCGCGGCGTACGGCGTGTACGCGGTGGTCGTCGACGCGCTGATGCGGCGCCGCGCGGGCGTGCCGTTCTGGGGCAGCGGCGCGATCCTCAAGCAGGGTCCGGTCACCTTCCTCCTGGTCGTGCCGATCGCCCTGATCGCCTACCTCGTCACCTGGACGGGCTGGCTGCGCACCTCCGGCGGATGGGCCCGGCAGTGGGCGTCGGAGGCCCCCGGCAACGCCTGGACCGGGGCTCTGGCGTGGGTGCCGGACTGGGCGCAGAGCCTCTGGCACTACCACGTGCAGATGTACGACTACTCGATCAACCTGCGGGCCTCGCACCCCTACGAGGCGAACCCGCTCACCTGGCTGCTCATGCTCCGACCGACCAGCATGTACTTCGTCGACCAGGCGACGGGCGTCGACGGCTGCACCGCAGCACGCTGCGACGAGGCGATCACCTCGGTCGCCAATCCGCTCATCTGGTACGCCGGGGTCCTGGCGCTGGTGTACCTCCTCTACCGGCTCGCGCGGTACCGGGAGTGGCGCGCCGGCTTCGTGCTGATGGGGATCGTCGCGGGCTACCTGCCGTGGCTCCTCTACCTCGACCGCACGGTGTTCCAGTTCTACTGCGTCGTCTTCGAGCCCTACATGATGCTGGCGCTGGCGCTGACGGCCGGGATCGTGATCGGGAGTCCGGGCGACGAGCGGAGGCGGCGCACCCGGGGCGTCCTCGTGGTGCTCGTCTTCGCAGTGGCGGCGGCCGCGCTGACGGCCTACTTCCTGCCGCTCTGGATCGGCGCGCAGACGTCCTTCACCTTCTGGCAGGCCCACATGTGGCTGCCCTCGTGGGTATGATCCGGCGGCTGGGCCCGGGAGTCGCGGCCTGCGCCGTCGCGGCGGTGATCGCGGCCCTGCTGCACGCGACGGTGCCGGCAGTGCCGATGCTGACCGCGGCGGTCGCGCTCGGGATCCTCGTGGCGCAGCTGCCCGCGGCGCGCCCCCTGCTGAGCGGGGCGCTGGCGCCGGGCCTGAAGTTCTCGTCCCGCTCGCTGATGCGCGCCGGCATCGTCCTGCTCGGGCTGAAGCTCTCTCTGATCGACATCGCTGCGCTGGGCTGGGGCGCGATCCTGGTCGTCGTCGGGATCGTCCTGGCCACCTTCGGCCTGACCTGGGCGCTGGGCCGGGCGCTCCGGCTGCCCGGGCAGGAGCCGCTGCTGCTCGCGGCGGGCTTCTCGATCTGCGGGGCCTCGGCGATCGGCGCGATGGCCGGAGCGACCCGGGCGAAGGAGCAGGAGCAGGCGACGCCGGTCGCGCTGGTGACGCTCTGCGGCACGCTCGCGATCGCAGTGCTCCCCGCCCTGCAGCAGCCGCTCGGGCTCTCCGACGTGCAGTTCGGGCACTGGGTCGGCGCCTCGGTCCACGACGTGGGCCAGGTCGTGGCGACGGCCCAGGTGGCCGGAGCGTCGGCGCTGGCCGTGGCGGTCGTGGTGAAGCTCACCCGAGTGGTCATGCTGGCGCCGATGGTCGCGGTGGCGGCGGCGGTCACGAGGCGCCGAGGCGGGACCGGCGGGACGCGCCCGGCGATCGTGCCGCTGTTCGTGGTCGGGTTCCTCGCCGCGGTGCTGCTGCGCACGCTCCTCCCCCTGCCGGAGGGACTGCTCGCCGCCGCCGACACCGCGCAGACCTGGCTCCTCGCCGCGGCCCTCTTCGCGCTCGGCAGCGCCGTCCGGGTGCGCGCGCTCGTGACGACGGGGTGGCGTGCTCTCCTCGTCGCCCTGGTGTCGTGGGCGGCGATCGCGGCGATGGGACTGGCCGCGGTGCAGCTGGCGCTCTGATCGGCGCTCCGATCCGCTCGACCGCTCTGTCGCGCACGGTCGCTCTGCACTGCGGGACCGCTCTGTTACGCGATGCGTCGCTCCGGCGCGGCGGTGTCGGCGGCTCCCGCTAGCGTCGATCGCATGGCAGATCGTGAGTACGGCTTCAAGACGCGTGCGATCCACGCGGGCAACATCCCCGACGCGGTGACGGGCGCCCGCGCTCTGCCGATCTACCAGACCAGCGCCTTCGTCTTCGACGACACCTCCGACGCCGCGGCCCGCTTCGCGCTGCAGAAGTACGGCAACGTCTACTCGCGCCTGTCGAACCCCACGGTCGCCTCCTTCGAGGAGCGCGTCGCGAGCCTCGAGGGCGGCCTCGGCGCCGTCGCCACGGCCTCCGGGCTCTCGGCGCAGTTCATCACCTTCGCGGCGCTCGTCGGCGCGGGCGACCACGTGGTGTCCTCCGCCAACCTCTACGGCGGATCGATCACCCAGCTCGACGTCACGCTCCGCCGTTTCGGAGTGGACACCACCTTCGTCCGCTCGAGCGACCCGGCCGACTACGCGGCGGCGATCACCGAGAAGACCAAGGTGCTCTACGCCGAGACGATCGCGAACCCCTCCGGCGAGATCGCCGACATCGAGGGCCTCGCCGCGGTCGCGCACGCCGCCGGCATCCCGCTGATCATCGACTCCACGGTCGCCACGCCCTACCTCGTCCGCCCGATCGAGTGGGGCGCCGACATCGTCATCCACTCGGCCACCAAGTTCCTCGGCGGACACGGCACCACGCTCGGCGGCGTCGTCGTCGAGTCGGGGCGCTTCCACTACTCCCCCGAGAAGTTCCCGCTGCTGCACGACCCGGTGGCCTCCTACGGGGACCTGTCGTGGGACGGCAACTTCGGGGAGTACGGCTTCCTCACGCGCCTGCGCGCGGAGCAGCTGCGCGACATCGGGCCGGTCCTCGCTCCGCACTCCGCGTTCCTGCTCGCCCAGGGCGTCGAGACGCTGCCGTACCGGATCCAGGCGCACGTCGACAACGCGCGCCGCGTCGCCGAATGGCTCGACGCCGACCCCCGGATCGAGGCCGTCTACTGGGCCGGGCTCCCCGCGCACCCGCACCACGACCGCGCGCAGAAGTACCTGCCGAAGGGACCGGGCTCGGTCTTCAGCTTCGTGGTCAAGGGCGGCCGCGCCGTCGGCCAGACCTTCATCGAATCGGTCGACCTCGCCAGCCACCTCGCCAACATCGGCGACGCGAAGACGCTGGTGATCCACCCCGCCTCGACCACCCACGCCCAGCTCACCGAGGACCAGCTCCTCCATGCGGGCGTCCTCCCCGGACTCGTCCGCCTCTCCGTCGGCATCGAGGACGCGGACGACATCATCTACGATCTCGACCAGGCGCTCGCCCGCGCGGTCGAGGAGCACGGCACCCCCGACGCTCCGACCGCGCTCCCCGAGGACACGACCACCACCCTGCACACCCCGGCCGTGGAGGTCTGAGCATGAGCACCACCGACACCGCCGACACGGTCGTCCAGCTGTCCAACGGGCTGAGCTGCTCGGTCCCGGCGAACTCGCCGCTGGCGAAGATGCTGCGCTCGCAGCGCACCTGGGTGGGCCCCGACGCCCGCAGGCGACTCGACATCCTCCGCCGCGCGAAGACCGTGGCGATCGTCGGCGCCTCGCCGAACCCGGCCCGCTCCTCCTACTTCGTCGCCACCTACCTGCAGCAGTCGAGCGACTACGAGCTCTACTTCGTGAACCCGAACGCCACCGAGATCCTGGGGCAGCCGGTCTACCGCAGTCTCGCCGAGCTCCCGGTCGTGCCCGACATCGTCGACGTGTTCCGCAAGGCGAGCGACATCCCCGCCGTGATCGACGACGTCCTCGCCGTCGGCGCGCCCACGGTCTGGGTGCAGCTGGGGATCTGGAACCAGGAGGCGGCCGAGTACGGCGAGTCGAAGGGCCTGACCGTCGTGATGGACCGCTGCATCAAGGTCGAGCACGCCCGCTTCCACGGCGGCCTGCACCTGCTCGGCTTCGACACCGGCCAGATCTCGGCGCGCAAGACGCTGCGCTGACCCGCCGCAGACCCTCGTCGACGCCGGATCTCCGTGGCTCTTCGTCGCGGGCGCGGCTCGGGCGGCGCACTCCGCCGGCCCCGGCGTAGTCTCGGTGGATGAGCGCCTACGTCTCCGTCCTCGACCTGTTCAGCGTGGGGATCGGCCCGTCCAGCTCGCACACCGTCGGACCGATGCGCGCCGCCCTCGCCCTCGCCGAGCGGATCCGCGCCGCCGGGCTCCTCGGCCGCGTGAGCCGGGTGGGATGCACCCTCTACGGCTCGCTCGGCTCCACCGGGATCGGCCACGGCACCCCCGACGCGGTGGTCGCCGGTCTCGCCGGCCTGGACCCCGAGACGTGCGACCCGGCGCTGGTGCGCGGGGCCTGGCAGCGCCTCGACGCGGAGGGGACGATCCTGCTGGCCGGCGAGCAGCGCCTCGCGATGACGCGCGACGACGTCGTCTTCGAGCCGCGCACGAGGCTGCCGGAGCACCCGAACGCCCTCACCTTCAGCGTCTGGGTCGGCGACGACGCGCTGCCGGTGTGGGAGGAGACCTACTACTCGATCGGCGGCGGCTTCATCCGGCGCGCGGGCGAGCGCGCCGAGCTGGCTGCGCTGGCCCCGCACCCCTACCCCTTCGTCTCCGGGCTCGACCTGCTGGCGACCTGCGACCGGACCCGCTCCGGCATCGCCGAGATCGCCGCCGCGAACGAGCGCGCTCTGCACCCCGGGGTCGACATCGACGCCCGCCTCGACGCGATCTGGGACGCCATGGCCGCCTGCGTCGAGCACGGCCTGGCGACCGACGGCGTGCTGCCGGGCGGCCTGGGCGTCCGCCGCCGCGCCTCGGTGCTGCGCGAGCGCCTCGAGGCCTTCGCGGAGGACCCTCTCGACCGCGCCCGCGCGACCTCGGTGGAGTGGCTCCACGCCTTCGCCCTCGCGGTGAACGAGGAGAACGCCGCGGGCGGGCGCGTCGTGACGGCTCCGACGAACGGAGCGGCGGGCATCATCCCCGCCGTCGGGCACTACTACCTCCGCTTCGTCCCGGGCGCCGACCGCGCGGGGCTGCGCCGCTTCCTCCTCACCGCCACCGCGATCGGCTCGCTCTGCAAGACGAACGCCTCGATCTCCGGTGCGGAGGCCGGCTGCCAGGGCGAGGTCGGCTCGGCCTGCGCGATGGCCGCCGGAGCGCTCTGCGCGGTGCTCGGCGGCACTCCGCGCCAGGTCGAGAACGCGGCCGAGATCGCGATGGAGCACCACCTCGGACTGACCTGCGACCCGGTCGACGGCCTCGTGCAGATCCCGTGCATCGAGCGGAACGCGATCGCCTCCTCCACCGCCGTGAGCGCAGCCCGCCTCGCCCTGCACGGCGACGGCGACCACCGCGTCTCGCTCGACGCGGTCATCGAGACGATGCGCCAGACCGGCATCGACATGTCGTCGAAGTACAAGGAGACGAGCGAGGGCGGCCTCGCGGTCAACGTCATCGAGTGCTGAGCGCCCGTGGCGTCCGTGACCGTGCGTGACGCACGGGGGCGCACATGTCGGCGGTCGCGCCTAGCGTGGGGCGGGTGAGCACCTCCTCCGTCCCGTACCTCGCCCGGCCGATCGTCTCGACCCAGTGGCTCGCCGACCAGCTCGGCCGCGAGCACCTCGTCGTCGTCGACGCCAGCGTGCTGCTCGTGCCCGGCTTCGACGGGCGGCCCGGCTACCTCAGCGGCGACGAGCAGTACCTCCTCGAGGGGCATGTCCCCGGCGCCGTGTTCGGCGACCTGCTCGAGCAGCTGTCGGATCCGGCGGCTCCCCTGCCCTTCACCCGGCTCGACCCGGAGCGCTTCGCCGCCGCGACCGCCGCGCTCGGCATCGACGACGACTCGGTGGTCGTCGTGTACGACTCCGCGGTCGGCCAGTGGGCCTCGCGCCTGTGGTGGCTGCTGCGCTCGGCCGGGCACGACGCCGTCGCGGTGCTCGACGGCGGGCTCCCGGCCTGGCGGCGGGAGGAGCGCCCGATCGAGACGGGGCATGTCGAGCCCGCCGTGAGCGGTGGCATCAGCGTGCGCGAGGAGCGGCCGCTCTGGATCGACAAGGCCGGCGTCGAGAGCGTCGTGCGCGGCGAGGCTCCCGGGGCGCTGGTCTGCGCGGTCCCGCCGAAGGAGTTCACCGGGGAGGAGGGGCGCCGACCCCGCCTCGGACACCTGCCGGGCTCGCGGAGCGTCCCCGCCGGGAGGCTCGTCGACCGCGCCGACAACACGCTCCTGCCGCCGGAGCGGCTGCGGTCGCTGTTCGGAGACGCTCTCCAGGCCGAGCGGATCGTCCTCTACTGCGGGGGCGGGATCGCCGCGACGGCCGATGCACTCGCACTGGCGGTGCTCGGAGTCCACACGGCGGTCGTCTACGACGGCTCGCTCAACGAGTGGGCCGCCGACCCCGCGGCGCCACTGGTGGTCACGGCCGCGTGAGCAGCTCCTCCGGGAGGCGGGTCGTCGGAAGGGCGCAGACGAAGGCCTCGCAGGAGTAGGCGGTCGGCAGCCCCTCCCGCGAGATCCGCCCCTCGAACAGCTCGAAGCCCGCGTCCGCCCAGTCCCGGGCGCCCTCGTCGGACACGCCGACCAGCACGCCGATCCCGGCGGACCGCGCGCCCTGCACCGCCTCCGCCGCGCCGGGGCCCACGACGACCAGCTGCCGCACCGGGCGAGCCAGCCGCGAAGCGAGCCCGAGCACGGCGCCGAAGCCCATCGGCTGCCGGACCGCGCCCGGAGCGATCGAGGCGACGACCGCCTCGGCCGCCTCCCGGTAGCGCTGCGATCCGGTGAGCAGGTACAGCTCGTGCGCCGCGTCCGCCGTCGCCGACAGGCCGGAGGGGTAGGCGCCCTCGGAGGGATCGGCCGCGAGCAGGAGTCCCCGCGCGGTCAGCGCCGGGTCCCCTCCCCCGGGCAGCGCGAACGGCAGCGGGCCGTCGGCCGCGTCGAGCGCGCCGTCGATCACGGTGCGCGCCGCGACCGCGTAGCGCGGGCGGCCCTCCGCCAGGGCGAGCTCGAGGAGCCCGCCGGCCAGCATCCCGAGGTCCTCCAGCGCCGGGCGGGCCGCGGAGACGGCACCGTCGAGGGAGGCGCGCACCGCGACGCGGCCGTCGACGAGGTGCCGCTGCAGCACCGCGTCCGCCGCGCGCCGGGCGGCGTCGATCCACTCCTCCCGTCCGAGCACGCGTCCGGCGCGGGCGAGCGCGCGGATCGCCAGGCCGTTCCAGCCGGTGACGACCTTCTCGTCGAGAGCGGGAGGCGCGAGGCGGGACCGGTCCTCGGCGAGGTAGTAGCCGCCCTCCGAGCGCTGACCGTCGACGATGCTCTCCGAGTCCTGCGCCGACGCGAAGCCGCCGCCCGGCCTCTCGAGAGTGGTCAGGAGGAACGCGGCGACGCCCTCCGCGATCCCGGTCAGATCCTCCACCCGGGCGCCGTCGTGCCCGAGCAGGACGGCAGCGACGTCGAGCAGCTGCGCGTTGTCGTACAGCATCCGCTCGTAGTGCGGATCGCTCCAGTCGGCCTGCGTCGCGTAGCGGAAGAAGCCCCCGTCGCGGTCGCGGAGAGGGGACGCGGCCAGCGCGAGCAGCGTGCGCTCGGCGAGCGCCGCTCCCGAGGGCCGCGAGGCCAGGAACCCGAGCACAGGGGCGACCGGGAACTTCGGGGCGCCGCCGAAGCCGCCGTGCACCCGGTCCTCCTCGTCCGCGAGTGCGCGGACGGCGCCGTCGAGCTCGGCGTCGCCGGGCAGTGCGGCATCGGCGGGCAGCGCCGCGGTCGCCTCGCGCAGGGCCGCGGCGAGGCCGCCCGCCGTCGCCTGCACCTCGTCGCGCCGCAGCCGCCACGCCTCCGAGACCGCGTCGAGGACGTCGGAGAAGGCGGGCACGCCGCCGACGGCGCGCGGCGGGAAGTAGGTGCCGGCGAAGAAGGTCTCGCCGGCGGGGGTGGCGAAGGCCGTCAGCGGCCAGCCGAGCTGCCGGGTGAACGCGCTCGCGGCCGTCAGGTAGGCCGTGTCGACGTCCG
Source organism: Rathayibacter sp. AY1F2 (assembly GCF_002930885.1). Classification (NCBI taxonomy): domain Bacteria; kingdom Bacillati; phylum Actinomycetota; class Actinomycetes; order Micrococcales; family Microbacteriaceae; genus Rathayibacter; species Rathayibacter sp. AY1F2. The sequence continues at coordinate 74,446 of NZ_PSVG01000009.1, read as the reverse complement.
GGTGCTCCTCGCGGTCGACCTTCACCGCGACGAAGTCCGCGTTCAGCCGCGCGGCGAGCACCGGATCCGAGAACGACTCCCGCGCCATCACGTGGCACCAGTGGCAGGTGGAGTAGCCGATGGACACCATCACCGGGACGTCGCGGCGCACCGCCTCGGCGAACGCCTCCTCGCCCCAGGGGAACCAGTCGACCGGATTATCCGCGTGCGAGCGGAGGTAGGGGCTGACACTGGAGCGCAGACGATCGGCCATGCGCTCCACGCTAGACGCGGGCGGAGCCTGCGGTGAGGGGGTTGCCGCGGGTCGGAGGGTCAGGAGGTCCGCGGAGCGCCGACGTCCGCGGGTCTCCCCCGCCGTAGGGCCACCCGACCGCTCAGCGCTCGAAGAACCAGCCCGACGGCCGCTCCGTGCCGCGCACGACCGTGCCGCTTCCGCCGCTCCCGCCGCGACGGCCCACCGCCAGGTAGGCGAGGCTGCCGATGAACGGCGCGATCACGATGAACGCCACCCAGGAGACCTTCGCGACCTTCGAGAGCCTCGGGTTCGACAGCACGCCCCGGATCGCGAAGAGCAGCAGCACGATGTTCAGCACGACCAGCAGGGACTGCGGATTCATCGGGGTGCTCCACGGGATCGTGCGCCGCGGTCGACCGGCGCCGGAGCGCCCGACCGGGCAGGGTGGCCCGCGATGATTCACGAGACAGGGCATTGTCGCACGCGGCGTAGGATGGAGGGCTCATGTCAGACGTGCTCAGCATCCGCTACCCGCCCGAACTCCCCGTGTCGGCGCGGCGCGAGGACATCGCCGCCGCGATCCGCGACCACCAGGTGGTCATCGTCGCCGGCGCGACCGGATCGGGCAAGACGACCCAGCTGCCGAAGATCTGCCTGGAGCTCGGCCGCGAGAGCATCGCGCACACGCAGCCCCGGCGCATCGCCGCGCGCACCATCGCCGAGCGCATCGCGGAGGAGCTCGACGACGAGGTCGGCGGGCTGGTCGGCTACCAGGTCCGGTTCACCGACAAGGCGTCCGCCTCGACGCGGATCAAGCTGATGACCGACGGCATCCTGCTCAACGAGATGAACCACGACCGGATGCTCAGCCGGTACGACACGATCATCATCGACGAGGCGCACGAGCGCAGCCTCAACATCGACTTCCTCCTGGGCTACCTGCACCGCCTGCTGCCGCAGCGCCCCGACCTGAAGGTGATCATCACCTCGGCGACGATCGACCCGCAGAGCTTCGCGGCCCACTTCGCCGACGCCGCCGGCGAGCCCGCGCCGATCATCGAGGTCTCCGGGCGCACCTACCCGGTCGAGATCCGCTACCGTCCGCTGGTCGCCGAGGAGCCGGAGGAGGACGACGACACCGACGTCCCCGACGCGACGAGCGGCAGCCGCGACCTGATGACCGGCATCGCCGACGCCCTGGCCGAGCTGGCGCGCGAGGATCCGGGCGACGTCCTGGTGTTCCTCTCGGGCGAGAACGAGATCCGCGACGCCGAGGACGCCATCCGGGGCCGGAACCTGCCGGGCACCGAGGTGCTCCCCCTCTACGGGCGCCTGTCGGCGGCCGATCAGCACCGCGTCTTCGAGAAGGGGCGCACCCCCGGCGTCCGCCGCCGCGTCGTGCTCGCGACCAACGTGGCGGAGACGAGCCTCACCGTCCCCGGGATCCGCTACGTGATCGACGGCGGCACGGCCCGCATCTCGCGCTACAGCGCGCGCTCGAAGGTGCAGCGGCTGCCGATCGAGGCGGTGTCGCAGGCCTCCGCGAACCAGCGCTCCGGCCGCTCGGGCCGCACCAGCGCGGGCATCGCGATCCGCCTCTACTCCGAGGAGGACTACCTCCGCCGCCCCGAGTACACCGATCCCGAGATCCTCCGCACGGGCCTGGCCGCGGTCATCCTGCAGATGATCTCGCTCGGACTGGGCGACATCGCCTCGTTCCCGTTCCTCACTCCGCCCGACTCCCGCGGCATCAAGGACGGCCTCGACCTGCTCACGGAGCTCGGCGCCCTCCGCGTCCCCGGCTCCCCCTCCGCCGCCTCCGCCGCGCCGCGAGACGCCGCTCCGGTGCGCGGCACGCCGCCGAACGCGCACTCGAGCGGCGTCCCGCGCAAGGGGGCGGAGGCCGCGCCGCAGCTCACGCGCATCGGGCGCGACCTCGCGCGGCTCCCCATCGATCCGCGCTTCGGCCGGATGGTGATCGAGTCGCGCCGCCACGGCGTCAGCCGCGAGGTGATGGCGATCGTCGCGGGCCTCACGATCCAGGACGTCCGCGAGCGCCCTCTCGAGCGCCGCGCGCAGGCCGACCAGCAGCACGCGCGCTTCGTCGATCCCACCAGCGACTTCCTCACCCTGCTGAACCTCTGGAACTACGTGGAGGAGAAGCAGGAGGAGCTCTCCTCGAGCGCCTTCCGGCGCCTGTGCAAGGCCGAGTACCTCAACTACCTGCGCGTGCGCGAGTGGCAGGACGTGTTCCGCCAGCTGCGCCAGCTCGCGCGCCCCCTCAAGCTCGAGCTGGGCGAGCCGAAGGTCGACCCCGACGGGATCCACCGGAGCCTCCTGGCCGGCCTGCTCTCGCACCTGGGCATCAAGGACACCACCTCGCAGCAGGCGCAGCGCGCGGCGAAGAGCCGCGAGCGCCAGAACGTGCAGTACATCGGCGCCCGCAACGCGAAGTTCTCGATCTTCCCCGGCAGCGCCCTGGCCAAGAAGCTCCCCGACGCGGTGATGAGCGCCGAGCTGGTCGAGACCAGCCGCCTCTTCGCCCGCTCGAACGCCGCGATCGATCCGGCCTGGGCCGAGGCGATCGCGGGCGACCTCGTCAAGCGGCAGTTCAGCGAGCCGCACTGGGAGAAGTCGCAGGGCGCGGCCGTCGCCTACGAGAAGGTCACGCTCTACGGCGTGCCGATCATCGCCCGCCGCCGCGTCCAGTTCTCGCGGATCGACGCCTCGTACGCACGCGAGCTGTTCATCCGGCACGCCCTCGTCGAGGGCGAGTGGGAGTCGCGCCACGCCTTCGACCGCAAGAACCGGGCCCTGCGGGCCGAGCTCGAGCGGCTGGAGGAGCGCACGCGCCGCCGCGACCTGCTCGTCGACGACGAGGCCGTGTTCGACTTCTACGACCGCCGGCTCCCCCGCGACATCACCTCGGTGCGCTCGTTCGACTCCTGGTGGCGGACGACCCAGCACGACGAGCCCGATCTGCTGACGATGACGCAGGAGACGCTCCTCCCCGAGGACGCGGAGCAGATCGACGAGACCGCGTTCCCCACGCAGTGGCGCCAGGCCGACCAGCGCTTCCGCCTCTCGTACCGGTTCGAGCCGGGGACGGAGGAGGACGGAGTGACGGTGCACGTGCCGCTCGCGCTCCTGCCCCGCGTGACGCCCCTCGGCTTCGACTGGCTGGTGCCGGGACTCCGGGCCGAGCTGGTCACCGCGATGATCAAGGCGCTGCCCAAGCACCTGCGCCGGAACGTGGTGCCCGCGAACGACTGGGCGCGCAAGCTCACCGCGTCCCTGCCGCACGACGTGCCGAACCCGCCGACGGAGTCGTTCGCGGCGACCCTGGCCGGAGCGATCCGCCGCGAGGCCGGCGTGGTGGTGCAGCCCGAGGACTTCGACCTCGAGCGCATCCCCTCGCACCTGCGGGTCACCTTCGCCGTCGCCGACGAGCGGGGGCGCACGGTCGCCGCCGGCAAGGAGCTCGCCCCGCTGGCCGAGCGCCTGCGCGGTCGGGTCCGCGACGAGGTCGCCCGCGTGGTCGAGGCCCGGGTCCCCGACGCGCTCGAGCGCCGGGGCCTGAAGACCTGGGACATGCCGGAGCTGCCCCGCGTCACCGACACCCGGCAGGGCGGGAACACCATCCGCGCCTACCCCGCCCTGATCGACGACGGCGACTCGGTCTCGATCCGCCTGCTCGCCACGGCCGAGGACCAGGCGCGCGAGCACCCGCGCGGCGTGCGCCGCCTCCTCCTGCTCGCGACGCCGAGCCCCGTCGCCTACGTGCAGCAGCACCTCACCTCGAACGAGAAGCTCGTGCTCGCGCAGAGCCCGTACCAGAACACGACCGCGCTCTTCACCGACTGCCTGCTCGCCTGCGTCGACGCGGTCCTCTGGCGGATGAAGCCCGACGGGATGCTCTTCCTCCGCGCCGAGTTCGACGCCGTGCGCGACCGGGTCTCGGCGAGCGTCATGGACGCGATGTTCGAGACCGTGAAGACGGTCACGACGATCCTCACCACCGCCCGGGGCGTCGAGAAGGCGCTCAAGGCCTCGACGAGCATGGCGCTCCTGCCCGCCCTCACGGATGCGCGGGAGCAGCTCTCGGGCCTGGTCTACCCGGGCTTCGTCTCGGCGACCGGAGTGGAGCGGCTGCGGCACCTCCCGCGCTACCTCGGCGGGATCACCGAGCGCTTCGCAAAGATCGCCGAGAACGTCGGGCGCGACCGCGTCTGGCTGAACGAGGTGCAGGCGGCCCAGGAGCTCTACCGCTCGGCAGGCGGCGTCGTGCCGCTGCCCGCGCACGCCCCGGAGCGGATCGCGCGCGCCCGCTGGATGATCGAGGAGCTGCGGGTGAGCTTCTTCGCGCAGTCGCTCGGCACCGCCGAGAGCGTGTCGCTGCAGCGGATCCGCAAGGTGCTGGCCGGCTGACGCGCCCCTCCGCCGAGGGAACCGCGACCCGTCGAGGGACCCTCGGGCAGCGGTCTCCCTCGACGAACCGCAGTCCCCTCCGGAGCGCTAGTGTCGTCCGGTGGGCAGCTACACCGATCTCCTGAAGACCCCCGGGGTGGGGCGCATCATCCTCGCGCAGCTGACCGCGCGCTTCCCGTTCGGGATGCTCTCGCTGGCGTTCCTCCTGCACGTGGAGCGGGTGCACCACTCCTACGCCGCCGCCGGCCTGGTGCTCGGCTCGATGTCGATCGGGCAGGCCATCGCCGGGCCGCTGACCAGCCGCCTGATGGGGCGGCTCGGGATGCGCCGCGTGCTGACGATCACCCTCGTGGTCTGCGCGGGCGCGATCATCGCGATGGCCGTGCTCCCGCTCGAGGTGTGGCAGTTCGTCGTGATCGGGTTCGTCGCCGGCCTGAGCATGCCGCCGGTGCAGCCGGCCGTGCGGACCATCTACCCCAAGATGGTCACCAGCTCGCAGCTGACCCCGCTCTTCTCGCTCGACGCCTCCGCGCAGGAGATCATCTGGGTGCTCGGCCCGGTGCTGGCGACGCTCGTGTCGATCCAGGTGTCGACGGTCGCGGGCATCCTGACCGCCGCCGCGTTCCTGATCGGCGGCGGGATCTGGTTCATCGCCTCGCCCGAGGTGGGCCGCGTCCGCATCCCGCGCTCGAAGCGCCGCCTCGGCGTGGTGCTCACGAAGCCCCCGGTGCTGCTGGCCACGGTCGTCGGCTTCCTCCTGATCGGCGCCTGCTCGGCGGTCGAGGCGGGCGTCGTCGCGGTGTTCGGCGAGGGCGGAGTCGAGTCGGGCGTCGTGCTCGCCGTGTTCGCGGCGGGCTCCCTGGTCGGCGGCCTCGCCCTCGGCCACATCCCGATCAGCCGGTGGGCGACCGCGCGGCGGATGCTGATCGTCACGGTCGGCATGGGTCTGGCGGCGGTCTCGACCGACTTCTGGTGGCTGTGCGTCACGCTGTTCCTCGCCGGCATCGGCATCGCCCCCGCTCTCGCGGCTCTGTTCGCGATCACCGCCTCGAGCGTGCGCTTCTCGGACACGGCGGAGGCCTACGGCTGGGTCGGCACCGGTCAGCTGATCGGCGCGGCGCTGGGCTCCGCGATCGCCGGCGTGCAGATCGACCAGGCCGGGCCGACCGCCGCCATCGTCGTCGCCGCTGCCTTCGCCCTGGTCGGCTTCCTGGTGCCCCTGCTCGGCCGCCGGTACCACCCGGATCTCCGCGGGCGCGACGCCAGCCCGCTGCCCGACACCGAGCCGGTCACGCTGCCCTCCTAGGCCGCCACCCCGGTTGTCCGGCGCCTGTCGGACACCCTAGGGTGAAGGCCCACGACGACGAGGGGACGGCATGGGACTGCGGGAGGACGCGGAGGAGCTGGTGCGCGAGCACCGGCGCGCCGCCGCCCGGACCGACCTCCTCGACCCCTGGTCCGATCCGGAGACCCCGGAGTGGTGCACGGAGCTCGCCGCCGCGCTCTGGCAGGGGTCCTTCCGCCCGAGTCCCGTCTACTTCCGCCGCGAGGAGTCCTCGCACGCCTGGCGCGGCCCGCACTCGACCCGCCTGCACCACCTCGGCTACGGGTGGCAGCTCACCGCGCACCGCGAGCAGCACGGGGTCGTCGCCTCCGAGACGGCGGTGGTCCTCGAGACGGGCTCCCTCTGGCGCGGACTCGGCATCGGCCGGCGCCCCGTGCGCGCGCTCCGCGGCCGGCTCGGCGTCGAGGGCCTGCAGGCGGGCCACGACGTGCACTTCGCCGCGCGCGGCATCGACGAGCGCAGCGACGCGGAGCGCGCCGAGCGGCGCCTCCTCTTCGGGGTGGCCGGTCTCGCGGCGCTGATCGAGGACGACGTGCACGTGGGACCGCACGGCGAGCTCGACTGGAGCGTCTGAGGCGCGTGCCAGCATGGGAGGCATGAGCGTCCCCCTGATCCCCCTCAACGACGGCCGCGCGATCCCCCAGCTCGGGCTCGGCGTCTACAAGATCGGCGACGAGGAGGCGGCCCGCACGGTCGCCGTCGCCCTGGAGGCCGGCTACCGGCACGTCGACACCGCCACCCTCTACGGCAACGAGCGCGGAGTCGGCGAGGGCATCCGCGCGAGCGGCCTCCCCCGCGAGCAGGTCTTCGTGACGACCAAGGTCTGGAACGACGACCACGGCTTCGACGAGACGCTCGCCGCCTTCGACCGGAGCCTCGAGCTGCTCGGCACCGACTACGTCGACCTCTACCTCGTGCACTGGCCGATCCCCTCGCGCGACCGCTACGTCGACACCTACCGCGCCCTCGAGCGCCTGCAGAGCGAGGGGCGGGCCCGCTCGATCGGCGTCTCGAACTTCGCCGAGGAGCACGTGCAGCGCCTGCTCGACGAGACGGGAGTGGTGCCGGCGATCAACCAGGTCGAGCTGCACCCGCGGCTGCCCCAGGAGGAGCTGCGCGCCTTCGACGCCGCCCACGGGATCGTCACCGAGGCGTGGTCGCCGCTGGCCCGCGGGCGCCTCCTCGACGAGCCGGCCCTGGCCCGCGTCGCCGCGAAGCACGGCGTCTCGCCGGCGCAGGCGGTGCTGCGCTGGCACGTGCAGCTCGGCGTCGTCGTGATCCCGAAGTCGGTGACGCCGGAGCGGATCCGCGAGAACCTGGACGTCTTCGGCTTCGCCCTCGACGACGAGGACCTCGCCGCGATCGCCGGGCTCGCGACCGGTGAGCGCACCGGGCGCGACCCGCGCTTCGACTGAGGCTCCGGCGATGACGGCGGGCAGGGTCCTGCTCCTGCACGGCCTGGGCGGTTCGGGCCGCACCTGGTGGCGGCTGAGCCGCGAGCTGACCGCGGCGGGCTGGAGCGTCTCCGCTCCCGACCTGCGCGGACACGGCGACGGGCCGCGCGGCGGCTCCTCCCGCCACGACGCCTACGCCGACGACGCCCTCGCGCGGGGACCGTTCGACCTCGTCGTCGGGCACTCGCTCGGCGGAGCGGTCGCGGTGCGCGCCGCCGCCCGCGACTCCGGCTGGGCGGGGCGCCTGGCGCTGCTGGACCCGGTGCTCCGGCTCGCCCCGGAGCAGCGGGCCGCCGTCCGCGCGGGCGAGCTCGCCGGTCTCGCGGTCTCGGCCGAGGAGCTCGCTGTCGCGCAGCCGCTCTGGGACGAGCGGGACCGGGCCGAGAAGCTCGCCGCGGTGCGGGCCGCCGATCCGGCCGCGGTCGCCGCGACGATCGACGACAACGACCCGTGGGACCTGCTGGCGGACCTGCCGGGCCTCCGCCCGCCGGTCCTCGTGCTGGCCGGCGACCCGCAGGTCGAGACGCTGCTCCCTCCCTCCCTCGCCGCCCTGGTGCTGCGCGCGAATCCGCGCATCCGGTACGCGGTCGTGGCGGGCGCAGGTCACAGCCCCCACCGCGACCGTCCGGAGGAGACGCTCGCGATGCTCCGCGAGTGGGCCGAGAGCCCGGCGACGGCCTGACCGACCCGCCGGCCCGGTCCGTGTTTCGTCCGGATGAAATCTGGCAGGGGGGACTGGGCCGCACCGTTTCCTGTGAATACCCTCGCAGAGGACGCGATCCCCTCCCAGTCTTCGGGAGGTGCGCGTCGGGGCCGCCGACGCGGTGGCCCGTTCTCGAGGAGAGGGAGCCCCAGTGGCGCGAACCACCACGAACACCCCGAGCGGCCGCCGACGCCGCTCGCTGATCGGCTCGAGCGCGATGATCGGAGCGGGCGCCCTCGTCGCCGGCTTCGCCTTCGCGCCGACGGCGAGCGCCGTCGAGCCGGTCGACTTCGCCGACACCGTCACGGTCGACGGCATCATGACCCACCTGGAGGCGCTTCAGGCGATCGCGGACGCCAACGGCGGCACCCGCGCGATCGGCACTCCGGGCTACGAGCTGAGCGGCGCGTACGTCGAGAAGGTCCTCGCGGACGCCGGCTACACGACGCAGCGCCAGGACTTCACCACCGCGACGCAGACGATCGACGCGTTCACGCTGACCACCGGCACCGGCGCCGTCGGCACGCCGATGGAGTTCACTCCGTCGACGCCCGAGGGCGGCGTGACCGGCGAGCTCATCGCCCCCGTCGATCCGCTCGGCTGCACCACGGACGCCTGGACCGGCCTCGACGCCACCGGGAAGGTCGCGCTCGTCAGCCGCGGCTCCTGCAGCTTCCTCGAGAAGTCGGTCGCCGCCGGTGCCGCCGGCGCCGCCGCGATCATCATCTACGACAACGCGCCGAGCGACGCCCTCAACGGGACGTTCGGCGGACAGGACGCGGCCGCCGTCCCCGGCGTCGGCGTCACGCAGGCCGAGGGGCAGGCGCTGCTGGCGTCGCTCCCCGCGAGCGTCTCGGTCCTCATCGACCAGACGACGACCGAGGTGGAGACCTTCAACATCGTCACGGAGACGCCGGGCGGCGACCACGACAACGTGGTCATGCTCGGCGCGCACCTCGACAGCGTGCCCGCCGGCCCCGGCATCAACGACAACGGCTCCGGATCCGCGACGCTGCTCGAGACGGCCGTGCAGCTGGCCGCCGCGGGCGACACGACCAACGCGGTCCGCTTCGCCTGGTGGGGCGCCGAGGAGGTGGGCCTGGTCGGCTCCTACACCTACGTCGACTCCCTGACGGAGGAGGACGCCTCGAAGATCGCGACCTACATGAACTTCGACATGGTCGCCTCGCCGAACTACGTGATCTCCGTCTACGACGCGGACCAGTCCACCTACGAGGCCCCCGTGGACGTGCCCGCCGGCTCGATCGCGACCGAGAAGGCGTTCACCGACTACTTCGACTCGATCGACCAGCCCTGGATCGACACCGCGTTCGACGGCCGCAGCGACTACGACGGCTTCATCTCGGTCGGCATCCCGTCCTCGGGCGTCTTCACCGGCGCTGACGACGTCAAGACGGAGGAGGAGGTCGCGCTGTTCGGCGGCACCGCCGGCATCACGCACGACCCGAACTACCACTCCGCCGCCGACGACATCGACAACATCAACCAGGAGGCGCTCGGCATCACGTCGAAGGCCATCGCCTTCGTGACCGCCTAGTTCGCCGCGGACACCTCCGCGATCGACGCCGAGAAGGACCCGACCACGCCGACTCCGACGCCGGAGCCCACCGTGGCCCCGACCGCCGAGCCGACCGTCGCTCCGACCGCGCAGCCGACCGTCGCCCCGACGACCGCGCCCACCACCGCTCCCACTCCGAGCAGCACGCCGACCGCCGTGGCGCCGCACCCCGGCGGCCGCCCGCCCCTGGCCTCGACGGGCGCCGACATCGGCCTGCCGCTGGGCCTCGGCGGACTGCTGATCGCCGGCGGCGTCGGCGGGCTCCTGCTCGCCGCGCTGCGCCGCCGGAGCGCCGAGCGCGGCTAGCCGCCACCGCCCCGGAGCCGTCCGGCCGTCGCTCCGCGACGACCGGGCGGCTCCGTCGTTCCGCCCTGAGGGGACCCCGGACCGTCGAGCTGCGGCGGGTCCCTTCGACGGTCGGGGGCTCCCTCACGTCCGACAGGGCTTCCGGCGGCCGGGGGACACGGTGTTCACTGGGCGCATGCGAGCCATCTGGAAGGGCGCGATCACCTTCGGCCTGGTCAACGTGCCGGTGAAGATCTACAGCGCGACCGAGGACCACGACATCCCGCTGCACCAGGTCCACGACAAGGACGGCGGACGGATCCGGTATCAGCGCAAGTGCGAGATCTGCGGCGAGGTCGTCACCTTCGACCACATCGACAAGGCCTACGACGACGGCGAGCGCACCGTGGTCCTGTCCAAGGACGAGCTCAAGGCGCTGCCGGAGGAGCGCGACCGCGAGATCGACGTCGTGCAGTTCGTGCCCAGCGAGCAGGTCGACCCGATCATGTTCGACCGCGCCTACATCCTGGAGCCCGACTCCTCCTCCCCCAAGGCCTACGTCCTGCTGCGCCGCACCCTCGAGCAGACGGACCGCACCGCGATCGTCGAGTTCGCGCTGCGGCAGAAGACCCGCCTCGCCGCGCTGCGCGTGCGCGGCAAGCTGCTGATGCTGCAGACGCTGCTCTGGGCCGACGAGGTGCGGGAGGTCGAGTTCCCGTCGCTGGAGGGCACCACTCGGATCGCGGCGCGCGAGCTCGAGATGTCGGCGCACCTGGTCGACTCCTACTCCGAGGACTTCGACGCCGCGAAGTTCCACGACGCGTACCAGGAGGAGCTGCGCACGCTGATCGACGCCAAGATCGAGCAGGGCGACGCCCTCGACACCGCCGCGACCTTCGGCGAGGCGCCGGAGGAGGAGGGCGGCGGCGGCGAGGTGCTCGACCTGATGGAGGCGCTCAAGCGCTCGGTCGAGCGCAGCCGCGGGGCGAAGGGCGCGCCGGCGGAGGAGGCTCCCGCCGAGAAGAAGGCCGCGACGAAGCCCGCCCCGAAGAAGGCGGCGAAGGCTCCGGCGACGACCGCCGCGAAGAAGAAGCCCGCGGCGAAGAAGGCCGACCCGGAGAAGGGCGCCGACGCGCCTGCGAAGAAGCGGATCCCGAAGAAGACCGCGGCGGCGGAGAAGGCGGCGTCCTAGCCCCGCCGGATGCGGAGGGTCGGGGTCGGACGGAGCCTCAGGCCCGCTCGGCCGCCCGGTCGGGCTCGTCGGCCGCGTCCAGCTCGTCCACGTCGTCGAGGTCGACCGCGACCGAGCTGACCAGCGCGAGCAGCGCCTCCGCGTAGGCGTTCTCGGCCGCCGCGTCCTCGAAGGTCCGCGCCCGGCCGCCGAGCTCGACCTCGACGGCGAACCGCGTCTCCGGCTCGGCGAGGCGACGGAGGGAGCGGAAGGTCCCGCGGAGGAGCTCGCGCAGCTGGTCCTCCCGCGGCAGCCAGAGCGAGTCCTCCAGGGAGACGGAGTCGAGCGCCCATTCCGTGGTGCCGTTGAAGCCGAGGACGGTCCCGCTCGGGTACTCGTGCGCCTCGATGGTCATGTCGCTGACGGTGAAGACGTCGCCGTCGAAGCCCTCCCGCTCGATGCGGAAGCGGTCACCGGTGCGGGGCGTCCAGCGCACGCCCGCCGTGCGCAGGGCACGGGCCAGCTCGAAGGAGATCATCCGACGAGTGTGGCCCGCGAAGCCGCGAACGCGCCGCGAGCGGCACCCGCGCGCCCCGATGTCGGTGGATGAGTTTACGTTCATGAAACGTCCGGTTCACAGGCCGGGCACCCGCACTGCATAGCGTGACCATGCGTGCCCCTTCCGGGGGTGCGCCGGCCGCGCCGCGCGGCGACGACGCTGCGACCGCTCTTCCGAGCGGCGATCGAGAGGACCACCATGCCCGACTCTCCCACCCCGCCCGACCGCCGCCGGAGGCGCGGGCTCGGCCTGGCGGCCCTGACCGGACTGGCCCTGGCGGCCGCTCCGCTGGTCGCGACCTCCGCCGCGGCCGCGCCCTCGGGCGACGAGCTCGTCATCAGCGAGGTCTTCGCCCGCGGAGGCTCCGCCGGCGCCGCGTTCAGCAACCGCTACGTGGAGCTCTACAACCCCACCGCCGCCGAGATCGCCCTCGGCGGCCTCTCGATCCAGTACCGCTCGGCGACCGGCACCGCGAACCCCACCACGACCGTGCCGCTCACCGGCTCGGTGCCCGCGGGCGGCCACTTCCTGCTCGCCGGCGCCAGCAACGGCACCAACGGCGCGGCCCTGCCGACGCCCGACCAGAGCGCGAACGGCCTCAACATGGCCGCCGCGGGCGGCACCCTCTTCCTCGTCGACGGGACCTCGGCGCTCGTGGCGCCGCCCACCGGCGCCGCCGCCCAGCCGGACGCGGTGATCGACCTCGTCGGCTACGGCACCTCGAACACCTTCGAGTCGTCCGTCGCCACGGTGCCCTCCCTCACCCAGACGATCGCCCGCGCGGACACCGCCACCGGCGACACCGACGTCAACTCGGCCGACTTCGCGCTCGGCGCACCGACCCCGCAGGCCGCGGGCGGAGGATCCGAGCCCGAGCCCACGACGCCGCCGACGACGACCCCGCCGACCACTCCCCCGACCACCCCGCCGGCCGAGATCCCGGCCGTCTCCATCGCGGAGATCCAGGGCACCGGCGACGCGTCGCCGCTCGTCGGCAGCACCGTCACCACCTCCGGCGTCGTCACCGCGCGCTACCCGTCCGGCGGCTACAACGGCTACGTCATCCAGACCCCCGGCACCGGCGGCGAGAGCTCGCGCACGGCCTCCGACGCCGTCTTCGTCTTCTCCTCCGCCTCCGTCGGGTCGGTCGCGATCGGCGACCACCTGCGCATCACCGGCGAGGTGAGCGAGTACAACGGCCTGACCGAGCTCACCCCGACCTCGGCCGCGACCGTCGTGAAGCTCGACGACGCCGCCGCAGCGCCGGTCCCGGCCGCTGTCGCGCTCCCCCGCACCGCCGCCGAGCGCGAGGTGCTCGAGAGCATGCTGATCGCTCCGCAGGGCGCCTACACGGTCACCGACACCTTCGACCTGAACAGCTTCGGCTCGGTCGGCCTCGCCGCCGGCACGTCCCCGCTGCTCACGCCGACCGAGGTCGCCCGCCCCGGCTCGCCGGAGCTCGCGGCCGTCGTCGCCGACAACGCCGCCCGCGCGATCACCCTCGACGACGGCGCCTCGATCAACTTCCTCGGCGCCGCCGCGAACAAGGCGATCCCGCTGCCCTACCTCACCACCACCGCGCCGATCCGCGTGGGTGCTCCGGCGACCTTCACCCGCCCCGTCGTCCTCGACTACCGCAACGGCGGCTGGGCCTTCCAGCCCACCACGCAGCTGACCGTCGAGAACGCCGGCGACGTGCAGCCCGCGACCTTCGCGAACACCCGGACCGCGAAGCCCGAGGCCGTCGGCGGCGACCTCTCGATCGCGTCCTTCAACGTGCTCAACTACTTCTCCACCACTGGCGACTCGATCACCGGCTGCACCTTCTACACCGACCGCGACGGCGACCCCGTCACGGTCAACAGCGGCTGCGACGCCCGCGGAGCGGCGAACGCCGACGACCTCGAGCGCCAGCAGGCCAAGATCGTGACCGCGATCAACACCCTCGGCGCGGGCGTCGTCTCGCTCGAGGAGATCGAGAACTCGGCCAAGTTCGGCAAGCCGCGCGACGAGGCCCTCGCCACCCTGACCGCCGCGCTGAACACGGCGGCCGGCTCCGAGGTCTGGGCCTACGTCCCCTCCCCCGCAGCGCTCCCCGCGCTCGCGGACGAGGACGTCATCCGCACCGCCTTCATCTACAAGAAGGCCGTCATCGAGCCGGTCGGCGAGTCCGTCGTGCTCAACGACACGGTGAACTTCTCGAACGCCCGCAAGCCCCTCGCCCAGGAGTTCCGCCTCCTCGGCGACAGCGCCAGCGAGTTCGTCGCGATCGTGAACCACTTCAAGTCGAAGGGCTCCGGATCCGGCGCCGACGCCGACCAGGGCGACGGCCAGGGCGCCTCGAACGCCTCGCGCGTGAAGCAGGCGACCGCCCTCGTCGCCTTCGCCGACCGCCTCCGCACCGAGAAGGCCACCGAGCTCGTCTACCTGCTGGGCGACTTCAACGCCTACTCGAAGGAGGACCCGGTGAAGGTGATCACCGACGCCGGCTACATCGACCAGGGTGCGAAGGACGGCAAGTACTCGTACTCGTTCGACGGCGCGGTCGGCTCGCTGGACCACGTCTTCGCCTCGCCCGCGGCCGACAGGACGGTCACCGGGGTCGACACCTGGAACATCAACAGCGGCGAGTCCGTGGCACTGGAGTACAGCCGCTACGACTACAACGCGACGATCTTCTACGACACCTCGGCGTACCGCTCCAGCGACCACGACCCGGTCGTCGTCGGCCTCGACCTGCCCGAGACCCGGACGGACCCGGAGCCCGAGCCCGTCACGGTCATCGACGTCGCGACCACCGCCTCCACCAAGCGCCTCGCCGTCGTGCGGACGCTGACGGTGTCGGCGGTGAACAACGGCGACGAGACGGTCTCGATCGAGATCACGACGGCGTACGGCAGCAAGACGAAGAAGACGGTCAAGCCCGGCCAGTCGTTCACGGTGAAGACCGTGACCGTCTTCACGCCCATCAAGGCCGGCACGGCGACCATCGAGGTCACCGCGCCCGACGGCACCGAGCGCGTCTACAAGCAGGCGTACCGCGGCGCCTGATCCCGCGCGACCCCTGATCTCGGCGAGCTCCGGCTCCTAGAGTTCGGGGATGCCCGAGGGAGACAGTGTGCACCGTCTCGCCGCCCGCCTCAGGCGGGCGGCGGACGGCCGCACCGTCCTCGAGGGCGAGCTGCGCTCCGGGGACGCGGCCGGCGACTCCCTCGCCGGGCTGAGGATCCTCGAGCACGACACCCACGGCAAGCACCTCCTCACCCGCTTCTCCGGCGGAACGACCCTGCACACCCACCTGCGGATGCAGGGCTCCTGGACCGTGACCGCTCCACGCCGAGCGGTCCCCCGCTCGGTGCAGAAGGACGTCCGTGTCCGCCTCCGCCTCGACGACGGCTCGACCGTGTGGGGCATCGACCTCCCGGTCGTCGAGCTCCTCGCCACCCGCGACGAGCCGCGCGCCGTCGGGCACCTCGGGCCCGACCCGCTCCGCGCGGACTGGGACGCCGACGAGGCCGTCCGGCGCCTCTCCCGCCTCCCGGACCGGCCCGTCGTCGCCGCACTCCTCGACCAGCGCTGCCTCGCGGGTCTCGGCAACCTCTGGGCCAACGAGGTCTGCTTCCTCCGCGGGGTCTGGCCCTGGCGGCCGATCGGCTCCCTCGACGTCCGCGCCCTCGTGGCGACCGCGGCGAGAGGCCTCCGCGCCTCCGTCACGATCCCGGGGATGTTCCAGACCACCACCGGTGACACCCGCCGCGGCGAGCGGCACTGGGTCGCGGGGCGCGCCGGGCGCCCGTGCCTGCGCTGCGGCACGACGGTGCTCGTCCGCGACGAGGTCCGCGACGACCCCGAGCAGCGCCGCACCTGGTGGTGCCCGCACTGCCAGCCGGAGCAGGCGGCCGCCCCCTGAGCCCGCGTACCGCCGCCTGAAGCCCGCGTACCGCTGCCGACGGCCCGTGCGTAGGCTGGCCGCATGACGAACGAGTGGGGAACTCCGGATCCGTCCGCCCGGCGAGACCGGTCCGCGGAGGTCGTCCCGGCGGCCGCCTCCGGCGAGGAGGTGGAGACCGCCCGCGTCGAGGACGCCGAGCGCGCGCTCGCTGTGCGCGAGGTCAAGCGGCGCCGCGACTTCCTGGGATCGCTCGGCGGATGGGCGAGCGTCTCGGCGATCACGACCGCCGTCTGGGTCGGCACAGGGGCCGACGGCTACTTCTGGCCGATCTGGCCGATGATCGGGATCGGGATCGGCGTCGTCGGCCAGGCCGCGTCGATCTGGGGTCCCGCCCGCAAGGAGATCACCGAGGCGGATATCGCCGCCGAGATGCAGCGCCGGGAGAAGCGCGGCCGCTGATCAGTCCAGCCGGCCGACCGAGGTGACGCGGACGACGGCCGCACCCTGCTCGTCCGACTCGGCGAGGTCGACGGTCGCCGAGATCCCCCAGTCGTGGTCGCCGGCCGGATCGTCGAGGATCTGCCGCACGAGCCACTGCGTCGGCTCCTCCGTGACGAGCAGCATCTTCGGCCCCCGGGCGTCGGGCCCGATGCCGATGCTGTCGTGCTCGTCGTAGTAGTCGTCCAGCGCGGCGCCCCACGCGTCGGCGTCGAAGCCGGCGGCGGCGTCGAGCTCGCCGAGCGCCTCGTGGTCGTCGAGGGCGGCGAGGGTCACCCGGCGGAACATCTCGTTGCGCACCAGCACGCGGAAGGCGCGGTGGTTCGCGGTGAGGCGGCGCGGAGCGGGCGGCACGATCGCCTGGTCCGCCGCGTGGAGCGCCGGATTGACCAGCTCCTCCCACTCGTCGACCAGCGAGGAGTCGACCTGGCGCACGAGCTCGCCCAGCCACTCGATCAGGTCGTGCAGCTCCTCGTTCTTCAGCTCGTCGGGGATGGTCTGCCGGGCCGCGCGGAACGCGTCGGACAGGTAGCGCAGCACCAGTCCCTCCGAGCGGGAGAGCTTGTAGAACGCGGTGTACTCGCCGAAGGACATCGCCCGCTCGTACATGTCGCGCACGACCGACTTCGGCGAGAGCTCGAAGTCCTTCACCCACGGCTGCGCGGCGGTGTAGGTCTCGAAGGTCGCCTCGAGGAGCTCCTCGAGCGGCTTGGGGTGCGTGACGGACTCGAGCAGCTCCATCCGCTCCTCGTACTCGATCCCCTCGGCCTTCATCGCGGCGACGGCCTCGCCGCGGGCCTGGAACTGCTGGGCCCCCAGGATCGGGCGCGGGTCGTCGAGGGTCGCCTCGAGCACCGAGATCACGTCGAGCGCGAAGCTCGGCGACTCCGGGTCGAGAACGTCGAACACGGCAAGCGCGAACGGCGAGAGCGGCTGGTTGAGCGCGAAGTTCGGCTGCAGGTCGACGGTCAGGCGGATACGGGTCACGCCGTCGGCTCCGACGCTCTGCTCGACCACGCCCGCCTCCCGCAGCGTCCGGTAGATGCCGAGCGCCCGGCGGGCGAGCTGCAGCTGCCGCTTCCACGGCTCGTGGTTGTCGAAGATCAGGGCGTGCACGTTCGCGTAAGCGTCGCCGCCGCGGGCGATCACGTTCAGCAGCATCGCCGACGTGATCGTCATGTGCGAGGTCAGCGTCTCGGGCTCGGCGTCGACGAGCTTGCGGAAGCTCGGCTCGCCCCAGCTGACGAAGCCCTGCGGCGCGCGCTTGGCGACCCACTTCCTCCGCTTCTTCGGGTCGTCGCCCATCTTGTCGAGAGCCTTCCGGTTCTCGGACTCGTGCTCGGGGGCCTGCACGACCACGGTCCCGGCGGTGTCGTACCCCGCGCGACCGGCGCGGCCGGCGATCTGGTGGAACTCGCGGGCCGAGAGCTGGCGGGTCCGGGTGCCGTCGTACTTGGTCAGCGCGGTGAGCAGCACGGTGCGGATCGGGACGTTGATGCCGACGCCGAGGGTGTCCGTGCCGCAGATCACGCGCAGCATGCCCTGCTGGGCGAGCTGCTCGACCAGGCGGCGGTACTTCGGCAGCATGCCCGCGTGGTGCACGCCGATCCCCAGCCGGAGCAGCCGGGAGAGGGTCTTGCCGAACGCGGTGGTGAAGCGGAAGCCGCCGATCACCTCGGCGATTCGGTCGCGGTGCTCGCGGGTGGCGATGTTCGCGCTGGTGAGCGCCTGCGCACGCTCGAGAGCGGCCGCCTGCGAGAAGTGCACGACGTAGACCGGCGACTGGTTCGTCGAGAGCAGCTCCTCGATGGAGTCGTGGATCGGCGCGATCTCGTAGAAGTAGTGCAGCGGCACCGGGCGCTCCACGCCGGTGACCCGGGCGGTCTCCCGGCCCGTGCGGCGGCTGAGGTCGGCGGCGAGCGCCGTCACGTCGCCGAGGGTGGCCGACATCAGCACGAACTGCACGTGCGGGAGGGTGAGCAGCGGCACCTGCCACGCCCAGCCGCGCGCCGGGTCCGCGTAGAAGTGGAACTCGTCCATCACGACCTGGTCGACCGGGGTGTCCTCGCCGTGCCGGAGCGCGAGGTTCGCGAGGATCTCGGCCGTGCAGCAGATGATCGGCGCGTCGGCGTTCACCGAGGAGTCGCCGGTGACCATCCCGACGTTGGAGGCGCCGAAGACGTCGACCAGCGCGAAGAACTTCTCGGAGACGAGCGCCTTGATCGGCGCCGTGTAGAAGCTGCGGCGCCCGGAGGCGAGCGCCGCGGCGTGCGCGCCGATCGCGACGAGCGACTTGCCGGTGCCGGTGGGCGTCGAGAGGATCAGGTTGGAGCCGGAGGCGATCTCGAGCATGGACTCGTCCTGCGCCGGGTAGAGCGGGAGGCCGCGCGACTCCGCCCACTCGGTGAAGGCCAGGTAGACCGCGTCGTCGTCGACGCGCCCGTCCGCGTCGGGCGTCGGCATGCGGTCGAGCAGCGTCGAGGTCATCCCCCCATCCTCCCAGCCCGCGGCCCGTCGCTCGGGTGCGATCCGTCACGGACGGCCCGTGTGCCCCCGCCTCACGGGCCCCGGGTGACGGATCGGTCCGCCGGAGCGAGGGCCCCGTCGACGAGTCCGACGACGCGGTCGGCGTCGGCCAGCACGGCGGGGTCGTGCGAGACGCAGACCACCGTCGCGCCGCGGTCCGCCTCCGCGCGCAGGACCGACCGGATCCGCTCCGCACTCGCTGAATCGAGACCGGTGGTGGGCTCGTCCAGGAGCAGCAGGCCGGCCCCGCGGGCGAGCCCCTGGGCGAGGAGCGCCCGCTGCCGCTGACCGCCGGAGAGCACCGCGAAGGGCTCCCGGGCGAGCGCGGCGATCTCCATCCGCTCGAGCGCGGTGGCGATCGCGTCCGCCGCGCGCGCGTCGCTGCGGCGGAGGCGGCCGAGCCGACCCCAGGTGCCCACGGCGACCACGTCGCGCACCGTCACCGGGAGGCGGTCCGGGATCGACGCCCGCTGCGGCACGAAGGCGATCGCTCCGGTGACGTCCCGCGTGCCGGACGTCAGTGGACGCACTCCCGCGATCACCTCCAGAAGCGTCGACTTGCCGGCGCCGTTCGGCCCGGCGATCACGGTCAGCGAGCGCGCGGCGACGTCGAGATCGACCCCCGCGAGAGCGCGGCGGGAGCCGAAGTCGACGTGAGCGCCTCGGAGGCGGGCCGGGGGCTCGGGCAGGGGTGAGACGTCCATCCCGACGAGCGTACAGGAGTGATAACTGTTCTCATTATCGTGTACGGTCGGGCACCATGCCCAGCCTCCTCGCCGGAATCCTCGAGCCGTTCGCTCTCGACTTCCTCCAGCGCGCCCTCCTCGGCGGCGTCCTCGTCGCGGTCCTCTGCGGCGTCGTCGGCACCTGGGTGGTCCTCCGCGGGATGGCCTTCCTCGGCGAGGCGCTCGCCCACGGGATGCTCCCCGGCGTCGCCCTCGCGACGGTGCTCGGCGCGCCCGTCCTCGTGGGCGGCGCAGCCAGCGCGGTGCTGATGAGCCTCGGCATCGCGGCCCTGCAGCGGCGCGGACGACTGTCCTACGACACCAGCATCGGCCTGCTCTTCGTCGCCATGCTGGCGCTGGGGGTCATCGTGATCTCGCACTCGGGCAGCTTCGCCACGGACGCGACCTCGATCCTCTTCGGCGACATCCTCGCGATCACCCCCGTCGACATCGGGCTGCTCGCCGCCGCCGCCGGAGCCGGCCTCCTCGTCGCAGCGGCCTTCCACCGCCCGCTCGTCGCCCTGGCGCTGGATCCGCGCATCGCCGCGGTGCTCGGCCTCGGTCCGCGCTCGGCTCAGGCCGCGCTGGTCGGCCTGGTGACCCTCGCCGTCGTCGCCTCCTACCAGGCGGTCGGCTCGCTCCTCGTCGTCGGGCTCCTGCTGGCTCCCGCGGTGGCCGCCGGTCACTGGACCACGCGCATCCCGACCCGGATGCTGCTCGCGTCGATCCTCGGCGCGGCCTCCGTGCTCGTCGGCCTGCTCGTCTCCTGGCACGCGGCCACGGCCGCGGGCGCCTCGGTCGCCGGCACGGCCATCGCGGTCGCCGCGGTGTCCTGGGCGGTCCGCTCGGCCGCGTCGGCCCTCGCGTCCCGGTCGGGCCCTCAGCCGGTCGCCGCATGAGGCCCTGCCGGCACCGCTCCTCCCCCGCTCACCCTCGAAAGGACTCCGTGCACTCCCGAACCACCGCTTCCACCGTCCTCCTGGGCGCTCTCGCGCTGGGCCTGGCCGCCTGCTCGACCGATGCCTCCGCGCCGGCCGCGGACGACACGGGCTCCGGCCACGGCGCCGTCGCGAACGCCGCCGAGCTCGCCGAGCCGCGCCTGGGGCTGACGTCGATCGACCCGTCGGGCGCCGTGTCGCACCTCGACCTCCTCGACGAGACGGTCACCGGCCTCGGCACCATCGGCGCACCGAGCGCGATGACGACCGACGGCCGCTACCTCTTCGCCCAGACCGATGCGGGCGTCGAGATCGTCGACAGCGGCGTGTGGACCTGGGACCACGTCGACCACTTCCACTACTACCGCGCGGACCCCCGCCTGATCGGCACGGTCGAGGGCTCCGGGACGGCCGTCGTCGCCACGACGAACCTCTCGACCACCGGCGGAACCGGACTCTTCTTCCCCGACTCCGGCGAGGCGGTCCTCCTCGACACCGAGGCGCTGTCGAAGGGGGCGATCGTCGAGCGGTTCCGGAAGGACGTCGAGCCCGGACCCGGGATGGTCGTGCCCGTCGGCTCGTCCGCACTGGTGACCGAGGGGTCCGGATCCGGAGCGGCCGTCGCCGGCTACGACTCGGACGGCGAGCCGACGGGTCTCCGCGAGGCCTGCCCCGACCCCGCCGGGACGATCACCACCCGCGTCGGCGCCGTCATCGGCTGCTCCGACGGCGCACTCCTGGCGTCGATCGAGGACGAGGAGCTCATCGTCGAGCGGATCCCCTACCCCGCCGGCACCACCGCGCCACCCGCCGCCTCCTTCGACAACCGCGAGGGCCGCCCCACGGTCGCCGGCCTCGCCGGCGACGCGGGCATCTGGCTCCTCGACACCCGGGAGCGCTCCTGGAGCCTCCTCCCCTCTCCCGCCCCGCTGGCGCAGGTCACCGCGGTGGACGACGCGGACGAGACCGTCCTCGCCCTCGCCGCCGACGGCCGCGTGCTGGTTCTCGACGGCTCCGACGGTGCGGTCCTCGCCGAGACCGCGCCCCTCGTCGCGGACACGACCGCGGACGGCTCGCGGCCCGTCCTGATCGCCGACCAGCAGCGGGCCTACCTCAGCGCGCCCGCCGAGCGGAAGCTGCACGAGATCGACTACGCGGACGGCGCGCGCCTCGCCCGCACCTTCGAGACCGCCACCGAGCCGGCCTTCACGGCGGAGACGGGCCGATGAGGCGCGGCTGGGCCCTCGCCTCCGCCGCGGCGGTCCTGCTCCTGTCGGGCTGCACGTCCGCGGAGGAGGACGAGAGGCCCCTCGTCATCGTCTCCACCAACATCCTCGGCGACGTCGTGGGCGAGCTCGTCGGCGACGAGGCGCAGGTCGTCACGCTGATGAAGCCCGACGCCGACCCGCACTCCTTCGAGATCTCGGCGCAGGAGGCGGCGCGCCTGCGCTCCGCCGACCTCGTCGTCTCGAACGGGCTCGGACTCGAGGAGGGCCTGCAGCAGCACCTCGACGAGGCCTCCGGTGAGGACGTCCCCGCGTTCGTCGCCGGCGACGCCGTCGACGTCCTCGACTACAGTGAGGGCGACGCGGAGGGGAGCCCGGACTCGCACTTCTGGACGGACCCCGGCCGGATGATCGACGTCGTCGACTCCCTCGGGCCCGTGCTCGCCGCGCTCGACGGCGTCGATCCGGCCACCGTCCGGGACCGGACGGCCGGCTACCGCGCCGAGCTCGAGCGGCTCGACTCCGAGATGGCCGCGGCGTTCGCCGCGATCCCCGCCGAGCGCCGCGCCCTCGTCACCAACCACCACGTCTTCGGGTACCTCGCCGACCGCTTCGACTTCGACGTCGTCGGCGCCGTCATCCCGGGAGGCACGACCCTCGCGGCGCCGTCCGCCTCCGACCTCGCCGATCTCGTCGACGCGGTCGAGCAGACCGGCGTCCCCACGATCTTCGCGGAGTCCTCGTCTCCCGACCGCCTGGTCCAGGCGCTGGCGAGCGAGGCCGACATCCGCGTGGAGGTGGTCGAGCTGTTCACGGAGTCCCTGACGGGGCCCGAGGGCGGCGCTCCCGACTACCTCGCCATGATGCGCGTCAACACGCAGCGCATCGCCACCGGGCTCTCCCCGTGAGCCCTCAGATCCACCACCAGGAAGAAGAAGCACCCATGCAGAATCCCCACGTCCGGCGGGCGGGCCTCGGCCTGATCGCCGCCTGCTCGATCACGGTCCTCGCGGCCTGCTCGTCGAGCTCGACCCCGGCCGCCGAGTCCTCCGCGTCCACCGCGCCGGCCACCGAGGCCGCGGCGGCCGCCGGCGCCCGCGTCGCCGTCGCCTACGAGGGCGGCATCCTCGTCCTCGACGGCGAGACCCTCGAGACCGTCGCGGACCTGGACTCCGAGGAGTTCACCCGCCTCAACCCCGCCGGCGACGACCGCCACGTCATGGTCACCATGAGCGAGGGGTTCCAGCTCCTCGACACCGCCGCCGGCACCGGCGGCGAGCCGGAGCTGACGGACATCGTCTTCCCCGCGGACACCCCGGGCCACGTCGTCCGGCACGCCGGGAAGACCGTCCTCTACGCCGACGGCACGAGCGACACGACCGTCCTCGAGACCGCCGACCTGGCGTCCTCGGACGGGATGCCCGAGACCGAGACCATCCCGGGCGTCGAGGCGCACCACGGCGTCTCGATCGTCCTCGAGGACGGCACCTTCCTCACCACGGTCGGTGACGCCGACGGGCGCACCGGCATCGAGGTGCGCGACGCCGCCGGCGCCGTGACGGCCACGAACGACCAGTGCCCCGGTGTCCACGGAGAGGGCACGGCCGAGAACGAGGTCGTCGTCTTCGGCTGTGAGAACGGCGCCCTGGTCTACGACGGCGGCGAGATCACGAAGCTCGAGGCGCCGGACCAGCCGTACGGCCGCATGGGCAACGCCTGGGTCAGCGAGACCAGCCCGATCATCGTCGGCGACTACAAGGACGACCGCGACGCCGAGGGCTACCTCCTGCACCGCGTGGCGCTGATCGACACCGAGGCGAAGACCCTCGACGTCGTCGACCTGCCCGAGGGCGTCGAGTACACCTTCCGCGGCGTCGCCCGCGGCCCCGACGACCTGGCGTACATGATCGCCTCGGACGGCGCGATCCACGTCCTCGACCCCCAGACCGGCGAGCTGACCGCCTCCTACCCCGTCGTCGACGCCTGGGAGAGCCCGGTCGAGTGGCAGGACCCGCACCCCGCGATCACGGTCGCCGGGGACATCGCCTACGTGACCGACCCGGCCGCCGACAGCATCCACGCCGTCGACCTCACCACGGGAGAGGTCGTCGCCACGGGCGAGCTCGACGTCACGCCGAACGAGATCGCCGTCGCCGCGAGCTGACCATCGGCACGGAGGAGGGGCGCGGGGCCGTGGGCTCCGTGCCCCTCCTGTTCACCTGGAGGGGCCAGGATCTCCGCATGACGACCGACTTCGATCTCGACCAGGTGGTGCGCGACGTGACCGCGAACGTGCGCAAGAAGTTCCCCGACCACTCCGAGGAGCAGGTCGCGCCGCTCGTGCGCGAGGAGCTCGCGGACCTGCAGGACCGGCCCGTGCAGGACTACCTGACGGTGCTGACGGAGCGAGCGGTCAAGCGCCGCCTCAAGCGCGAGGCGCGCGGGGAGTAGACCGGGTCAGGCGAGCGCCCGCTCGATCGACGCCCGCAGCGCCGGAGCCGGCCGGAGCGCACCCGCCTCCTCTCCTTCGAGGAGCGCCTGCGCGTCCGCCGGGCTGTGCTCGCGGTACCAGCGGTCGACCGGGACGCCGTGCCCGGGCCGGCTCAGCACCTCGACGGCGTCGCCCGCCTCCACCGATCCGCGGTGCAGCACCCGCAGGTACGCGCCGGTGCGCCCCTCGTCGGCGAAGCGCTTCACCCACTGGGGCTCTCCGAGGGCCCGCTGGAACGTCGCGCACGGCGTCCGCGGCATCGTCACCTCGACCTCGACCGCCTCGCCGATCCGCCAGCGCTCGCCGATCACGGCTCCGCTCACGTCGAGGCCCGCGATCCGCAGGTTCTCGCCGAACATTCCCGCGGCCACCGGCCGCCCCAGGCGCTCCGCCCACCAGACCGCGTCCTCGTCGGAGTAGGCGTAGAGCGCCTTGTCGAGGCCGCCGTGGTGCGCGCGATCGGCCTGCACGTCGCCGTAGAGGCCCAGGTCGCGCACTCCGACGGGACCCTCGACCGGCCGCTTGTCGATCGCGGTCACGCCGACCGTGCCGGAGTCGGGCAGGAGGCGGGCGACGCGGCACACGGCGAGCAGGCGGGGCATGCCGCCATGGTGCCAGCACTAGGCTCGCCGCGTGCGCGACGCGACCGCTCCTCCCCGGCTCGACCCCCTCCTCCTCGACGGCCTCGCCGAGGGGTACGCCGGGGACACGGGCGCCCGGGAGCACGCCGAAGGGCTGCGCTTCGCCGGCACCGACCTCACCGGCGCCGATCTCACCGCGGCCTCCTTCAGCGAGTGCGCGCTGGAGGGAGTGGTCCTGGACGGCGCCCAGCTGCGGGCCGCGTCGATCGCGGAGTCGCGGCTCGAGCGGCTGGACGTCCCCGGGCTCTCGGCGCCGCGGAGCCGGCTCCGATCCGTCGAGCTGCTCGCCTCGCGGCTGGGCTCGGCCGAGCTCTACGAGAGCACCTGGGAGCAGGTGCGCGTGGCCGACTGCAAGCTCGGCTACCTGAACCTCCGCGGAGCCGCGGTGCGCGACGTGCTGGTCGAGCGCTGCACGATCGACGAGCTCGACCTGGCGGGTGCGACCGGCACGCGGCTGCGCCTGGTCGACTGCGACGTCCGCTCCCTCGATCTCTCCCGGGCCCGGATCGAGCACCTCGATCTGCGCGGCGCCGAGCTGCACGTGCTCACCGGGCTGGACGGCCTCCGCGGCGCCACCCTCTCCGAGCTGCAGCTCAGCCTGCTGCTGCCGCTGTTCGCGGAGCACTTCGGGGTGCGGGTGGGCTGAGCCGCCGGTCCGCCTAGCGCCGGCGGGCGATCAGCCGCGTCAGAGCGCGGCGGCCGAGGAGGAACACGGCCAGCACGACGGCCGTCACGATCACGAAGCTCCACTGCACGCCCTGCCCGGAGGCGATCCGCAGGAGCATCCCGCCCGCGACGGTCACCGCCCAGACGACGAGCCCGGCGGGCACGATCCGGTCCGGGGAGCGCCACGAGCGCGTGACGACCCAGCCGAGCAGGAGCGCCGCCAGGAACGGCCAGAGCGTGGTGAGCAGGCCGATCAGCGCCGACCCCTCGTCGTGGCTCCCGCGGCCGATCAGCACGAAGACCAGGACGAGCACGGCGTCGAGGGCGAGGCCGAGGCCCGCGTGCCGGGTCATGCGGGCTCCGTCACGAAGTCGATGAGCTGCTCGACCCGGCCCAGCAGCGCCGGCTCCAGGTCCTGGAAGGTGCGCACCCGGCCGAGGATGCGCTGCCAGGCGCGCGCGATGTCGGCCTGCTCCTCGTGCGGCCAGCCGAGCGCCTCGCAGATCCCGTGCTTCCACTCGGTTCCGCGAGGGATCTCGGGCCAGCGCTCCAGGCCGATCCGGCCGGGCTTCACGGCCTGCCAGACGTCGATGTAGGGGTGGCCGACGACGAGGACGTGGGCGCCGTGCGGACCGGCGGCGACCTGCTCGGCGATCCGCGACTCCTTCGAGCCGCGCACCAGGTGGTCGACGAGCACGCCGATGCGGCGCCCCGGACCGGGCCGGAACTCGCGCACCAGCTCGTCGAGGTTGTCGACGCCCTCGATGTACTCGACGACGACGCCCTCGACCCGCAGGTCGTGGCCCCAGACCTTCTCGACCAGCTCGGCGTCGTGCCGTCCCTCGACGTAGATGCGGCTGGGCAGGGCGACCCGCGCCTTCGCGTCGGCGACGTGGAAGGAGCCGGAGGCGGAGCGCGCGCGACCGAGACCGGCGTCGCGCTTCAGCCCGGGCGCCTTGAGCGACACGGGCTTCCCCTCGAGGAGGAACCCGGGCCCCAGCGGGAACACGCGGACCTTGCCGAACCGGTCCTCCAGCCGCACCATCCGCAGCTCCACGCCGAGCACGGCACCCACGAAGCCGGAGGCGACCTCCTCGACCACCAGATCGCGCTCGGCCTCGACCACCGCCACCTCGACCCTGCCGCGGGCGCGCCAGTCGCCGGCGAGCACGTCCTGCCCGTACCTGTCCTCGTCCATCGCACCGAGGGTAGCCGGAGGCGCGCGGGGCGCCGCGCGGACACGGCGCATGCATCTCTGCTTACATGAGCAGATGACCGAGGACCTCGAACCCGCCGCCGAGCTCTTCAAGGTGCTGTCCTCCTCCTCCCGGCTGCGCCTGCTCCGGGCCCTCGCCGAGGAGACGTCGACGGTCGGGCGGCTGGCCGAGGTGACCGGGCTCTCGCAGCCGCTGGTCTCGCAGCACCTGCGGATGCTGCGCACCGCCGGGCTGGTCGCGGTCGAGCGCGTGGGCCGCGAGGCGCACTACTCCGTCGCCGACACCCACGTCACGCACATCGTCGACGACGCTGTCCGGCACGCCCTGGAGGGGTGACCTCCGTCCTTGTCGGGAACGATGATCGCTCTCGATTAGGCGCATCCATTGCAATGCGTTTATGGATCTGGTCGACTGGAGCCCGTCGCGTCCGCGGCCCCCGCATCCGGAAAGGCAGCACCATGAGCACCACCGATCTCCACGCCGAGCACCCCGTCACCGAGCACGAGCACGGCGAGGGCTGCGGCCATCCGGCCGTGCAGCACGAGGACCACGTCGACTACGTCCACGGCACGCACCACCACGCCCTGCACGGCGACCACTACGACGAGCACGAGTCGGAGGCCGAGCACTCGACCGCCGACCACGAGCACGGCGACGCCTGCGGCCACGAGACCGTGCAGCACGACGACCACGTGGACTTCGTCCACGACGGCCACAAGCACGCCGCTCACGCCGGCCACTACGACGAGCACTGAGGCCGTGCGCGACGGGAGGGCTCGCACCCTCCCGTCGGCACTCAGCCCTGACGGGCCTTGAAGCGCGGGTTCAGCTTGTTGATCACGAAGACGCGGCCCCGGCGGCGGACCACCTGCGAGCCGGGCTGCGCCTTCATCGACCTGAGGGAGTTGCGGACCTTCACGGATGCTCCTGTCGTTAATGAGAACTGTTATCGATAGAGTAGCGGTCCATGGAGCCCCACTACCCCGCACCCCCCGTCCTCGCCGTCACCCTCGTCAGCGCGACCGACCCCCAGGACGCCGGGCGGACCGCCGCGCTCCTCGCCGGCAGGCCCGAGTCCCGGATCGCCTTCGAGGTCGATCCGCCCGGCGCCGACGGTCCCGCTCTCGCCGAGGAGCTCCACCGGCGCCTCGCGGCCGACGCCGACGACGGCCACCGCGGTCACACGGTCGTCGCCCTCGATGGCCAGGCCGACCCGCTCGAGATCGGACTCGTGCTCGAGCACCTCTGCGCGCAGCGGCATCCCGCCGACACCCGCATCGCGATCCTCGACGTGGTCGCCGTGACGTCGACGGAGGAGATCCTGCGCGTGCTCTGCGGCGGCGCGGGCCCCTCCTTCGACTCGGCGGAGCGCCTCGCCGCCCGCCTGGAGTTCTCGAGCCTCGTCGCCCTCGCCGAGCCCCTCTCCGCGAGCGACCCCGAGCGGACCGCACTCGTCCGCGACCTCCTGCGAGCACTCGCCCCCACCGCCGATCTCCTCCCCGCCGGTGAGCTCCCGGCGGCGCCACGGAGGCTCCACCCCCGGCGCGCGCACGCGATCGCCTCCTCGATGGGCTGGCAGTGCGCCCTCAACGGGACCTCGCGGCGCCGCGCCTCGGGCACGACCGTCGAGGAGTTCGTGTTCCGCGATCCGCTGCCCTTCCACCCCGGCCGCCTGAGCACGGCGGTCCACGGGGAGCTGGTGGCGGAGAAGGTGGGCCGCATCCTCCGCTCCCGCGGCCTGGTGCGCCTGGCGACGCGCGCCGACCGGGTCGGCTCGTGGTCGGTCGCCGGCGACGTGCTGACGCTGGACCCGACCAGCCTGCTCAGCTGGGACGAGGACGCGCCTCTCGGCCAGGAGCTCGCCTTCTTCGGGACGGGCCTGGACACCGGGAGGCTGACCGCCGTCCTGCAGAGCTGCCTGCTCACCCCCGAGGAGCTGCTGGCCGGCCCCGCCGCCTGGGCGGAGTACGCGGACCCCTTCCCGCGCTGGGTGGACGAGCACCGGCACTGAGCCGGGCGTCCTTTGCCGCGCGGGACTCGACGAGCGCGACCCGGCCCCTGCGTCCGAGCGCCGCCCGCCCCGCGCCAGCCGACCGTGCGCCGGGAGTGTGACGCGCGGAGGCTCCCGCCGGGCGGCGGGTGGGTAGGCTGACCGGACAGCACGTGCTCCGGGGTCGGTGGGAATTCCGAACCGGCGGTCACAGTCCGCGAGCCGCAGCCCCTCGAGAGGGGCGGCGGTTGACCTGGTGGAACTCCAGGACCGACGGTGAAAGTCCGGAGGAGAGGCAGCACGAGCGTCGCGCATCACCGCGCGATGCTGAGCGACGGTGCCCGCGCACCGTCGATCGAGACCCCGGAGTTCGGCGACGAACGGAAGAACCGGGAATGACGATCGACTACGAGCACGCGATGCGCCGGGCGCTGGCGCTCGCCGAGCGCGGGCCCGCCCGCGGACCCAACCCGCGCGTGGGCTGCGTGATCCTCGCGCCCGACGGCACCGTCCTCGGCGAGGGCTGGCACCACGGAGCCGGCACCGCGCACGCCGAGGTCGACGCCCTGTCGCACGTCGCGCCGGGCGCCGCCGAGGGCGCGACGGCCGTCGTCTCGCTCGAGCCGTGCGACCACACCGGGCGCACGGGTCCCTGCAGCCGCGCCCTGATCGAGGCGGGCGTCTCCCGCGTCGTCTACGCCGTGCCGGACCCGGGCGAGCGCTCGGCCGGCGGCGGTCGCACCCTCCGCGAGGCCGGCGTCGAGGTGATCGAGGGCGTGCTCGCCGAGGAGGGAGAGCAGTTCCTCCACCCGTGGCTCACCGCGACCCGCCTGCACCGCCCCTTCGTCACGCTCAAGTGGGCCTCGACCCTCGACGGCCGCACCGCGGCGGCGGACGGCAGCAGCCGCTGGATCACCGGAGCGGCGGCCCGTCAGCGCGTGCACGAGCAGCGTGCCGCGCACGACGCGATCCTCGTCGGCACCGGGACCGTCCTCGCCGACGATCCCGCCCTCACCGCCCGCGGCGACGGAGGCGAACTCCTCGCCCACCAGCCGGTGCCCGTCGTCGTCGGCACGCGCCCCGTGCCGCCGGGCGCCCGCCTGCACGAGCACCCCCGCGCCGTCGTGGTCGAGCGCACCCGCGACCTCGCCGCGGTCCTCGCGCACCTCTACTCCGCCGAGATCCGCAGCGTCTACGTCGAGGCCGGACCGACCCTCGCCTCCGCGCTCGTCGCCGCCGGACTGGTCGACGAGTACCTCGTGTTCCTCGCGCCCGCGCTCCTCGGCGGCCCCCGCCTCGCGCTCGGCGACCTCGGCGTGGAGAGCATCGGCGGGGCCCGGCGCCTCTCCCTCCGCTCGGTCGAGATCCTCGGCGACGACCTCTTCGTGACCGCGCGCCCCGACGTCCTCCCCGCGGGCGGTGCCGGCACCCCGGCCCGCCTCCCCCACGCCCTGCAGATGGAGACCCACTGATGTTCACCGGAATCATCGAGGAGAAGGGCGTCGTGACCGCTGTCGAGGCGGGCGCCGACGCGATCCGCCTCAGCATCCGCGGGCCCCTCGCCGTCGAGGGCGTGCGGCACGGCGACTCGATCGCGGTCTCGGGCGTCTGCCTCACCGTGGTCGAGCACACCGACCAGGGCTTCACCGCCGACGTCATGGCGCAGACCCTGCGGATGTCGACCCTCGACACCGTGGGCGTCGGCGACCCCGTGAACCTCGAGCGCGCCGCGCTGGTCGGCGACCGGCTCGGCGGCCACATCGTCCAGGGCCACATCGACGGCACGGCGACGCTGCTCGCGATCGCACCGGGCGAGGCCTGGCGGGTGCTGCGGTTCTCGCTGCCGGCGGAGATCGCTCCGCTCGTCGTCGACAAGGGCTCGATCGCGGTCGACGGCGTCTCGCTGACCGTCTCGGCGATCAGCCCCGCCGCCGAGCCGGAGCAGTGGTTCGAGGTCTCGCTGATCCCCGAGACGCTCGCCGTCACCACGCTGGGCGCGCGCGCGATCGGCGATCGGGTCAACATCGAGACCGACGTCCTGGCCCGCCACGTCGAGCGGATGCTCGCACTGCGCTCGATCGCGGAGGCCCGCTCATGAGCCTCGCCACCATCCCCGAGGCCGTCGAGGCGCTGCGCGCCGGGCGCCCGATCATCGTCGCGGACGACGAGGGCCGCGAGAACGAGGGCGACGTCATCGTCTCGGCCCAGCTCGCCAGCCAGGAGACGATCGCCTGGATGGTCCGCCACTCCTCCGGGTTCATCTGCGCGCCGATGACCAACGAGATCGCCGACCGCCTCGCCCTGCCGCTGATGGTGGTCGAGAACGAGGACCCGCGCGGCACCGCCTACACGCTGTCC
Source organism: Rathayibacter sp. AY1F2 (assembly GCF_002930885.1). Taxonomy (NCBI): domain Bacteria; kingdom Bacillati; phylum Actinomycetota; class Actinomycetes; order Micrococcales; family Microbacteriaceae; genus Rathayibacter; species Rathayibacter sp. AY1F2. The sequence goes on along the minus strand of NZ_PSVG01000009.1, from coordinate 43,519 downwards.
GTCGACGCGGCCGACCGGCTCTCCACCGGCATCAGCGCCTCCGACCGCGCGCACACCCTCCGCGTGCTGGCCGACCCCGAGGCGACCCCCTCCCGCCTGAACCGCCCCGGCCACATCCTGCCGCTGCGCGCCGTCGACGGCGGCGTGCGCGAGCGCGACGGGCACACGGAGGCGGCGGTCGACCTGATGAAGCTCGCCGGCCTGTACCCCGTGGGCGCGATCTCCGAGATCGTCGCCGAGGACGGCGAGATGATGCGGCTGCCCGGGCTGATCGCTCTCGGCGAGCGCGAGGGCGTGCCGGTGACCACGGTCGCGGCCCTCATCGCGTACCTGCAGGAGTTCCACTGCGACGCGGAGGTGCCCGTCACGGTCGCGGTCCCGGAGAGCGCGCGGGTGAGCTTCGAGGTCGAGACCACGGTGCCGACCACCCACGGCCCGTTCCGGATCCGCGCCTACCGCGACCGGCAGACCGGAGCGGATCACGTCGCGATCCTCGCGGGAGAGGTCGCCGCGGGGCGGCCCGCACTGGTGCGCGTGCACTCCGAGTGCCTGACCGGCGAGGCGTTCGGCTCGCTGAAGTGCGAGTGCGGACCCCAGCTCGACGCCGCCCTCGACACGATCCAGCGGGACGGCGGCGTCGTCGTCTACCTCCGCGGGCACGAGGGCCGGGGCATCGGCCTGATCAACAAGCTGCGCGCTTACCGCCTGCAGGAGGACGGACTCGACACCCTCGACGCGAACCTCGCCCTCGGGCTCCCCGCCGACGCGCGGGACTACGGAGCGGCGGTCGGGATCCTCGAGGACCTCGGCCTCACCGAGGTGCGCCTGCTCACCAACAACCCCGAGAAGGTCCGCCAGCTCACCGACCGCGGCATCGTCGTCGCCGAGCGCGTGCCGCTCGTCGTCGGAGTCGGCGCCTTCAACGAGGGCTACCTCGAGACCAAGCGCGACCGCATGGGCCACACCCTCGACAGCGTCCTCGACCACGACCCCCTCGACGCCGGGATCTCCGGCCTCGCCCTCGACGCCGGGATCGCCGGCGCCACCACGAAGGAGTAGCAATGGCCGGTAGCGGCGCCCCCACCACCTCCCCTCTCGACGGCGCGGGACTGCGCGTCGTCGTCATCGCGGGGACCTGGCACGAGCAGATCAGCGACGGTCTGATCGCCGGAGCGGGCCGAGCCCTCGACGAGGCCGGAGCGTCCTGGTCGCTCGTGCGCGTGCCCGGCTCGTTCGAGCTGCCCGTCGCCTCGAAGGCGGCCCTGGAGGCGGGGGCCGACGCGGTCGTCGCCCTCGGCGTGATCATCCGCGGCGGCACCCCGCACTTCGAGTACGTCTCGGACGCCGCCACCTCCGGGCTCACCACCGTCTCGATCCTGACGGGCAAGCCGGTCGGCTTCGGCGTGCTCACCCTCGACACCGAGCAGCAGGGCATCGATCGCGCGGGCCTTCCCGGCTCGAAGGAGGACAAGGGGCGCGAGGCGGCCGAGGCGGCGGTCTCGACCGCTCTGCTCCTCCGCTCGCTGCGCAGCTGAACCACTGCGGGCGGCCCCCGTCCTGGGGCCGCCCGCACACGAACCTGGGAGAACACGGAGTAAAGTGGTCGGGTCGTCACGAGCGACCCCTCTCTCCTCCCCCTCGCCCCAGCGGTCCGCGACGCCCGATCGACGCCCCGCCCCGCCGGCTCAGGGGGAGTCGCCGTCCACACGGAGCCCCTCCCTCATGTCCTCTCCCGCCGTCTCCGACGCGCCAGCAGCCGCCCCGCAGAACTCCCGCGGCCGCGTCATCCTCGCCAGCCTCATCGGCACCTCGATCGAGTTCTACGACTTCTACGCCTACGCGACCGCCGCCGTCCTGGTCTTCCCGTCGCTCTTCTTCGTCAACGAGGACCCGGCCACGGCCCTCCTCGCCTCCTTCGCCGTCTTCGGCGTCGCGTTCATCGCGCGCCCGATCGGGTCGATCATCTTCGGCCACTTCGGCGACCGCGTCGGCCGCAAGGGCACCCTCGTCGCCTCGCTGCTCACCATGGGCGTCGCGACCTTCCTGATCGGCTGCCTGCCCACCGCGCTCACGCCCGGCTGGGAGTTCCTCGCTCCGTTCCTGCTCGTCGTGATGCGCTTCTGCCAGGGCCTCGGCCTCGGCGGCGAGTGGTCCGGAGCCGCGCTGCTCGCGACCGAGAACGCACCGGCCGGCAAGCGCGCCATCTACGGCACCTTCCCGCAGCTGGGCGCACCGATCGGCTTCATCGTCGCCAACGTCCTGTTCCTGGTGCTCGCGAGCACGATGAGCGACGAGACGTTCGCGGCCTGGGGCTGGCGCGTGCCGTTCCTGGCGAGCGCCGTGCTCGTGATCATCGGGCTCTACGTGCGGTTCAAGCTCGTCGAGACGCCCGCGTTCCAGAAGGTCGTCGAGAAGGGCGAGGTCGCCAAGCTGCCCCTCGCCCGCGTCTTCGTCACCAGCTGGCGCCCGCTCATCCTGGGCACCTTCATCATGCTGGCGACCTACGTGCTCTTCTACCTCATGACCACGTTCACGCTGACCTACGGCACCTCGCCCGTCGACGGCGCGGTTCCGGGCCTCGGCTACACGCGCAACGACTTCCTCGTCATGCTGATCGTCGGCGTCGTGTTCTTCGGGATCTTCACGCTCGTCTCCGGCCCGCTCGCGGAGCGCTTCGGCCGCCGGCGCACGCTGCTCGTGGTGACCGCGGCGATCCTCGTCTTCGGCCTGCTCTTCGTGCCCCTGTTCAGCGCCGGCTTCGCGGGCGTCATGGCGGTCCTGATCCTCGGCTTCACGCTGATGGGCCTGACCTTCGGCCCGATGGGCGCCGTCCTCCCCGAGCTGTTCCCGACCAACGTCCGCTACACCGGCTCGGCGATGGCGTACAACCTCGCATCGATCCTCGGAGCGGCCCTCGCGCCGATCATCGCGGTCGCGCTGTGGAGGGCGGCGGGCGGCAGCACCGTGCTGGTCGGCCTCTACCTCAGCGCCGCGGCCGTGCTGACGCTGATCGCGCTCCTGCTCTCCAAGGAGACGAAGAACGCGTCGTACCACGACAACGTCTCGTAGGACTCCCTGCAGAGGACGGCCCGACGGGATCCCCCGGCGGGCCGTCCGCGTCTCCGCTCCCTCCCTGAGCACCGGGCCCGCCCTCTGGCGGCCTGCTCGCAGCGACGACGGGGCAGAATGGACGGCGATGAGCACCACCACCTCCCGGCGCGGCGGACGACGACCCTCCCGCGACGACGGACCCCGCGCCTCCTTCTCGCAGCTCGTGCCCTACCTGCTCGAGCACCGCGCCATCCTCTCGGTCGTCGTGGTCCTCAGTCTGTTCGGAGCGGCGGCGAGCCTCGGCCAGCCCCTGCTCGTCGGCCAGGTCATCACCCGGGTCCAGTCCGGTCTCGATCTCGGCCCGCTCGTGTGGGCCCTCGTCGGCCTGGTCGTGGCCTCCGGGCTCATCTCGGGCTTCGCGCACTACCTGCTCCAGCGCACCGGCGAGGGGATCGTGCTCTCGAGCCGCCGCCGCCTCGTCGCACGGCTGCTGCGCCTCCCCATCCGGGAGTTCGACGCGCGCCGCACCGGCGACCTCGTCTCGCGCGTCGGCTCCGACTCCACGCTCCTGCGCGCGGTGCTGACCCAGGGGCTCGTCGACTCGATCGCGGGCTCCCTCGTTTTCGTCGGCGCGATCATCGCGATGGCCGTCATCGACTGGGTGCTGCTGCTGATCATCGTGGCGGTGGTGGCGGTGGCCCTCGGGCTCGCGCTGACCCTCGGCCGCGGCATCCGCACCGCCAGCCGCAAGGCGCAGGAGAAGGTCGGCGATCTGGCCGCGGCCGTCGAGCGCGCCATCAGCGCCGTCCGGACGATCCGTGCCGCCGGAGCCACCGATCGCGAGATCGCGGTCGTCGACCAGCACGCGACGGAGGCGTACCGCCTCGGGATCCGCGTCGCGCACGTCTCGGCCCTCGTGGTGCCGGTGGCGGGGATCGCCATGCAGGTCGCCTTCCTCGCCGTCCTCGGCGTCGGCGGCTACCGCGTCGCATCCGGCGCGATCGACATCGCCCAGCTGGTCTCGTTCATCCTCTTCCTCTTCATGATGGTGATGCCGCTCGGCAACTTCATCGGCGCCATCACCTCGGTGAACTCGGCGCTGGGCGCCCTCGGCCGCATCCAGGAGATCATCGACCTGCCGATCGAGGGCGACGGCGACGCCTCCGCGGGCGGCCTCGGCGCCGGCGTGGCGGAGGAGGCCATCTCCTTCGAGGACGTGGTGTTCTCCTACGAGGAGGGCGCCGTGCCCGACGCGGCGGCCGTAGCGGACGAGCGCGACCGCACCGTCCTGCGCGGCGTCTCCTTCACCGTGCCGCGTGGCAAGCGCACCGCCCTGGTCGGGCCGTCGGGAGCGGGCAAGAGCACGATCCTCGCCCTCATCGAGCGGTTCTACGACCCGGAGGCCGGCGTCGTCCGACTCGGCGGTGTCGACATCACGGCCATCGACCGCGACGCGCTCCGCGCGCAGATCGGCTACGTCGAGCAGGACGCCCCGGTCCTGGCCGGCACCATCCGCGAGAACCTCGTCCTCGGCCGCCCCGACGCCGACGACGCCGACTGCCTCCGGGTGCTCGAGGCGGTGAACCTGACCGACGTGCTCGAGCGCAACCCGCTCGGCCTGCACGCGCCGGTGGGCGAGAGCGGAGTGATGCTCTCGGGCGGTGAGCGTCAGCGCCTCGCGATCGGCCGCGCGCTCCTGGCGGCCCCGCCGATCCTGCTGCTGGACGAGTCCACGTCGAGCCTCGACGGACTCAACGAGCAGCGCCTGCGCCTGGCGATCGACGCGGTCGCCGAGAACCGGACCCTGCTGGTGATCGCGCACCGCCTGTCGACGGTGGTCGATTCCGACCGCATCGTCGTGCTGCAGAAGGGCGAGGTCGTGGGAGTCGGCACCCACTCCGAGCTCGTCGAGTCGACGCCGCTGTACCGGGACCTCGCCAAGCACCAGCTGCTCGTCTGACGGACGCTGCAGCGGCGTCTCGCGACCGGCGCTGCCTCATGCCGGTCGACCAGCCGCGCAGCGGCGTCTCGAGACGCCCGCACGTCTCGACCAGCAGCCTGCGCCCGCTCGTCCCTCAGCGCGGCGGCAGCCGCAGGGCCCCGTCGAGCCGGATGGTCTCGCCGTTGATCATGGGGTTCTCGACGATGTGCCGCACCAGGGCCGCGAACTCCTCGGGGCGTCCGAGGCGGGCCGGATGCGGCGTCGCCGAGCCGAGCGCCTCGCGGGCCCTGTCCGGCAGCCCGGCGAGCAGGGGCGTGTCGAACGTGCCCGGTGCGATCGACACCACGCGCACGAGCCGGGCCGCGAGCTCGCGCGCGAGCGGCAGGGTCATCGCCGCCACGGCTCCCTTCGACGCGGCGTAGGCCGCCTGCCCGATCTGCCCCTCGAAGGCGGCGACGGAGGCGGTCGTGACGAGGACTCCCCGCTCCCCGTCGACCGGCTCCCGCTCGGCGATCGACGCCGCGGCGAGGCGCAGCACGTTGAGCGTCCCGGTCGTGTTGATCCGCAGCACCTGCTCGAACTGCTCGAGCGGCAGCGGCCCGTCGCGTCCGAGCAGCCGCCCGGGTGTGGCCACGCCCGCACAGCTCACGGCGACGCGCAGCTCCCCCGCCGCCTCCACGGCGCGCGAGACGGCGTCCGGATCGAGGACGTCCCCGGCGATCAGCTGCACGGAGGCGGGCAGACGCGCGGCCTCCACCGCGTGCGGCAGGTCGAGCACGACCACGTGCGCTCCTGCGGCGTCGAGCGCCGTCGCCGTCGCGGCTCCCAGTCCGGATGCTCCCCCCGCGATCAGCGCGGACGTCCCCTCGAGTCGCACGGTCAGCCCGCCGGAGCGGGGGTGGAGTCGGCGTCGGGCTCGTCGGTCGGCTCGCTGCCGGGCTCCCCCGTCGGATCACTGCTCGGCTCTCCGGACGCGAGCGCCTGCGCCGAGCAGTCGGTCAGGGTGGCGTCGTAGGCGTCACGGGCGCGCTGCGCCGCCAGGCGGACCTCCTCCTCCGCGAGCGGGCTCGCGAGCGGCGGCCGGTCGCTCAGGCCGTAGCGGGCGAGGCAGTCGCTGATCAGGCGGGTCATGCGCGCGCCGCTCTCGGGATCGGCTGTGCCGGTGGGCGCCGGGGCGGCGGTCGCGACGGAGCCCGAGTCGCGCACGGACCCGTCCGGCACCTCCGCGGCGGGACCGGAGCAGGCGGTGAGGCTCAGTGCGAGCGCGACTCCGACGAGCAGCGCGACGGGCGGGCGGAGCGTCGTGCGCAGGAGCATGGACGACCTCGTTCGTGACGGCTGCGGGCGGGAGTGCGGCCACGGTAGCGCAGTCGACGCTTCCGGCGAGCGCTGGGCGCGCTCTCACGCCTCAGTGGCACCCCAAACGGGGCGCAGTCGCACCTCTCAGGAGGGCTCGGCGAGCGCCCACATCGCGACCGCCGACGCCGCAGCGACGTTGAGCGAGTCGATCCCGTGCCGCATCGGGATCTGGACGGCGACATCGGCGGCGGCGAGCGCTTCGGCGGTGAGACCCTGCCCCTCGGTGCCGAGCACGAGGGCGATGCGCTCCGGAGCGCGGGCGGCGAAGTCCCGCAGGGGCACCGCCTCCGGGGTCAGAGCCATCGCCGCGATCGTGAAGCCCGCGCCGTGCAGGAGCCGCTGCGTCGACGGCCAGTCGCCCACGCGCGTCCAGGGCACCTGGAGGACCGTTCCCATGCTCACGCGGATGGCGCGGCGGTAGTACGGATCGGAGCAGCGCGGCGTCACCAGCACGGCATCGGCTCCGATGGCCCCGACGGAGCGGAAGATCGCGCCGACGTTCGTCGGGTCGACCACGTCCTCGAGCACGACGACGCGGCGCGCTCCCGCGAGCAGGTCGGACGGGTCGGGCAGCACGGGCCGGTCCATCGCCGCGATCAGGCCGCGGTGCAGGGTGTACCCGGTGAGCTCGGCCAGGAGCTCACCCGGGCCCGTGAAGACGGGGACGTCGAAGCGGCCGACCAGGCGCTCGGCCTCGCCTGCCGATCCGCCGAGGGCGAGCACCGAGCGCGGCCGGTGCCCGGCGGCGAGCGCACGCTCGAGCACGAGCGCCGACTCCGCGATGTACAGGCCGTGCGGGCCGCGGGCGTTCTTCAGCGCGACGTCCGTGGCGTGGGCGTAGTCGCGCAGCCTCGGGTCGTCGAGCGCGGTGACCTCGATCCGCTCCACAGGATCAGGCGAAGGGGTCGGGGGTGAGCGTGTACTTGGTGCTGAGGTACTCGTGGATCCCCTCGAGTCCGCCCTCGCGGCCGAGGCCCGACTGCTTCACCCCGCCGAAGGGCGCCGCCGCGTTCGACACCACGCCGACGTTGAGGCCCATCATCCCGGTGGCGAGCCGCTCGATCATCCGCTGACCGCGGGCGAGGTCGCGCGTGAAGACGTAGGACACCAGTCCGTACTCGGTGTCGTTGGCGAGCTCGACGGCGTCGTCCTCGTCGGTGAACGGCACGATCGCGAGCACCGGGCCGAAGATCTCCGTGCGCAGGATCTCGCTCTCCCGGTCGACCCCCGCGAGCACGGTCGGCCGGTAGAAGTGGCCGGCCCCCTCGATCCGATCGCCGCCGGTGAGCAGGCGCGCGCCGCGGGAGACGGCGTCCTTTACCAGCGCGGACGCCTTCTCGACCGCGCGCTCGTCGATCAGCGGGCCGATGGTCACCCCGTCCTCGGTGCCGCGGCCGACGCGCAGAGCGCGCACGCGCTCCACGATCCGCGCGGCGAACTCCTCGGCGATCGACTCGTGCACGAAGAAGCGGTTGGCGGCCGTGCAGGCCTGGCCGATGTTGCGGAACTTCGCGAGCATCGCGCCCTCGACCGCCCGGTCGAGGTCGGCGTCCTCGAACACGACGAAGGGCGCGTTGCCGCCCAGCTCCATCGAGGTCCGCAGCACGTTCTCGGACGCCTGCTGCAGCAGCGTGCGCCCGACGGGAGTGGAGCCGGTGAAGGACACCTTCCGCAGGCGGGGATCCGACAGGATCGGAGCCGACACGGCTCCCGCCGAGGACGTGGTGACCACGTTGAGTACGCCGTCGGGGAGCCCCGCCTCGGCGAGCAGCGCCGCGAAGGCGAGCGTGGTGAGCGGAGTGAGCTCGGCCGGCTTCACGACGACGGTGCAGCCCGCCGCCAGCGCCGGAGCGATCTTCCGCGTCGCCATCGCGAGCGGGAAGTTCCAGGGGGTGATCAGGTAGCAGGGGCCCACCGGGTGCTGCGAGACGATCATCCGGCCGCTGCCCTCGGGCGAGACACCGTAGCGTCCGCTGATGCGCACCGCCTCCTCGCTGAACCAGCGGAGGAACTCGCCGCCGTACACGACCTCGCCCCTCGCCTCCGCGACCGGCTTGCCCATCTCGAGCGCCATCAGGAGCGCGAACTCCTCGGTGCGCTCCTGCAGGAGGTCGAACGCCCGCCGGAGGATCTCGCCCCGCTTCCGCGGCGCCGTCGCGGCCCACGACGGACCGGCGGCGACGGCGGCGTCGAGCGCCCGGACCCCGTCCTCCGGAGTCGCGTCGGCGATCGAGACCAGGACCGCTCCGGTGGCCGGGTCCTCGACGTCGATCGAGCCGCCGCCGGAGGCGTCCACCCACTCACCGCCGATCAGCAGCTGCGTGGGGATGCGGGCGAGCAGAGCGGTCTCGGCGGCGCGGGACGCGACGGAATCAGTCACAGGAGGGAACCACTTCTTCGGATCGGAGCGCGCAGACCGCGCCGGGAGGAGCTTCTCGTCCTCCCAGTGTAGGACGGGCGATCGCTCCGGGGGCGGGGTCGCCGGGAGCCGCGAGGACCTGCGCCTCCGTGAGCCCTGTGGAGGGACGAGCCCTCAGACGGACCGCTCGACGCGGACTCCCGCCTCCGTCAGCTCGCGCAGCGCCGCGGCACTCGCCTCCTCGGAGACGCCTGCGACCAGGTCCTGGAGCACGCGGACCTCGAGCCCCGCCCGTCGCGCGTCGAGCGCCGAGGCGCGCACGCAGTGGTCGGTCGCGAGTCCCACGACGTCGAGCGCAGTGACGCCCCGCTCCGCGAGCACGGCGCCGAGCTCCTCGCCCGCCTCCGTCGTGCCCTCGAAGGCCGAGTAGGAGGGGCGGCCCTGCCCCTTGAGGATCTGCACGTCGATCAGAGCGGTGTCCAGGGCCGGGTGGAACCGCGCGCCGTCCGTGCCGGCGACGCAGTGGACGGGCCAGCTGTCGACGAAGTCCGGCTCCACCGCGAAGTGGCCGCCGTTGTCGGAATCGCCCTCGTGCCAGTCGCGGGAGGCCAGCACCGCGGAGTAGCGGTCGGCGTGCGCCGCCAGATGCTCGGTGATTCCCCGGGCGACGGCCGCGCCGCCTGTGACGGCGAGCGCGCCGCCCTCGGTGAAGTCGTTCTGCACGTCGACGATCAGGAGTGCGGTGGTCATCGTGGGCCTTCCGGGAGGAGGTGGCGAGGAGGAGCGGGAGGTCGACCCGCCCGGGTCAGGAGTCGGAGAGCGAGGATCCGCAGCGGTAGACGCCCGTCACGAGAGTGTCGATCGCGGTCTTCGCCGAGTCGGAGACGTCGCCGAGAGCGTAGACCGCGAAGGTCAGCTCGGTGCCGTCCGCCGCGGTGACCACGCCGGCCAGGGTGTAGCCGGTGTCGATCCAGCCCGTCTTCGCCCGCACCGCGCCGTCGGCCGCGGCGTTGTCGCCGGCGAAGCGGTCGGAGTAGGAAAGCGAGCCCGTCCGGCCCGACACCGGCAGGCCGTCCAGGAGGATCCCCAGCTGCCCCTCGCGGGCCTGCACCTTCCGGAGCAGCTCGGTGAAGTACGCCGGCGCGACCGCGTTGTCGTCGCTCAGGCCGGAGCCGTCGACGATCGCGATCCCGGACGTGTCGACGCCGTAACCGGCGAGCCCCTGCAGCACACCGGCCTGCTCGGCAGCGAAGTCGCTGCCCGCGCCGGTGCGGATCGCGACGAGTCGCGCGAGCATCTCGGCGATCGCATTGTCGGAGACGAGCAGCATCTGCTGCACGAGCGTGCCGACCGGGGCCGACTCCACCGTGCCGAGAACCGCCGCGCCCGCGGGAGCCGTCCCGGTGGAGACCACGGGCGAGCCGTCCAGCTCATCGGCGAACGCCCCTCCGGCCCGGCCGACCGGATCCGTGCCGCGCTCGGAGGTCGAGGCCGTGGGGTCCTCGCGATCGCCGTCCACCTGGAGCGCCGTGATCTCGGGCATGTAGCCGTCGACCTGCTCCTTGCGGTTCCAGCTCGGCTGCCAGGTCTCGCCCGAGTAGAGGGAGGAGTCGAGCACCAGCGACGTGATCGGCGTCCCGGCGGTGGAGGGGTCCGCCTCCCAGGCGCTCTCGACCTGCGCCGCGAGGTCGTCGAGGTGGGCCGCTCCGGCGTAGGTCGACTCCCGGCCGGTCGGGAGCCGGGTCAGGGTGAGGTCTCCACCGCCGACGAGGACGACGCTTCCGGGCTCGCTCCCGCGGACCACGGTGGTGGCGATGCGCGTGTCCGGGCCGAGGACCGCGAGCGCCGACGCGGCCGTGAGGATCTTGAGGGCGGAGGCGGTGCGGGACGCGGTCCCGCCCCCGCGGTCGAACAGGACCTCGCCCGTCGCGGCGTCGACCACATGCGCCTGCATCGAGCCCAGGCGCGGGTCGGCGGCGAGCCCCGCCACCGAGCAGGTGCGGAGCGCCTCGGCCGCCGCTTCGGCGGTGGGCCGCGCCGTGGCCGTCGGCGTCGGTGCGGGAGTCGCGGTGGCGGTCGGGGTCGAGACGACGGGCAGCGCCCCGGGCTCCGCGGCGCTGCCGAGAGCCGTCCCCACGCCGAAGGCACCGCCACCGAGCACGGCGGCCACGAGCACCGCGGCGACCACGAGGGTGCGGCGACGGCGGGGAGGAGGCGTGTCGGTCATCCGCAACAGGGTAGCGACGCGAGTTCGACGCGACCTGGACGCCGCGGATCCGGACGGGAACTCATGGATCCGGCTTGGACGTCGAGGATGACGGGAGAGGGAGCCGCCTGTGGGAATCGAACCCACGACCTTCTCATTACGAGTGAGACGCTCTGCCGACTGAGCTAAGGCGGCGTGCACGCGGGGCCTGAGCCCCGGACACGATTACACAGCATAGCCTGCTCGCGCCCCCGGGCGTGAATCAGGACGGCGCGGTCGAGCAGAGGCCCCGCGACGGCGGCGGCTACCGCTGCGCTCGGCTCAGGCGAGCGCGCCGCGGAGCTCCTCGAAGGAGCGGGCGATCCGTCCGGGCAGGGCCTCCCGGCCGTCGTGATCGACCCAGGCCGCCCAGGCGTGGCGGACGGCGGCGAGCCCGAGGAGCGTCAGCATCCGCGCCCGGCTGCGCACCCGCTCCGCGTCGTCGTCCTCCTGGCCGAGACGCTCGGCGACGAGCCCCTCGACCGCGAGCTCGAACTCGCGCATGCCCGCGATCTTCAGACCGACCAGATGCGGGTGCTCGCGGAAGAGCGCGCGGCGGAGGACGTGCAGCTCCCGGTCCTCCTCGAGCGGCTCCTCCATCGCGGCGACGAAGACCCGCTGCAGGTCCTCGAGCACGGCGCCCCGGCCCGTGACGAACGCCGCCGCCGTCTCGTCGGCGATGACCGGGAGCCCGCCGACCAGCGCGTCCTCCTTCGAGGCGAAGTAGTTGAAGAAGGTGCGCGTGGAGACGTCGGCGGCGCGCGAGACGTCCTCGATGGTCACCCGCTCCGGCCCGCGCTCGCTCGCCAGGCGGAGGACGGCGATCTCGATCGCCCGCCGCGTGGCCAGGCGCTTGCGCTCGCGGAGCCCGGGCTGCTGCTCGCGGGGCCGCTCCTGCTCGGTCAGCACTTCGGGTCCACCTCCGGGACGGTCCCCTCGAGCAGGTACGCGTCGACCGCGTCGTTCACGCAGGACGTCGACTTGTTGTAGGCCGTGTGGCCCTCGCCGTCGTAGGTGACCAGGTGACCGGCGGAGAGCTCGCCCGCGAGCGCCTGCGCCCATACGTAGGGCGTCGCGGGATCGTTCGTGGTGCCCACGACCAGGATGGGCGCCGAGCCCTCCGCGGTGATCGGCTCGCGGGAGCCCTCGAACGCCGCCGGCCACTCGCTGCAGAGGATGTCGCCGTAGGCCATGTAGCGGCCGATCGTCGGCGCGGCCTGCTCGAGAGCGGCCTCGTCGGCGCGCATCGAGGCGGTGTCGGCGTCGTAGGAGTAGTCGACGCAGTTGATCGCGAGGAACGCCTCGGTGGTGTTGTCCGCGTACCGGCCGTCCGCGTCGCGCCCGTTGTAGGCGTCCGCGTACTGGAACGCGACCGCGGGGTCGCCCCGGCGGACGCCGGCCAGCATCTCGCTCAGCGCTCCCCACGCCGTGGCGTCGTAGAGCGGGTAGACGATCGCGGTGAACAGCGTGCTCGCGCCGAGCTCACGGCCGTCGGCGGCCCGGATCGGCGAGGCGTCCACGTCCTCGAGCATGCGCTTCAGCTGGGCCATCCCCGCGTCGACGGTGCCGGTGAACGGGCAGTCGTCCGAGCGGAGGCAGTCGGAGAGGTAGGCGCGCAGTGCGCTCTCGAACCCCTTCGCCTGCTCGCGCACCACGTCGAACGAGGTGGCCGCCGGGTCGATCGCGCCGTCGAGGACGAGGCGGCCGACCCGGTCCGGGAACAGCCCGGCGTAGGTCGCTCCGAGGAACGTGCCGTAGGAGTAGCCGAGGTAGTGCAGCGTCTCGTCGCCGAGCGCCGCGCGCAGCACGTCGAGATCACGGGCGGCGCTCGGGGTGCCGACCTCGGGCAGCAGCGGCCCGCTACGCTCCTCGCAAGCGGCGGCGAACGCGGCAGCGGTCGTGCGCTGCGCCTGGATCCACTCGTCGCTGCCCCGCTCCCCCGGCGTGATGTCGTAGAGGTAGGAGTCGAGCCCCGCGGCGTCGAGGCAGGAGACCGCGGTGGAGGCGCCCACCCCGCGCGGATCGAAGCCGACGACGTCGTACCGGGCGGCGAGCGCGGAGTCGACCGCGTAGTCGGCGCTGTCGCGGACGAAGTCGACGCCCGACGCTCCCGGTCCGCCCGGATTCACGAGCAGGGAGCCGATCGCCGGGCCCTTCGTCGCGGGTCGGCGCACCAGAGCGATCGACGCGATCTCCCCCGAGGGGTCGTCCCAGTCGAGCGGGACGGTCGCGTCGGTGCAGAGAGCGCCGTCGCCGCAGTCGTCCCAGACCAGCACCTGCGAGTAGTAGCGCTCCAGGGAGTCGTCGACGGTCTGCGGATAGGGGGTGGAGGTCCGGTCGACGCTCGGGCCGGGCGCGAAGCAGCCGGTCAGGAGGGACGCGGCCGCGACGAGCGCGACGACGACGGCCGACCGGCGCCCCCGCCTCACGCGGCCACCGGGCGGCGCGCCGCGACGACGAGCAGCGCCTCGAGAGCGAGGACCGGGGAGACGTTCGCGTCGATCCGCTGCCGGGCGGTCGCGATCGCGTCGAGGACGGCGAGCGTGCGGTCGGGCGGAGTCGCGTCGGCGAGCGCGGTCATCTCGGTCCGGACCTCCTCGTTGATGACGCCGCCGGGCGCTCCGAGCTGGAGGCGCACCACGTCGCGGTAGAGGGAGAGCAGGTCGACGAGGATCCGGTCGAGGCCGTCGCGGAGGCTCCGCGTCGCGCGTCGCTTCTGATCCTCCTCGAGCGCCCGCAGCTGCGAGCGGAGCTGCGCGGGCACGGTGCCCCCGGGCTCGACGCCGAGCGAGCGCAGCGCCTGCTGCCGCTCGGCCTCGTCGCGCTCGAGGGTGATCGCCTTGGCGTCCTCGGTCGCGACCTCGATCATCCGCGCAGCGCCGAGGACCGCGTCCGAGACGCCGCGGAGGCGCAGGGCGATGCGGAGCGTCTCCTCGCGGCGCTCGCGCGCGTTCGCGTCGGTCGCCAGGCGGTGCGCCATCCCGATGTGGCTCTGAGCCTGGCGGGCGGCGCGCTCGGCGGTCTCGGGGTCGACCCCGTCGCGGCGCTCGAGGAGACCGGCGACGTCCTCGACGCTCGGCACGCGGAGCCGCACGGAGCGGACGCGGGAGCGGATGGTGGGGAGCAGATCGGCCTCGCTCGGGGCGCACAGGATCCAGACCGTGCGCTCCGGCGGCTCCTCGAGCGCCTTCAGCAGCACGTTGGACGTGCGCTCGCTCATCCGGTCGGCGTCCTCGATGACCATGACGCGGTAGCGCGACACCGAGGGCGAGTACTGCGAGCTGCTGACCAGCCGCCGCACCTCGTCGATCGAGATGATCACGCGCTCGGTCGTCAGCACGGCGAGGTCGGGATGGGAGCGGGCGGCGACCTGGCGGCAGTCGGGGCACTCCCCGCAGCCGCCGTGGCGGCAGAGCAGTGCGGAGGCGAACGCGTAGGCGAGGTTCGAGCGGCCGGACCCGGGAGGGCCGGTGATGAGCCAGGAGTGCGTCATCGACGACGACTCCCGGCCACGGTCGTCCCGGGGCGTCGAGGCGTCCTGCAGGGCGCCGATGGCGTGCTCCTGCCCGACGAGCTGGCTCCAGACGGTCATGCCACCAGGCTAACCGCGAGCACCGACAGCCGACGCGCCGTCGAGGAGGACGGCGACCCGCTCCCGCACCGCGGCCGCGATCTCCTCGACGGGGAGAGCGGCGTCCAGGACGAGGAAGCGCTCGGCGTCCGTCTCGGCGATCGCCAGGAACGCCTCGCGCACGCGCCCGTGGAACTCCGCCTTCTCGGCCTCCAGCCGGTCGAAGCGGGTGCGGGCCGCGTCGAGCCGGCCCCGCGCGACGGCGGGGTCGAGGTCGAGCAGGACGGTGAGGTCGGGCCTCAGGTCGTGGGTGGCCCACTCCGAGAGCCGCCGGACCTCGACGGCGTCGAGGACCCGCCCGGCTCCCTGGTAGGCGACGGAGGAGTCGATGTAGCGGTCCTGCACGACGACCTCGCCGCGCTCGAGCGCCGGTCGCACGAGCGTCCCGATGTGCTGGGCGCGGTCCGCCGCGTAGAGCAGGGCCTCGGCCCGCGGATCGATCTCGCCGCGGTGGTGCAGAACGATCTCGCGGATCTGCAGGCCCACCTCGGTGCCCCCGGGCTCGCGGGTGCGGACGACGGTCTCGCCCCGCGTGCCCAGCCACTCCTCGAGCAGCCGGGCCTGCGTGGTCTTGCCCGCGCCGTCCCCGCCCTCGAGGGTGACGAACAGCCCGGTCACGACTCGGTCGCGTCCGACGTCTCGGCGGCGGCCGCCGCGGCCGCGCGGCTCGCGGCGGTGGCGCGGGGCGTGGCGGGCTTCTTCGCTGCGGTCGTCTTCTTGGCGGCCGCGGCCGTCTTGGCCGCGGTCGTCTTGGCCGCCGTCGTCTTGGCCGCCGTCGTCTTGGCCGCCGTCGTCTTGGCCGCCGTCGTCTTGGCCGCCGTCGTCTTGGCCGCCGTGGTCTTGGCCGCGGTCGTCTTCGCCGCGGGCTTCCTGGCCGGCGCGCGCTTGGCCGGAGCCTTCTTGGCCGGGCCCTTCGCGCGCTTGTCGGCGAGCATCTGGACCGCCTGCTCGAAGTCGATCTCCTCGATCGTCAGGCCCTTGGAGATCGTGACGTTGGTCTCGCCGTCGGTCACGTAGGCGCCGAAGCGTCCGTCGCGGATCCGGATCGGCTTGCCGCTGACGGGGTCCGCCTCGAACTCCTTCAGCGCGCTCGACGCGCGTCGCGCCCCGTACTTCGGCTGAGCGAAGATCTCGAGCGCCGTCGGCAGGTCGACCTCGAAGATCTGGTCCTCGCTGGTGAGCGACCGGCTGTCGGTGCCCTTCTTGATGTACGGGCCGTACCGGCCGTTCTGAGCCGTGATCGGCTCGCCGCTCTCGGGGTCGTCACCGACCGTGCGCGGCAGGTCGAGCAGGCGCAGCGCCGTCGCCAGGTCGATCGACGCGACGTCCATGGACTTGAAGAGGGAGGAGGTGCGCGGCTTCACGACAGCGGGCTTCTTCGCGCCGCGCTTCGCGGGCGCGGGCTCGACGACCTCCCCGGTGGCGGGATCCGCCGTGGTCTCCGGCTCCGGATCGACCTCGGTCACGTAGGGGCCGAAGCGCCCGTCCTTGACGACGACGGTCTTGCCCGAGTCGGGGTTGCTTCCCAGCACGCGGTCGGTCTGCACCGGGGCGTCGACGAGCTCCTGCGCCTTGGCGGGCGTGAGCTCGTCGGGAGCCAGCTCGAGCGGCAGGTTGACGCGACGCGGCGTCTCCTGCCCCTCCTCCTGGGCCACCTCGAGGTAGGGGCCGTACTTGCCGATGCGCAGGGTGATGTCGTCGGTGATCCGGACGGAGTTGATGCTCTTCGCATCGATCTCGCCGAGGTTGTCCACGACGTGTCGGAGCCCGGGGTGCGTGCCTCCGCCGAAGTAGAAGCGGTTGAGCCAGGCGACGCGGTCCTCCTCGCCGCCGGCGATGCGGTCGAGGTCGCCCTCCATCTCGGCGGTGAAGTCGTACTCCACCAGGTCGGAGAAGAAGTCCTCGAGCAGCCGGACCACCGAGAAGGCGATCCAGTTGGGCACGAGGGCGGTGCCGCGCGGAGTGACGTAGCCGCGGTCGACGATGGTGGAGATGATCGACGCGTAGGTGGAGGGCCGGCCGATGCCGAGCTCCTCGAGCGCCTTGACCAGGCTCGCCTCCGTGTAGCGCGGGGGCGGCGAGGTCTCGTGGCCCTTGGCCTCGACCTCGGCGACGACCAGGCTCTGGCCGACCTCGAGCACCGGCAGCTTGGCGTCCTTCTCGTCGCGGGCGCCGTGACGCTCCTCGTCGCGCCCCTCCTCGTAGGCGAGGAGGAATCCGCGGAACGTGATGACGGTTCCGGAGGCGGTGAACTCGGCGGTCTTCGCGACGTCGCCGGCCGGCTCGGCGAGCAGCGTCACGGTGGCGGTCGAGCCCTTGGCGTCGGCCATCTGCGAGGCGACGGTGCGCTTCCAGATGAGCTCGTAGAGGCGGAGGTCGTTGCCGCGGAGGGTGCCCGAGAGCTGATCCGGGGTGCGGAAGGTCTCGCCCGCGGGCCGGATGGCCTCGTGCGCCTCCTGCGCGTTCTTGTTCTTGCCGGAGTACAGCCGGGGATTGTCCGGGACGGTCTCGGCTCCGTAGAGGGACGCGGCCTGGGTGCGTGCGGCGTTCAGCGCCTGCTGCGAGAGCCCGGGCGAGTCGGTCCTCATGTACGTGATGAAGCCGTTCTCGTAGAGCGACTGCGCGACGCTCATCGTCTGGCGCGCCGAGAAGCGGAGCTTGCGCGCCGCCTCCTGCTGGAGCGTGGACGTGGTGAACGGGGCGGCGGGGCGGCGCGAGTACGGCTTGGACTCGAGGTTCGAGACCCGGACCGTGGTGGCGGGGTCACGCAGGGCCTCGGCGAGGGCACCGGCGGTGGACTCGTCGAGGACGGTGACGTCGCCCTTCAGCTGACCGCGGTCGTCGAAGTCGCGGCCGCTTCCGATCCGCTTGCCGTCGAGCCGAGCCAGGCGGGCGTCGAAGCCCGCCGCGGCGTCCGACTCGGGCGCCAGCACGGTGGCGAGGTCCCAGTAGCTCGCCGACACGAACGCCAGGCGCTCCCGCTCGCGGTCGACCACCAGGCGGGTCGCGGCCGACTGCACCCGGCCGGCCGAGAGCCCGGGGCCGACCTTGCGCCACAGCACGGGCGAGATCTCGTAGCCGTAGAGGCGGTCGAGGATGCGGCGGGTCTCCTGGGCGTCGACCAGGGAGGTGTCGATGTCCCGGGTGTTGTCGCGCGCCTTCTGGATCGCGTCCTTCGTGATCTCGTGGAAGACCATGCGGTGCACGGGGACCTTGGGCTTGAGCTCCTCGAGGAGGTGCCACGCGATGGCCTCGCCCTCGCGGTCCTCATCAGTGGCGAGGTAGAGCTCGTCGGCGTTCTTCAGCGCGCGCTTGAGGTCGGCGACCGTCTTCTTCTTCTGGTCGGACACGACGTAGTAGGGCTCGAAGCCGTTGTCGACGTCGACGGAGAACTTGCCCAGCGGGCCCTTCTTCAGCTCCGGGGGGAGGTTCTTCGGCTCGATGAGGTCGCGGATGTGCCCGACGGAGGCGAGCACCTCGTAGCCGTCGCCCAGGTACTGGGCGATGGTCTTGGCTTTCGCCGGCGACTCGACGATCACCAGCTTCTTCGTGCCGGACACAGTTCTCCTCGATTGGTGCTGTCGGGTCGGACGACCAGTGGTCCGACGTCCCCTGCTGCGGGGAGACGGTGCGCGGCGACGTGGTGCGGGGAACGGCGACGCGTCCCCATCGGCGGGGGCGCCCGACAGGCACACCATACACACTGACCCCGGACGTGCTGCCCCCTCCCGAGGACACGGGGACCTCGGGAGGACGCTGGACACGGCCTCGGAGCCGCCTGCCCGGCCTGCCGTCGACGGGGGTGACGCGCGGCGCCGATCGGCGCATGATGAGGCATGGCAACGACGCACACCACCACGACCTCCGCCTACACGGCCAAGCTCCTCGACGGACCGCTGGAGGGCAAGACCCTCCGCCGGGGATACGGCGACGATCAGGCCCCCGCCGCACGCCTCGAGATCCCCGGGGCGAGGGCGGGCTCCCGCTACATCTACCTCCTCGCCGGCGGCCTCGAGCACGACGAGGGCGCGGGCGCCCTGCCGACCGCCGCCGCGTACCGGTACCAGCGACTCTCCTCCGACTGACGCGCTCCCGCGGCGTCGTCCGAACCTCGGTCCGGACGACGCCCGCTGCTGCCCCCGCCCTCAGGGCGGCGGGCCGGCCCTCGACCGCGCCGTGAGGGAGAGCGGACCCGCGGCGACGGCCGCCTCCGTTCTCGCGACGCCGCCGTCGACGTCGCAGAGGACGAGCTCGGCGCCGTTCGCGCGGGCCACGGCGGCGGCACGTCCGCACGGATCCCCGGCCAGCAGGCCGGAGGCGACGTCGGCCGCTGCCAGGGACGAGGCGTCCGCGGCGGCGACCGCTCGCTGGTGCCCGACGACTCCTGCGCAGCCGGCGAGCACGGCGGCCGTCACCAGGATCGTGCCCGCGACGACTCCGATCGCCACGACCGCGGCCGAGCCCTCCTCCCGGTCGCGGACAGCCCCGGGGAGTCGGCGGATCATCCGCCCCCGCCCAGCGCGCAGGACCGGACCGAGACCGGGAGCGACACCGCCGGGAGCGGGCGCAGCCGGGCCGCGACGTCGACGCAGACCAGTCCGTCCTGCTCCCCCGCCGTGAGCGACGCCCCCGTCACCCGGGCGAGCGGCGCGCGGGGGTCGTCGCCCCGGGCCGCGGACCGGGCCGCGTCGGCGGCCGCGTCGACGAGCCGGACGTGCTGCGCCGAGGCCGCCACCGACCCCAGGCACAGCGCCAGCACCGCGACCACCGCCGGGAGCACGAGCGCGAGCTCGGCAGTGGCCGAGCCCTCCTCCTGGACGAGCCGCCCGCGCAGCAGCGGAAGGCCTCTCATCCCGCCGCGGTGAGCGCGCGGGTCACCAGGTCGGTCAGGATGCTCCGCACCTCGTCGCCCTTGAGGATGACCACCAGCAGCCCGGCGAAACCGACCGCGGCCATCGTCGCGATCGCGTACTCCGCCGTCGCCGACCCCTCCTCGTCGCCCAGAGCGCCGAGACCTCCCCACCCGGGTCGGCGCCACTCGACGCGCCCCGCGGAGACGTCGATGCCCGTTCCTCCGCCGGACGCCGCACCTCCGCCGCTCCTCGAGCCCCGGCTCGTTCCGGGCACACCACTTCCCGCATCCCTGCTCCTACCGAGTCCTCGACTCCGGGAGACTCCCCCGCCGCTGATCGCCGTGTCACTTCTCATCCGTCCTGCTCCATTCCGCCCCGCTCCGTGCCCCTCCTCCGAGGATCGCTGACTCCCGATCCCACCGATCGACCCTCCGGCCGATCCGTGGAGACGCCTCCCGATCCCGCCCCTGTGGAGGAGCGGTCGACCGCGTCACGCCGCCACCGAGAACGTCGAGAGCAGCACCGAGACGACCATCGGAGCCACTCCGAGCAGCAGGAACGCCGGCAGCACGCAGATCCCGAGCGGCAGCATCAGGGTCACGCCGAGCCGAGCGGCTCGCTCCCGCGCCCCGGAGGACGCCCGTGCCCGGACCAGAGCCGCCTCGCTCCGGAGCAGGCGTCCGGCCGGCACGCCCGCCGCCGCGGAGAGGGCGAGCACCGGGTCCGCGTCGGAGAGCACGCGCTCGCCCGAGTCGAGCCCGCACTCGGCGAGCGCCGCCACGACCCGGGCGCGCGACGACTCGATCGAGCCGCCACCGGCCAGCGCCACCGAGAGGAGGTCGAGCGCGAGCCCGGGCGCCGGATCGGCCGGGGCCGCGCTTCGGACGAGGCGCCGCGTCCACGCGTGCGCGGCCGCCATCAACCCGGCTCCCCCGACCAGGCAGACCGCACCGGGCACCGTCCCGAGGAGCACGCCGACCACGTCGAAGCCCAGCAGTGCCCCCAGACCCAGCGCCGCCAGCGGCAGCGCGCTCACGACCCTCCCGGTGGCGGAGGGACCGGCCAGAGCCACCTCGATGTCCCGGCGGGCGCGCGCCAGCTCGCGCAGGGACTCCGCCAGCTCGCCGAGAGCGGCGGCGACCGGCGCGCCGGAGTCGGCGGCCACCCGCCACGCGGCGGCCAGCGCCGCCCACGCGGTCGCCTCACCGGTGTCCGGCGCTCGCCGTCGCGGCCGCTTCCGCTCCGAGCCGCTCCGCCGCGAAACCGGCGTCCCGCGCAGCAGCGCCTCCGTCACGTCGCCCCCGCGGCCGGCCTCCTCCGACACCGCCCGGAGCAGTCGCCGCCGCCGCGCGTCCCCGCTGTCCGCCCCCTCCGCCCCCGCGAGATGCCCGAGGGCCGACGCGGGAGCCACTCCCGCCGCGAGGAGGACGGCCAGTCGGTGCACGACGGCCGCGACCTCGTCCAGCCCGTCGCGGCCCGTCACGCGCTCGACCTCGAGGCGCTCGGGAGCGACCCGTCCTCGACCCTCAGGCGGCAGGCCGCGTCGAGCGCGAACGTCCCGAATGCCGCCAGCCGCCGCCGCCCGTCGCGGCGCTCGAGGTGGAGCACCAGGTCGATCGCGCTGACCGTCTGGCGGGCGATCGCCTCGGGCCCGAGTCCCGCGAGGACCCCGAGCGCCTCGAGACGCGCGGGCACGTCCTCGAGGGAGTTCGCGTGGAGGGTCCCCGCACCGCCGTCGTGCCCGGTGTTCAGCGCGGACAGCAGCTCGCGCAGCTCGACGCCGCGGCACTCGCCGAGGACCAGGCGGTCCGGACGCATCCGCAGCGCCTCCCGCACGAGCCGGTCCAGGCCCACGGCACCGGCGCCCTCGAGGTTGGGCTGCCGCGCCTCGAGCGAGACGACGTGCGGGTGCGCCGGCCGGAGCTCGCCGACGTCCTCGATGGCCACGATCCGCTCGGTCGGCGCCGCGCACCCGAGCAGGGCGCCGAGCAGGGTGGTCTTGCCTGATCCACCGGCTCCCGTGATCAGCAGGTTCCACCGCTCGCGGACCGCCCGGCGCAGAAGCCGCACTCCGTCGTCGTCCAGCATCCCGGCCGCCTGCAGCTCCCCGAGCGTCCAGGAGTCCGACCGCGGCACCCGCACCGACACGAGCGCTCCCCCGGTCGCCACCGGCGGCAGCACGACGTGCACGCGGACCCCGTGGCGGAGCCTGACGTCCACGCACGGGCTCGCCTCGTCGACGTGCCGTCCACCGGCCGCGACCAGCGCGACGGCCAGCCGCCGTGCTCCGGCGGCGTCGAGCGTCCACTCCGGAACCCGCTCCGCACCACCGCCCCGGTCGATCCAGAGGCCCGCGCCGCCGTTCACGAAGAGGTCGGTCACCGCGGGATCCGCGGCGTGCGGCGCGAGCAGCCCGAGACCGGCGGCGGCGGGCCGCACCGGCAGCGGGTCGCGGCGGTGCTCGGCGGGGACGAGGGGGACGAAGTCGCGGGTCATCCCGGCACGCTAGGAGCCCGTTCCGCGCGCCGGGGCGCTCCCTGCCCGATCGGAGGAGAGACGCCCGCGTCGGCGCCTGTGGAGGAACGACCCGGGCCGGACGCGCGCGCAGGGGCGGCCCGGAGCTCTCGGCAGGGAGCCGCTCCGAGGAGGGGCCCCACGGCGCAGAGAAGCCCAGTCGACGAGGAGACGTCCCGGCAACGCGGAAACGCCCCCGCGAGCAGGGCTCGAGCGGGGGCGTCCCTCCGCCGGATCCGGCGGGAAGAAGGGGGCGGCACCCATTGGGGGGAACAGGTGCCGCCTCGGCGGCGCTGGATTGGGGGGAATCACTTGCGCCGCTGGGCCGAAGTTCATTCGGCCGTATGCAACTGTAGGGGACGGATCGCGATTCGCCAAGCCCGGATCCTGTTCTCTGCGGACTCTTATCCGACACCCGCCCCGCACCCAGCTTGCGGCGCTCGGCGATCCCCGCTGGAGGCGGGCGCTACGGTGGTGCGACGCCGACCGCGCGGGCCGGCGAACGTCTCACTCGCGAAGGAGCGAATCGCAGATGTCCACTCCCCCCGACGCCCCGGCTGCCGACCGGAACGCCATCGACAACCTCCTCCACGAGACCCGCCGGTTCCCGCCGCCGGCCGATCTCGCCGCCGGAGCGGTCGCGACCGCCGCGCTCTACGACGAGGCCGCGGCCGACCGCCTCGCCTTCTGGGCCGACCGGAGCCGAGAGCTCCTGCACTGGCACCGACCGTTCACGCGCACCCTCGACTGGAGCGAGCCCCCGTTCGCGAAGTGGTTCGACGACGGTGAGCTGAACGTGGCCTACAACTGCCTCGACCGCCACGTCCTGGCCGGCCACGGCGACCGCGTCGCCCTGCACTGGGAGGGCGAGCCCGGCGACTCCCGCTCGATCACCTACGCCGAGCTCACCGCCGAGGTGAAGCGCGCCGCGAACCTGCTCACGAGCCTCGGCGTCCGCGCCGGCGACCGCGTCGCGATCTACCTGCCCATGATCCCCGAGGCGGTCATCGCGATGCTGGCCGTCGCCCGGCTGGGGGCGGTCCACTCCGTCGTCTTCGGCGGCTTCAGCGCCGAGAGCCTGCGCGCGCGCATCGACGACGCGGAGGCGACACTCGTCATCACCGCCGACGGCGGCTGGCGCAAGGGCGCCGTCTCGCCCCTGAAGCCGGCGGTCGACGCCGCGCTCGCCCTCGGCGGCGAGTCCAGCGTCCAGCACGTCCTGGTCGTGCGCCGCGGAGGCAACGAGGTCGCCTGGCACGAGGGGCGCGACCTCTGGTGGCACGAGGAGATCGTGGCGGTCGACGCCGACCACGTCGCGAAGCCGTTCCCCGCCGAGCAGCCCCTCTTCATCCTCTACACGAGCGGCACGACCGGGAAGCCCAAGGGCATCCTGCACACCAGCGGCGGATACCTCACCCAGGTCGCCTTCACGCACCGCGCGGTCTTCGACCTGCACCCCGAGTCGGACGTCTACTGGTCGACCGCGGACGTGGGCTGGATCACCGGGCACAGCTACGTCGTCTACGGCCCGCTCGCCAACGGCGCCACCCAGGTGATGTACGAGGGCACTCCCGACAGCCCGCATCCCGGCCGCTGGTGGGAGATCGTCGAGAAGCACGGCGTGACGATCCTCTACGCGGCTCCCACGGCGATCCGCTCCTTCATGAAGCTCGGCCGGCAGATCCCGCAGCGCTTCGACCTCTCGAGCCTGCGCCTGCTCGGATCGGTCGGCGAGCCGATCAACCCGGAGGCGTGGGTCTGGTACCGCGACGTCATCGGCGGCGGCCGCACCCCCATCGTCGACACGTGGTGGCAGACCGAGACCGGCGCGATGATGGTGTCCCCCCTGCCCGGGGTGACGACTCTCAAGCCCGGGTCCGCGCAGGTCGCTCTGCCGGGGATCTCGATCGACGTGGTCGACGACGCCGGGACGCCGGTCGGCGCCGACGAGGGCGGACTGCTCGTGATCACCGAGCCCTGGCCGGCGATGCTGCGCGGCATCTGGGGCGACCCGGAGCGCTACATCGAGACCTACTGGTCGAAGTTCGGCGACCGCTACTTCGCGGGTGACGGAGCGCGTCGCGACCAGGACGGCGACCTCTGGCTCCTGGGGCGCGTGGACGACGTGATGAACGTCTCCGGCCACCGCCTCTCGACCGCCGAGATCGAGTCGGCCCTCGTCTCCCACCCGGTCGTCGCCGAAGCGGCCGTCGTGGGAGCCGCGGACGAGACCACCGGCCAGGCCGTGGTCGCGTTCGTGATCGCGAAGGCGAGCCAGGCTGAGGCGCTGGCCCACGGACACGATGAGCTCGAGGCCACCCTGAAGGCGCACGTCGCCGAGCACATCGGCGCGATCGCCCGCCCGAAGCGGATCTTTGTGGTGCAGGAGCTGCCCAAGACCCGCTCGGGGAAGATCATGCGCCGGCTGCTGCGCGACGTTGCGGAGGGACGCGCCGTGGGCGACACGACGACGCTCGCGGACACGCAGGTCATGGCGGTGATCTCCTCCGCGATCGCCGCGGACTGACCGGGCGCCGCCCCCTCCCGCCGCGTGGGCCGGAGGGGGCGGTGCGTCAGTCGAAGGCGACGATCAGCTCGACCTCGACGGGAGCGCCGAGGGGCAGCTCCGCCACCCCGACGGCCGAGCGCGCGTGACGGCCGGGCTCGCCGAACACGTCGCCGAGCAGCTCCGAGGCGCCGTTGATCACGCCGGGCTGCCCGGTGAAGCCGGAGGCGGACGCGACGAAGCCGGTGAGCTTCACGATCCGCGTCACCCGGTCGAGCGATCCGATCGCGTCGGCGACGGCCGCGAGCGCGTTGAGGGCGCAGGTGCGGGCCAGCTCCTTCGCCTGCTCGGGCGACACCTCGTCGCCGACCTTGCCGACCAGCGGCAGAGCGCCGTCGACGAAGGGGATCTGCCCCGCCGTGTAGACGAGGCCGCCGTGCACGACGGCGGGGACGTAGGCGCCGGCGGGGACCGCGACCGCGGGCAGCTCGACGCCGAGCTCCGCGAGGCGCTCGGCGATCACGCGCCGGCCTCGGCGACGGGGCGCTTGAGGTACGCGACGAGGCCGCCCTCGGGACCGGTCACGATCTGGACCAGCTCCCAGCCCTCGGATCCCCAGGTGTTCAGGATCGCCGTGGTGTTGTGGATCATCAGCGGGGTGGTGATGTACTCCCAGCGCGGGACGGACATGGCTCTCCTCGGGTGCGGCCGGTGCGGGACGACTGCTGAGCGCCGCGCGTCGGCGGGATGAGCGCCGCGGCTCGTCCGAGCGCGGCGACTACGCTGATTCTATGTCGGGGCAGGGCGGGACCAGAGTCGTGAAGACCATCGGGGGCGCCGTCGGCGGTCTGATCGGCATCGTCGCCATGAGCGTCGTCGCGGGAGTTCTGGTGGCCGCCTCGGTGACGCCGGCGATCGCGCTGAGCGGCATGGCCGCCGGCAACACGGTGGAGATGTTCGACAACCTCCCCGAGTACCTCGAGATCGGCACGCTCGCCGAGAAGAGCGACGTGTACGCGAAGGACTCCTCCGGCGGCGACGTGCTGCTCGCCTCCTTCTACGCCCAGAACCGCGTCGAGGTGGGCTGGGACGAGATCTCGCCGTTCGTGAAGGACGCCGTGGTCGCCTCCGAGGACCCCCGCTTCTACGAGCACGGCGGCATCGATCTGCTCGGCACCGTCCGCGCGGCCGCGACGACGGCCATGGGCGGGGACGTCCAGGGCGGCTCCTCCATCACGCAGCAGTACGTCAAGAACGTGCTCGTGCAGAAGGCGGAGGCGCTCAGCGATCCGATCGAGCGCGACGCGGCCTACCGCGAGGCCACGGAGACCACTCCGGAGCGCAAGGTCGCCGAGATGCGCCTCGCCATCGGGCTCGAGAAGGAGTACCCGAAGAACGACATCCTGCTGGGCTACCTCAACATCGCCCTGTTCGGCGGCACCGTCTACGGCGTCGAGGCGGCCGCCCGCTACTACTTCGGAGTGAGCGCGAAGGACCTCTCGCTCGCGCAGTCCGCCGCGCTCGTCGCGATCGTGAACAACCCCGAGAAGTTCCGCTTCGACCGGCCCGGCGACCCGGCGAACCCCGCCGCGGAGGGCTACCCGCAGACCCGGGACCGGCGCGACTACATCGTCACCCGCATGGACCTCGAGTCGAAGGTGACGTCCGAGCAGGCGCAGGCGGCCGTCGCCGAGCCCGTGACGCCGAACATCACCGAGCCGAGCACCGGCTGCCAGACGGCCGGAGTCGCGGCCTTCTTCTGCGACTACGTCACCTGGGTCATCAAGAACGACGACGCGTTCGGTGCGAGCCAGGACGAGCGCGACGCCACCTTCAAGCGCGGCGGCTACCGGATCTACACGACCCTCGACTCCGACCTGCAGCAGGCCGCCG
This sequence comes from Rathayibacter sp. AY1F2, assembly GCF_002930885.1. NCBI lineage: Bacteria > Bacillati > Actinomycetota > Actinomycetes > Micrococcales > Microbacteriaceae > Rathayibacter > Rathayibacter sp. AY1F2. The sequence goes on along the minus strand of NZ_PSVG01000009.1, from coordinate 17,166 downwards.
TCTCGGCCACCGACGACTGGGTGCCCAAGTCGATGGCGAACGTGAACATCGGCAGCGCGAGCGTCTCGGTCGAGGTCGGCACCGGCCGCATCCTCGCGATGACCCAGAACAAGGACTACTCCAACGATCCGGACCTGACGGGCCCCAACTACACGAGCGTCAACTACAACACCGACTTCGGGTACGGCGGCTCCTCGGGATTCCAGGTCGGCTCGACCTACAAGGTGTTCACCCTCGCGGAGTGGCTGCAGGAGGGGCACTCGCTCGGCGAGAGCGTCGACGGCACCCGCCGCGCCTACACGACCTTCCGTGACAGCTGCGAGCCCGACGGCGTCTACTACGGCGAGTCCTGGAACCCCGGGAACGACGAGGGCGGCAACGGAGGAGTGACCACGGCCCTGCAGGCCACGACCGGCTCGATCAACACCTCGTTCGCCGCCATGGCCCAGCAGCTGGACCTCTGCGGCATCCGCAACACGGCGCTGGCGATGGGCGTGCACCGTGCCGACGGGACCGAGCTGCAGAAGCTCGCGCCGACCATCCTCGGCACCAACGAGATCGCTCCGCTCACGATGGCCACGGCCTTCGCCGGCTTCGCGAACAAGGGCACCGTCTGCACGCCCATCGCGATCGACCGGATCGTCGACCGCACGGGCGCGGACGTCGCGCCGCCCGCCTCCGAGTGCAGCCAGGGGATGTCCGAGGAGGTTGCCGCGACCGCCGGCTACGCCCTGCAGCAAGTGGTGACGGGCGGCACCGGCGCCCCCTCCAACCCCCGCACCGGGGTGCCGCACATCGGCAAGACCGGCACCACGGACGACGCGCTGCACACGTGGATGGTCGGCGCGAGCACCGAGGTCGCCACCGCCACCTGGGTCGGCAACGTGACCGGCTTCACCTCCATGCGCGGATTCAGTCTCAACCGGGTGAACGCCGGTCAGGTGCGCCACCAGATCTGGCCGCGCATCATGCGCGTCGCCGACGCGAAGTACGGTGGGACGGCGTTCCCGGCTCCCGTCCGCTCGCTCCTCGACGCTCCGCAGGAGGCCGTGCCCCAGGTCACCGGCCAGAGCCCCTCTGCGGCGGCCGCACGCCTGCGCTCCGTCGGCTTCACGGTCCGCGTCGACACTTCTCCGGTCCCCTCCGACCGCCCGGCAGGGACGGTCGCGCAGACGAACCCGCCCGCCGGGTCGCGCGTCTCCCGGGGCGCGGAGATCACCCTGCAGATCAGCGCCGGACCGGGCGCCCCGCCCCGCGCGGGCTGAGCCCCTGCACCCCCGGCTGCTCCCGAGGGAGCGTCCGGCAGAATGAACGCGGCCGCGCTCGCGGCCGACGTGCGAGAGAAGGACCCATGACCGGACGCACCCGTCGCCCCCTCACCACCGCCCTCGCGACCGTCGCCGCGGCCGGAGCCGTCGCCGCGGCCTGGGGCATCGGCGTCGAGCGGACGCTGTTCACCGTCCGGCGCACGTCGTTCCCGGTGCTGCCCGCCGGTTCCGAGCCGATCCGCGTCCTGCACGTGTCGGACCTGCACATGGCCCCGTGGCAGACGAAGAAGCAGGAGTGGATCCGCTCGCTCCTCGCCCTGGCGCCCGACGTCGTGGTCGACACCGGCGACAACCTCGGCCACCGCGACGGCGTGCTCGGCATCCGCCGGGCCCTGGAGCCCTTCGCCGCGATCCCCGGCGCCTTCGTCAACGGATCCAACGACTACTTCGGCCCTCGGATCAAGAACCCGCTCCGCTACTTCGTCGGCCCCTCCAAGAACCCCAAGCAGCACGAGGCCGATCTCGAGACCGACGGGCTGACCGGCTTCTTCTCGGACGGGCTCGGCTGGGTGGACCTCAACAACCGCGCCGAGAGCATCACGGTGAAGGGGACGCGCATCGAGTTCTTCGGCGTCGACGACCCGCACATCGGCCTCGACCGCATCGACCTCGTCGCCGGAGCCGTGGACGAGCTGCGCGGCGCGGAGGACGGACCGGCCGGGGTCAGCATCGGCGTGGCGCACGCGCCCTACCAGCGCATCCTCGACGACTTCGTCGCCCGCGGCGCCGAGGTGATCCTCGCCGGGCACACGCACGGCGGGCAGGTCTGCGTCCCGGGCTTCGGCGCCCTCGTCACCAACTGCGACATCCCGCGCGACAAGGTCGCCGGCTCGACGACGTGGGACAACGGACTGCGCAGCTCGTACCTCAACGTGTCCGCCGGAGTCGGCACCTCGATCTACGCACCGGTGCGCTTCGCCTGCCGGCCCGAGGTGACCCTCGTCACGCTCACTCCGGCGGCCTGACGAGGGGTGTCCGACGGCGGTCCGGAAATCGGCTACTATTGTCGAGGCTCGTGAGCGGTTCTCCGTGATGAGCACACCGGGGTGTGGCGCAGCTTGGTAGCGCGCCTCGTTCGGGACGAGGAGGTCGTGGGTTCGAATCCCGCTACCCCGACCGGTGAGAAGCCCGGCCAGGATCGATGATCCGGCCGGGCTTCGTCGTTCCCGGGGCGTTCTCGGAATTCTGCTGTGGCGGGGCTCGCCCGCAGGCGGAGGCTCGCCCGGGCCGGAGCCCGGTCGACGACGGAGCCGGCGCGATCACCGCCCCGCGCTCTCCGGCTCGAGCACCCCTGTCGGCGTCCCGAGCGTCCTGCGCACGGGCGTGCCTCCAGCCCACTCCCCCGCGCCTCCCGGCCCGATCCCAGCAGCCGGGAGCGAGACTGTTCTTCCGCCGTCGTCGCCGCCCCCGCCCGACGACCGACGAGAGGAGCACCGTGACCCGGTCGCTCACCCGCCTCACCCTCGCCATCGGCGTGCCCTACGTGGTCGCTCTCGCAGCGATCGCCTTCTGGCCGACGCCCGTCGATGCGGGAGTGCGGGGGGATCTCGGCCGGGTGACCTCCTGGTTCGCCCGGCACGGCCTCCCGATGGTCGACTACGCGTTCATCGAGTCGACTGCCAACATCGCCCTGTTCGTGCCCCTGGGGCTGCTCCTGGCCCTCAACCTGCGGCTCCGGAGGGCGTGGGTCGCCGTCGCCGTCGGCGCCGTCGTGAGCTCGCTCATCGAGGCGGGCCAGCTGCTCTTCCTCTCGGCGCGCTTCGCCACCGTCGACGACGTCGTGATGAACACCTCCGGCGCCCTCCTCGGCGCGGTCGCCGGCGTACTGCTCCGGATGGTCGTCCGCGCACGACGACGCCGGAGGGCGGCGGAGTGGGACGACGCCTTCGCGCACATCCCCCTCCGCGGCACCTCCGGCGTCGTGGCGGACCAGCCGAGCCGCGTCCGCTGAGACGACGGCTCTGCCGCGTCAGCGGCCGAGGCCGCGGTACTCCCAGCCGGCCGCACGCCAGGCGGCGGGGTCGAGGCAGTTGCGACCGTCGACGAGGAAGGTGTTGGCCACCTTCGCCGCCGTGGCCGCGGGGTCGAGGGCGCGGAACTGCTTCCACTCCGTCACGACGACCACGGCGTCGGCACCGGCCAGCGCCTCGTCGACGTCGGTCGTATAGGTGATCTCGGGGTAGCGGCGGCGCGAGTTCTCGATCGCCTCGGGGTCGGTCGCGACCACGGTCGCACCGAGGTCGTGCAGGCGGGCGGCGACGTCGAGCGACGGCGAGTCGCGGATGTCGTCCGACTCCGGCTTGAACGCCAGACCGAGCACCGCGATGCGGCGGCCCGCGACGGAGCCGCCCAGGCCCTCGGTGACGAGGTCGACGACGCGCTGGCGGCGACGCAGGTTGATCGCGTCGACCTCCTTGAGGAAGGCCACGGACTCGCCGACGCCGAGCTCGTCGGCGCGGGCCGAGAAGGCGCGGATGTCCTTCGGGAGGCAGCCGCCTCCGAAGCCGATGCCCGCGTTCAGGAAGCGGCGGCCGATCCGCACGTCGTAGCCGATCGCGTCGGCGAGCTGCGTGACGTCCGCGCCGGTGACCTCCGCGATCTCGGCGATCGCGTTGATGAACGAGATCTTGGTCGCGAGGAAGGCGTTGGCCGAGACCTTCACCAGCTCGGCGGTGGCGTAGTCGGTGACCACGAGCGGGGTCTCGGCCGCGAGCGCCGTCGCGTAGACCTCGTCGAGGGTCGCCTTCGCCGCTGCTCCGGCCTCGCCCGCGGGCACGCCGTAGACGAGCCGGTCGGGGCTGATCGTGTCCTTGACCGCGAAGCCCTCGCGGAGGAACTCGGGGTTCCAGGCGAGGGTCGCACCGGAGGAGGCGATGCGGTCGGCCAGGCGGGCGGCGGTGCCGACGGGGACGGTCGACTTGCCGACGACGAGGGAGTCCTCCTCGAGGTAGGGCAGGAGACCGTCGATCGCCGAGTCGACGTAGGTCATGTCCGCGGCGTTCTCGCCCGGCTTCTGCGGGGTGCCGACGGCGACGAAGTGCACGGCCGCACCGGCGGCGTCGGCCATGTCGGTCGAGAAGCGCAGACGCCCGGAGGCGACGCCGGAGGACAGCAGCTCCGGGAGGCCGGGCTCGAAGAACGGCGCGGTGCCGGCGGCCAGGGCGTCGATCTTCTTCTGGTCGACGTCGATGCCGATGACGTCGTGGCCGAGCTCGGCCATGGCGGCAGCGTGGACGGCACCGAGGTAGCCGCAGCCGATGACAGAAAGCTTCACAGGGGTTCTCCGAATCGTGGCGGGTTCGTGTCGCGGTCGCGACGGTGAGGAGGAGCGATGCGATGCGGCGAGGCGTCAGCGCGCCCGCGGACGCGCGACTACCGCCGCGCCAATGCTCTCAGATCGCGGGAGACGTCGGCGACAGCCGCCGCGATCTGCGCCGCCACGCGCTCGTGCACGGCCTCGCTGCGGCCGATCGGGTCCTCGATGTCGTCGCCGCCCTCGCCCCGCGGGGCGCGCCCGCGGTGGGCGGCGGCGAGCCGCACGACGGCGCGGAGCCGCGCGGCGGGGTCCTCGACCGTCGGCAGCGGCACCTCCCGCAGCACGAACGGCAGCACGCGGGCGAACTCGAGCAGCGTGAAGCCGCGGAGGAGGAGCGACGGGAAGCGCCGGGAGGCGTCGACCAGGTGGTCGCGCGTCATCGTGAGCAGGAGGTCGGCGTCGCCCACGATCGCGTCGCCGAGCACCGCGCTCGTGTGCGCGGCCGGGTCTCCCCCGTGCTGAGCCGAGAAGCGGGCCGAGACCGGGTCCATCGGCAGTCCGTCGCGCGTCCTCACTCCGGCGCTCGTGAACGCGAAGAGCGGACCTCCCGCGGGTGATGTCGCGTCGGCGAGTGCGGCGCGCAGCAGCTGCTCCGCCATCGGCGACCGGCAGATGTTGCCGGTGCAGACCGAGAGCACGGTGAAGACGGGGGCGGCGGAGGCGGCGACCGGTTCGTCCGGTCGCCAGCTCCGGCGGGCGGGGCGGGCGGAGTCGTCTCCCGGGAAGATCATCGCGGGGCGCTCAGGCCGAGGTCGACGCGGGCTCGGGCTCGACGGCCGTGTCCGGGCGGGCACCCGATCGCTCGGAGCCGTAGTAGCTCGTGTAGTAGTAGCCGTAGCCCCGGCCGACCTGGCCGCGCGCGGGCACGCGGTTGAGGATCACGCCGAGGGTGTGGCCGCTGACCCGCTCGAGGTTCTGGATCGCCTTGCCCAGCTCGTCGGTCGTCGTCCTGCCCGCGGAGATGACCACGAGCGCGCCGTCGGTGCGGGCGGTGAGGATGGCGCCGTCCGTGACGGGCAGGAGCGGCGGCGCATCGACGAGCACGATGGCCTCGCGAGCGATCTCGTGCAGGAGGATGTCCATGCCGTTGGAGCCGAGCAGCTCGGACGGGTTCGGCGGGATCGACCCGGCTCCGAGCACCCAGAGGTTGCCGGACGGGCCCCACGGCTGCAGGACGTCCTGCAGTTCCGCCTTGCCGATCAGCAGGTCGGTCAGGCCGACGCCGGGAACGAGGCCGAACGACTTGGCGACGGTGGGCTTGCGGAGGTCGCCATCGACGACGACGGTCCGCTGGCCGGAGGCGGCGAGCGTCACCGCGAGGTTCGCGGTCACCGTCGACTTGCCGTCCGAGGGCAGCGGGCTCGTCACGACGATGATGCGCGGCGGGCTGTCGATGTTCATGAACTGCAGGTTCGTGCGGAGCTCGCGCAGCGCCTCGGCGAGTGCGTGCTTGCCGTCGGCCTTGATGTAGTCGGTCGTGTCGGCCTCGGGGACGATGCGGTTGGTCTCGCTGAGGCGCTTGTCGACGGGGAGGGTGCCGACCACGGGGAGGTCGAACAGGCGCTCGACCATCTCGGCGGTGCGGATGCGCCGGTCCAACGTGTTGCGGACGAACGCGTAGACGAGACCGAGGACGAGGCCCGCGAGCGCGCCGACCGCGAGGACGAGGCGCAGGTTCGGGAACGCCGGCGAGGACGGGAGCGCCGCGGCCTGCAGAACGGTGAGGGAGACCGTGTCGCCGACGCCCGTCTCCTGGTTGACCTGCTGCACCTTGGTGGCGATGGCCGCGACCCAGGCGTCGGCGAGCTTCTGCGCGCCCTCGGGGGTGGAGGCGGTGGCGCTGACCTTCATCACCGGGGCGACCGTGTCGGCCTGCACCGTGATCGCCGAGATCAGCGTGGCGGGCGAGACGTCGAGGCCGAGGCTGTCGATCGCGATCTGCGCCACGTCGCGCGAGGTGGCGATCGGGACGTACGTGGCGAGGCTCGACTTGGCGACGGACTGCGCGATCTGCTGCGTGTAGATCGCCTGGCTGTCGTCGGCACCGGTGGTGGCGACGGAGACCAGGCCCTGCGAGTCGGCGACGTACCGCGGCTTCTGCGTCAGCGACCAGCCGAAGGCGACGAGAGTGCCGAGGAGGATCGCCGCGACGATCGGGATCCAGTGGTCGCGCAGCAGCCGGAGGACGTCTCGAAGTTCCACAGAGTCAGATTTCCTTCGCTGGTACGGATCACGCGGCGGGCGCCGGCGACGGGTTCTTCCGAATTCTGACACAGCGCTTCCGCGCCCTCGGCGCCAGGCGCGTCAACCGTGCCACCCGTCGGGGGTGGGCTGCGGCGGAGTCCCTCTCGTGATCACTCCGCGGCCCTCGAGCTCGACGACCGCCGACTCGACGACCGCCTCCGCATCGACGCCGGCGGGCGGCGGGCCCGCCTCCTCGAGCACCGCGGCGACGAGACCGGGCAGATCGGAGCCCCGGCCGGCGTGGCGCCAGATCGTCGGGCCGATGCCGGACAGTCGCACGAGGGTGCCGCCGCAGAACACGAGCAGCTGGCCGTCGGCGAGCTCCACCGCGTCGTCCGCAGGGGTGCGCAGGACGGTGCCGGGCAGGGCCTCGCCCACAGGGTCGAGCTGCACGGAGACCACCTCGGACCAGGCGGACGGGGCCTCGGCGCCGAGGGACGCGAAGACCTCCTCGACCAGGTGCACCACGCTCGCGGCCTCGGAGTAGACCAGTCGCCGGACGCCGCCCAGCGCCGAGAGGGTGCGGACGAGATCGGCGATCGGCCGCGGTCGGGCCGAGAGGTACGAGGTCTGCGGCACCAGATCCTCGATCGCGTCGACCGGGTCGACGTGCTCGAGGAAGGGCGTCCCGACGCCGTCGCGGCGCTCGAGCAGGAGGACGCCCGCCAGACGCAGGGGCGCCTCCGGGACCGGTCGGAGGGCGAGCGACCCGGGGGCCAGCTGCGCCTTCGGCGCCGATCCGGTCAGCGGCTTCACCGACAGCGGCTTGGGATAGGGCAGGACGCGCCCCTCCGGGGTCACGCCGACCGTCTCGTCGGTGACGTAGCCGAAGCGGGACCCGAGCGTCCGGGCGATGGTGGTCTTGCCGGTCCCGGAGGCGGCGACGAAGGCCAGCACGCGGCCGGACTCGTCGGAGATCCCGCAGGCGTGGAGCATCAGCAGGTCGGCGCGCCGGGCGCCGATCGCCTCGAGGGTCAGGGTCGAGGTCAGGGACTCCTCGAGCTGCGCGAGCGTGGCGCTCGAGACCCGGGGCGAGCCGTCGACCGGGACGGAGGGATCGTGCCCCACCTCGGCGAGGACGTCGCGTGCTCCCGCGTCGGGCTCGGACGCGCAGGCGGCCCAGCTGTCGGCGATCCGCGCCGCGTCCTCGTCGCCGACGCCGCGTCCGAAGACCACGCGGAACGGGGTCTCGAGGACCGAGACGGACAGGGTGCGGGGCTCGGCGCCCCTCCCCCCGGCGATCAGTACGCCCCGTCGCGGGCGAGGACGGCGCGCGCGGTCTTGAAGAGGATGACGATGTCGCCGGTCATCGACCAGTTCTCGACGTAGTACAGGTCGAGGCGGACGGTGTCCTCCCACGAGAGGTTCGAGCGTCCGCTGACCTGCCAGAGCCCGGTGATGCCCGGCTTCATCAGGAAGCGGCGGTGCACGTGCTCCTCGTACTGCTCGACCTCGCGGGCCAGCGGCGGGCGGGGGCCGATCAGGGACATGTCGCCGCGGAAGACGTTCAGGAACTGGGGCAGCTCGTCGAGGCTGAAGCGCCGGAGGATCGCGCCCACCCGGGTGACGCGCGGGTCCTTCGCCATCTTGAAGAGGATCGAGTTCCCCTCCGCACGCTGCTGCGACGCGAGAGCCGCCAGTCGCGCCTCCGCGTCGACGACCATCGAGCGGAACTTCAGCATCTCGAAGGTCGCGCCGTTCAGGCCGATGCGCTCCTGCCGGAAGAGCACGGGCCCGGGGCTGGTGACCTTGACCAGCACGGCGACGACGACGAGCACCGGCGCGCTGAGGATGATCAGCATGGTCGACGCCAGGATGTCGAAGAGGCGCTTGGCGAACCGCTGGCGGCCGTCGAAGCGCGGGGTCTCGACGTGGATCAGCGGAAGGCCCGCGACGGGGCGGGTGTGGATGCGCGGACCGCCGATGTCGGTGAGGCTCGGCGCCACGACGAGGTGCTCGCGCCCGGGCTCGAGCGTCCAGCTCAGCTCGCGGATCCGCTGCGGCGCCAGCTCGTCGGAGCTCGTGACGACCACCGTGTCGGCACCGGTGGCGTCCATCACGGCGCGGACGCCGTCGATCCCGGTGAACCCGTGGACCGCGAGGCCCGAGAGCTCCTGCTCGCTCCGCAGCGCGTCCGCACCGCCGACCGAGGTCGAGACGGCGCCGACGAGCTTGTAGCCGGCCTCGGTGCCGCGACGCAGCTCGCGCGCGGTGTGCAGGACGCTCGCGCGGGAGCCGAGGAGCACGACCTGGCTCGAGAAGCGGCCCGCCCGGCGCTGCCGGGTGAGCCAGGAGCGCCAGACCAGGCGGCCGACGCAGATCAGCACGATCCCGGCGGGGAACGCCGTGATGATGTAGCCGCGCGCGAGCAGGATCTGGAGCAGGTAGGCGATGATCGCGACGATGCCGAAGAGCCAGATGGAGGCGTCGACGACGCGGCGGTACTCGACGTAGCCGGTGCCGACGATCCGGCGGTCGCGCGTGTCGAAGACCTGGAGGGCAAGGAGCCAGCCGACCGACAGGGCGAAGGACACCCAGGTGTAGCTGACCGCGATGTCGGCGGGGTTCTTGAACCCCAGATCCGAGTTCAGGTTCAGGTCGAACCAGAAGAGCTGCGTGCCGAAGACGGAGAGGACGATCGCGACGACGTCCGTGATGAGCAGCCGTCGCCGGTAGTCCTGCTCCCACGACGGCCGACGCCTCAGCGGTGCCCCTTGCGCCGTCATCGTTTCCCCCGACCTTTCCTGCTGCTTCGAAAGGCGTAATTCCGTTTCCGGTGTTGTCACGTCGTCAGGCTACCCACTTCCTCGTTTCGGAGGGGTGTCGCACCGGTGAGGAACGCTCGACCGGTCAGCCGCGGAGCCGGCCGCGGCTCTCCTGGAGGTAGCACGCGCCGCACAGCGACTCGTAGGTGACCGCCGTTCCGTCGATCGCGACCTGATCGCCGTCGAACACGAAGCGGCCGTCCACGACGCGCCCGTTGAAGATCGCTTTGCGCCCGCACCGGCAGATCGTCTTCAGCTCCTCGAGGCTGTGGGCGATCTCCAGGAGCCGCCTGCTTCCCGGGAACGCGGCGGTGCGGAAGTCCGTGCGGATGCCGTACGCCAGGACGGGCACGTTCTCGAGGATGGCGATCCGGAGCAGATCGTCGACGTGCGACTCCGGCAGGAACTGCGCCTCGTCGACGAGCAGAGCACTCACGTCGCGCTTCGACTCGGCCAGCACGCGGGCCCGGGCGGCGGTGAAGACGGCCACCGGGTCCCCGTCGGGCTCGAACAGGATGTCCACCGGACGGGTCACGCCGAGCCGCGACACGATCAGCTCCTCGCCCTTCGTGTCGACGGCCGGCTTGGCCAGCAGCACCCGGTGCCCGCGCTCCTCGTAGTTGTGCGCGGCCTGCAGGAGCGACGTGCTCTTCCCGCTGTTCATCGCTCCGTAGCGGAAGTACAGCTTGGCCATCAGGTCTCCTCGGGGCGGGTCCGGAGGCGGGGCCCCCGGGGTGAGCAGGGGCCGGTCACGGGAGGAACCCGTCCTCGCCGGCGCGGCGGATCAGATCGGCCCGGCGGCTCGCGGGCCTGCCGACGGCGACGTACTTGCGGCGCACGCGCTGCAGGTAGGTCTTCGCGGTCTCGAACTGCACGTTCATCTTGGCGGCGACCTCAGGGGTGCTCGATCCGGACGCGTAGAGGCGCAGCGCCTCCAGCTCGCCGGCGCTGAGCCGCGGGCGCTGCTGCGCCGCGACCCCGGACGGCAGGGGCCGCCACTGCGCGGACGAGACGTCGGCCGAGCGCATCTCGAGAGCGGCGCGGGTCTGCTCCATCACCTCAGCGAGCGGGCGCGACTTCGCCAGGTGCCGCACGGCTCCGGCCTTCAGAGCGCGCTCGCGGACCTCGTCGTCCTCGCTCGCGGAGAGCGCCACGACCGCGGCTCCCGCCGCCCGGCAGGTCCGGATCCGCGCCTCGATCGAGATCGGCTCGCGCAGCTCGACGTCCATCACGACCGCCTGGGTGGGGAAGACATCGCTCGTCACCAGGTCGTGCCAGGTGGAGGCGGCCACGACGACATCGAAGTCCGGGGCGTGGGTGCGGATCCACGCGCTCGTCGCCGCGAGCAGGTCCTCGCGCGGGTCGAGCAGGCCGAGCCGGACCGCACGGGGTGGCGCGTCGCGGGCGCTCCGGGCGGAGGAGCCCGAGGGCTCACCGGAGCGGGTGACCATGCGGACGATCCTAGCCGCGGCCGGGCCCGCCCCCGGCTCAGAACAGCGTCGGCTGCCCGACGCCGGGCAGGATCGCGGCGCGCTCCGGCCCGAGCTCCCCGACCAGCAGCCCGTCGTGCTGGAGGGAGCGCCGCTCGCCGCCGAGGGTCCGCAGCGTTCCGAGCGAACCGAGGGCGGAGGACTTGACGGAGCCGGTGGCCGGGTCCTCCTCGCCGCGCTCGAGCCCGTGCGCGCGCATCAGCGGGCGGATGCGCGCCGAGAGCCAGCGCCGGTACTCGAGAGGCGCGTAGGCGTCGCGGCCCGGGTAGAGCGCTCGGTACTTGTCGACCAGCTCGGGGTGCTCCTGCCCGAGCCACTGCAGGAACCACTCCTTCACCCCGGGCTTGAGGTAGAGGGTCGAGTACATGATCGTGCTGGCGCCCGCCTCGCGGCAGGCCCGGAGCGACTCGTCGAGGTGCGCCCGGGTGTCGGTGAGGAACGGCAGGATCGGCATCAGGAACACCGAGCAGTCGAAGCCGGCCTCCCGTGCCGCGGTGACCGTCGCCAGCCTGGCCGCCGCGGTCGGCGCACCCGGCTCGACGGAGCGCTGGAGGCCCTCGTCGTAGACGGCGATCGACACTCCGAGGTCGACCGGGACGTGCTCGGCGGCCTCGCGGAGCAGCGGCAGGTCTCGCCGCAGCAGCGAGCCCTTCGTGAGGATCGAGATCGGGGTGCCCGAGGCGGCGAGCGCGGCGATGATGCCCGGCATCAGCCGGTAGCGGCCCTCGGCGCGCTGGTACGGATCGGTGTTGGTGCCGAGTGCCACGGGGTGCCGCTCCCAGCTCGGCTTCGCGAGCTCCCGGGTGAGGACCTCGGCGACGTTCACCTTCACGACGATCTGCGAGTCGAAGTCGCGGCCGCCGTCGAACTCGAGGTACTCGTGCGTGGGCCGGGCGAAGCAGTAGGTGCAGGCGTGGGTGCAGCCGCGCATCGGGTTGATGCTCCAGCCGAACGGCATCTTCGAGGAGGTGTGCACGCGGTTGAGCGCCGACTTCGCGAGCACCTCGTAGAAGGTGATGCCCTCGAACTCCGGCGTGCGCACCGTCCGCACCAGGTCGGTGAGCTTGACGAGCCCGGGCAGCTCGGCCTTGTCGGCCGTGCCGATCGACTGCCCGCTCCACCTCATGGAGCCATTAGAACATACGTTCGAGCTGGTCGCAGCCGATCAGACCGAGGCGGACAGCTCCAGCGTCTCGGCGGTCGCGGTGACCGTCTGCTCGGCCTTCTCGGGCGCGTCGTTGAGTGTCGAGCCGTAGCTCGGCACCAGCGCGCGGATCCGCGGCTCCCAGGCCTTCATCCGGTCGGGGAAGCACTTCTGCACGATGTCGAGCATGATCGGCACGGCGGTCGAGGCTCCGGGCGAGGCGCCGAGCAGGCCGGCGATCGTGCCGTCCCCTCCGGTGATGACCTCGGTGCCGAACTGCAGCACGCCGCCCTTCTTCTCGTCCTTCTTCATCACCTGGACGCGCTGGCCGGCGGTGATCAGGTACCAGTCCTCGTCGCGGGCGGTGGGCAGGAACTCGCGCAGGGCCTTCATCTTCTTGCCACGGCCGGCGAGCACCTCGCCGATCAGGTACTTCATCAGGTCGAGGTTGTCGCGGGCGACCGCGAGCATCGGGCCGATGTTGTGCGGCCGGATCGACAGGGGCAGGTCGAGCCACGAGCCCCGCTTCAGGAACTTGGGCGTGAAGCCCGCGTAGGGGCCGAAGAGGAGGGACGACTCGCCGTCGACGACGCGCGCATCGAGGTGCGGCACCGACATCGGGGGCGCGCCGACCGCGGCCTTGCCGTAGACCTTCGCCTTGTGCCGGGCGACCAGCTCGGGGTTGTCGGTGCGGAGGAACTGGCCCGAGATCGGGAAGCCTCCGAAGCCCTTGATCTCGGGGATGCCCGACTTCTGCAGGAGGTGCAGCGCACCGCCGCCGGCGCCGACGAAGACGAAGCGGGCGGTCACCGACTGGGGCGTGCCTCCGACGACCTGCTTGAGGTCGAGGCGCCAGGTGCCGTCCTTCTGCCGGGTGATGTCGGTGACCTCGCGGCCGGTGTCGAGCGTGCCGCCGTGGGCGACGACGTGGTCGAACAGCTGGTGGGTCAGCGAGCCGAAGTCGACGTCGGTGCCGGCCGGCATGCGCGTCGCCGCATAGGGGCCGCCTCCGGCGGGACGCTGCTCCATCAGCAGGGGCGCCCACTCGTGGATGGTCTTGACGCTCTCGGTGAACTCGATGCCGGCGAACAGCGGCTGGTCCTTGAGTGCCTCGTAGCGCTTCCGGAGGTACTCGACGTTGGCCTCGCCGTGCACGAAGGTCATGTGCGGCGCCGGGTTGATGAAGCTGGAGGGCTCGCGGATGTCGCCCGACTCCACCAGGCTCGACCAGAACTGGCGCGAGATCTGGAACTGCTCGTTGATCTGGATCGCCTTGGCCGGGTCGACGGAGCCGTCGGCCGCCTCGGGCATGTAGTTCAGCTCGCAGAGGGCCGCGTGACCGGTGCCCGCGTTGTTCCACGGGTTCGACGACTCCTGCGCCACGTCGCCGAGGCGCTCGTAGGCGGCGATCGTCCAGTCGGGCTGCAGCTGGGTGATGAGGGCGCCGAGCGTGGCGCTCATGATGCCCCCACCGATGAGGGCGACGTCGACCGGTTCCGAGGAGTTCACGAGAGTCGAGTTTACGCTCGCCCGCGGACGCCGCGGCGGGGAGGGGCCCCGCTCCCCCATCAAATTCGCGGCTTTTCCACCCGGAAGGGGCCGGAGCGCTCGGCGCCGGCCCCGTCCACGCCGGTCAGGAGACGGGCTGCTTCGCCGCGATGAGCTCGGCGATCTGCACGGCGTTCAGGGCCGCGCCCTTGCGGAGGTTGTCGTTGCTGATGAAGAGCGCGAGGCCGCGTCCCTCCGGGGCGCCCTCGTCGGCGCGGATGCGGCCGACGAAGCTCGGGTCCTTGCCCGCCGCCTCCAGCGGAGTCGGCACCTCGCGCAGCACGACGCCGGGCGCGTCGGCCAGCAGCTCGCGAGCACGCTCGGGGCTGAGGGCGGAGGCGAACTCGGCGTTGACGGAGAGCGAGTGGCCGGTGAACACGGGGACGCGCACGCAGGTGCCCGAGACCAGCAGCTCCGGGAGCTCGAGGATGCGGCGGCTCTCGTTGCGGAGCTTCTTCTCCTCGTCGGTCTCGTTCGAGCCGTCCTCGACCAGGCTCCCCGCGAAGGGGATGACGTCGAAGGCGATCGGGGCGACGTACTTGTCCGGCGCGGGGAAGTCGACCGCCGAGCCGTCGTGCACCAGGTCGAGCAGGTGCTCGTCGGCGACGGCGGCGCGGACCTGGCCGGCCAGCTCGTTCGCTCCGGCCAGTCCGCTGCCGGACACGGCCTGGTAGGTGCTGACGATCAGGCGCGTGAGCCCCGCCTCGCGGTCGAGGACCTTGAGGATCGGCATCGCGGCCATCGTGGTGCAGTTGGGGTTGGCGATGATGCCCTTGACCGCCTGGTCGATGGCGTGGGGGTTCACCTCGCTGACGACCAGCGGGACCTCGGGGTCCATCCGCCAGGCGCTGGAGTTGTCGATCACGGTGACGCCGGCCGCGGCGAAGCGGGGCGCCTGCGCGCGCGAGCCCGTGGCTCCGGCCGAGAACAGGGCGATGTCGAGCCCCGACGGATCGGCGGTCTCCACGTCCTCGACCACGACGTCCTCGCCGCGGAACGGCAGCGTCGTGCCCGCCGAGCGGGCGGTGGCGAAGAAGCGGATGGACGCGATCGGGAAGTCGCGCTCCTCGAGGAGGCGGCGCATCACCTTCCCGACCTGGCCGGTCGCGCCGACGACGCCCACGTGGAGGGGGGTGCTGCTCATGCTGTGCTCTTTCGTCCGTGCGGCGCGCGGGCCGCTCGTGGCGGGGGGATCGAGGGAGAGGGTACCGGTCGCTCCGGCCGCTCGGGAGGAACGGCCGGATCGCGAGGGTGTCCGGCCGTCAGCGGCCGGTGCCGGCGTAGACGACGGCCTCGTCCTCGGCGTCGAGCCCGAAGGCGGTGTGCACGACGCGCAGAGCCTCGTTCACGGTGTCGGCGCGGGTGACGACCGAGATGCGGATCTCGCTCGTGGAGATCATCTCGATGTTGATCCCGGCCTCGTAGAGGGAGCGGAACAGCTTCGCGGAGACACCGGCGTTGGTGCGCATCCCGGCGCCCACGAGCGCGAGCTTGGCGATCTGGTCGTCGTACTGCAGGGACTCGAAGCCGACCTCGTCCTTCTCGGCGTTGAGAGCCATGAGGACCGTCTGGCCGTCGGCCTTGGGCAGGGTGAACGAGATGTCGGTGCGGGCGGTGGCCGCAGCCGACACGTTCTGCACGATCATGTCGATGTTGGAGCCGGTCTTGGCCACGATCGTGAAGATCTGCGCGGCCTTGCCCGGGATGTCGGGGACTCCGACGACGGTGATCTTCGCCTCGTTCAGGTCGGCGGCGACTCCGGCGATGATGGGCTCTTCCACGGCTTGTCCGTTCTGCTCGGCGCCGGCGGTCTCGGCGTTGTAGACGATGGTGCCCTCGTTGGGGCTGAAGGAGGAGCGCACGTGGAGCGTGACTCCGTGGCGGCGGGCGAACTCGACGGCGCGGATGTGCAGCACCTTCGCTCCCGCGGCGGCCAGCTCGAGCATCTCCTCGCTGGTGATGCGGTCGAGCTTGCGGGCCTTCTTGACGACCCGCGGGTCGGCGGTGAAGACGCCGTCGACGTCGGTGTAGATCTCGCAGGTGTCGGCGCCGAGTCCCGCGGCGAGCGCGACGGCGGTGGTGTCCGAGCCGCCGCGGCCGAGGGTGGTGATGTCCTTCGTGTCGCGGTTGAAGCCCTGGAAGCCCGCGACGATGACGACGGCGTTCTCGTCGAGCGCCTCGCGGAGGCGGACCGGGGTGATGTCGACGATGCGGGCGGCGCCGTGCTGCGCGTCCGTGATCATGCCGGCCTGGCTGCCGGTGAAGGAGCGGGCGTCGAAGCCCATGCTCTTGATCGCCATCGCCAGCAGCGCCATCGAGATGCGCTCGCCCGAGGAGAGCAGCATGTCGAGCTCGCGGGGGGCGGGGATGGGCGTGACCTGGTGGGCGAGCTCGAGCAGGTCGTCGGTGGTGTCGCCCATGGCCGAGACGGCGACGACCACGTCGTTGCCCGCCTGCTTGGTGGCGACGATCCGCTTCGCGACCCGCTTGATGCTCTCCGCGTCGGCGACGGAGGACCCGCCGAACTTCTGGACGATCAGGCTCACGTGCTGCTCCCGTGTCGGTGGCTGGACCGCCGTCGCGACCCGACGGGCGAGTCTACCGGTCGACCGCATGCCGGAGCGGTCATGCGACTCCGGCGGCCGCGTCAGTTCTCGACGAGCCGGCGGCCCTCGAAGGCGCGGCCGAGGGTGATCTCGTCGGCGTACTCGAGGTCTCCGCCGACGGGCAGCCCGGAGGCCAGGCGGGTGATGCGGATGCCGAGGGTGCTGAGCATGCGCGAGAGGTAGGTCGCCGTCGCCTCGCCCTCGAGGTTCGGGTCGGTCGCGATGATGACCTCCTGCACCTCGCCGTCCGCGAGCCGCTGCAGCAGCTGGCGGATGCGGAGCTGATCCGGGCCGATGCCGTCGATCGGGCTGATCGCGCCTCCGAGCACGTGGTAGAGCCCGCGGAACTCGCGGGTGCGCTCGATCGCCGGGACGTCCTTCGCCTCCTCCACGACGCAGATGACGGCGCGGCTGCGGCGCGGATCGCGGCAGATCCCGCAGGTCGCCTCCTCCGCCACGTTCCCGCAGATGTCGCAGAAGTGCACACGGCCGCGCAGCTCGAGCAGGATCTCGGCGAGCCGGGTGACGTCGAACGTCTCGGTCTGCAGGATGTGGAACGCGATGCGCTGGGCGGACTTCGGGCCGATGCCGGGGAGCCGGCCGAGCTCGTCGATCAGCTCCTGGACGATGCCTTCGTACATGCGGTCGCCTCCTCTCGGGTGGGGCGGACGGCGAGCGCGTCGATCCCGGCGACCGCGAGCAGGGCGAGGTGCGCGGGAGTGAGG
>NZ_PSVG01000062.1:0-621 GCF_002930885.1 Rathayibacter sp. AY1F2 | reverse complement strand
GTGGTCTTTCAAGCAGGACCGGCGGACGTAGCCTTCTCAGCATGACGACGCCGGCTGAGTCCGTGCCCCTGACCAGCCGACGCCCGCCGCAGCGGCGGCGGCACGGGGCGCTGCTGTTCCTCCGAGACGTGGTGGTCATCGTCCTGGTAGCGGTTCTGGTTTCCAGCCTGGTCAAGACGTTCCTCGTGCGGTCGTTCTACATTCCGTCGTCTTCGATGAACAACACGCTGGTGCAGGACGACCGCATCATCGTCAACGAGCTCGTCCCCGATGTCGTGCCCCTCTCCCGCGGAGACGTCATCGTGTTCAAGGACCCGGGCGGATGGCTTCAGCCCGTCCCGCAGGCCGAGGACACGTCCATCGCCGGGCTGTTCGAGAACACGCTGCAGGCGGTGGGACTGGCGCCCGAGGAGACCAACGATCACCTCATCAAGCGGCTGATCGGGCTTCCTGGCGATCACGTCGTCTGCTGCACGCCGTTGGGGCAGATGACCGTGAACGGGCAGCCCCTCGATGAGGCCTCGTACATCAAGGACGGCGAGAACGCCCCGGCCGCGTCGAGTATCCCGTTCGATGTCACCGTGCCTGCCGATGGGCTCTGGGTGATGGGCGACAACCGGG
>NZ_PSVG01000008.1:91471-155324 GCF_002930885.1 Rathayibacter sp. AY1F2 | reverse complement strand
GCTCCGCTCCGCGGATGAACACCGGACGACAGTGGGCTCCCCCGCGCGGCCTCGGCGCGCGGGGGAGCCCACTGTCGTCCGGTGTTCATCCGCGGAGCGGAGCACCGGCACGTCCGGTTCGCCGTGCCGGTCCTCCGAGCAGGCGCGGCGCCGGCTACCACAGCGCCGCCCGCCCGTGCACGGGGTGGCCCCGGAGGCGCGGCTCGCCTGGGATGGAGGGGAGCGGCCCGATCCGGGTGCCGCGGACGGAGGAGCCATGCCCGACCAGTACACGTTCACGAACCCCGCCACCCAGTACCCGGACGTGACTCCGCCGGTCCAGCAGCAGCCCGAGCCCGGGCTGCAGTCGCGGATGACCCCGGTGCCCGACCTCGGCGAGGAGAGCTACCGCGGCACCGGCAGGCTCGCGGGCCGCCGCGCGCTCATCACGGGAGCCGACTCCGGGATCGGCGCAGCCGTGGCCATCGCCTTCGCCCGCGAGGGGGCCGACGTCGCCCTCGCCTACCTCCCGAGCGAGGAGGAGGACGCGCAGCACGTGATCGGGCTGATCCGCGCGGAGGGGCGCACCGCCGTGCCGATCCCCGGCGATCTCACGAGTGCCGAGTACTGCACGCGGCTCGTGGCGGAGGCGGTCGAGGGCCTCGGCGGGCTCGACGCGGTGGTCAACGTGGCCGGGAAGCAGATCTGGAAGGAGGACCTGCTCGACATCACCGACGAGCAGTTCGAGGCGACCTTCGCGGTCAACGTCTTCGCTCCGTTCCGGATCATCCGCGCGGCCCTCCCGCACCTGCCCGCGGGCGCCACGATCATCAACACGGCGTCGGCGGAGGCGCACAAGCCCGCCCCCGACCGCCTCGACTACGCGATGACGAAGGGCGCGATCAACAACCTCTCGAAGGGCCTCGCGCAGCAGCTCGCCGCGAAGGGCATCCGCGTGAACGTCGTGGCGCCCGGCCCGACGTGGACCGCCCTGCAGGTGAGCGGCGGCGTCGACCCCGAGAGCCTGCCCGACTTCGGCTCGAGCGAGTCGCCGATGGGCCGTGCCGCGCAGCCTGCCGAGCAGGCCCCGGCCTACGTGTTCCTGGCGTCCGCCGAGTCGAGCTTCGTCGCCGGCGAGACCCTCAACGTGAACGGCGGCATGGTCTCGCCCTGACCCGCCGCGCCACCGGCGCTCGCTGCTGGACCGCCGAGACGCCTCCGTCCTGCTCGAGACAAGGGCTCGCGTCAACCCTCTCCCGAGCGGCGGGGGGCGCGAGGTGCCATGGAGGGACCACCACGAAGGAGCACCATGAGCACCACGACCGTCCTCCCCATCGAGACCTACTCCGACGAGCAGGGCTGGCACAACCGCATCGCCCACGCCCGCGTCCCGCTGAGCCACCACGAGTCGCGCCAGGAGGCGGAGGAGGTCGGCGAGGAGATCGCCGAGCAGCGCGGCGGGGAGCACGTCGTCCTCGGCTGACGGCCGGCGCGAGGCGCGGCATGCCGTGCCCGGCCGGGGACGCGCCCGGCCCGCAGGCGCCCGCTCCGCAGACGCCCCGTCCCGCGCGTGTAGCGCCCTCGACCCCGCCCGGTCAACCTTCTCGACCTCCCGGCCCCCTCCTCCCTAGCGTGGCCCGTCGTGCTCGCTCCCGAGCGCGCGACGAGAGGACGACATGGCCACCACGAGCGACGCCCCCGCGACCGGAGAGGCCGGCGGCACCTCCCTGCGCCGCCGCATCACCGGCCCGCTGCTCTACTTCTTCATCCTCGGCGACGTCCTCGGCGCGGGCATCTACGCCCTCATGGGCACGCTCTCGGCGGAGGTCGGCGGCGCCGTCTGGATGCCCCTCCTGCTCGCGCTCGGCCTCGCGCTGCTGACCGCCGGCTCCTACGCCGAGCTGGTGACCAAGTACCCGAAGGCGGGAGGCGCGGCGGTGTTCGCGCAGCGGGCCTTCCAGCGCCCGATCGTCTCGTTCCTGGTCGGCTTCGCCATGCTCGCGGCCGGAGTGACCAGCGCGGCCGGCCTGTCGCTCGCGTTCGCCGGCGACTACCTCGGCACCTTCCTCGACGTGCCGACCGTGCCGACGGCCATCGTCTTCCTGATCCTCGTCGCGTGCCTCAACGCGCGGGGCGTCGCGGAGTCGCTGCTCAGCAACACGGTGATGACCGTGATCGAGGTCGGCGGCCTGCTGATCGTGATCGGATGCGTCGCGCTGCTCGTGGCGGGCGGAGGCGGCGACCTCGCCCGCACGGTCGAGCTCAGCTCCGAGCAGGCGCCGGCGCTGGCGGTGCTCGGCGCGGCGATCATCGCGTACTACTCCTTCGTCGGCTTCGAGACCTCGGCCAACATCGCCGAGGAGATCCGCGACCCCAGCCGCGTCTACCCGCGCGCGCTGTTCGGCTCGCTGCTGACGGCCGGTGCGGTGTACGTCCTGGTCGGCCTGGCGAGCTCGATCGCGCTGCCCGCCGACGAGCTGTCCGGATCCTCCGCCCCGCTGCTCGAAGTCGTGACGGCGAGCGGAGCCGGGGTGCCGGCGTGGCTGTTCAGCCTGATCGCGCTCGTCGCGGTCGCCAACGGAGCGCTGCTGACCATGATCATGGCGAGCCGCGTCACCTACGGCATGGCGAAGGACGGCCTCCTCCCGGACGTGCTCGGCCGCGTGCTGCCGAAGCGCCGGACGCCGTGGGTGGCCATCGCGGTGACCACGCTGGCGGCGTGCCTCCTGACCCTGGTCGGCGATCTGGCGACCCTCGCCGAGACCGTGGTGCTGCTCCTCCTGCTGGTGTTCATCAGCACGAACGTCTCGGTGCTCGTGCTGCGGCGCGACAAGGTCGAGCACGACCACTTCCGCGTGTGGACGGCGATCCCCGTGCTCGGCATCGCCTCGTGCGTGCTGCTCCTCAGCCAGCAGGACCCGATCGTCTGGCTCTACGCCGGGATCCTCCTGGTGGTCGGAGTCTTCGTGCACCTGGCGACCCGCCGCTCGTCCCGCCGCACCGCCTGATCCGGCGGGGGATGGGCCGGCTGCACCATCCGACCGTCCTCCCTCGGCCGAGCCCCGTTCGCCCCGCGACCGGTCAAGCCCCTGGGCGGACGGCCGTCCGGGGCGTGGGATGGGGGGAACGGAAGGAGCACGAATGACCGACACACCCTCCCGCGAGGAGCTGCCGCTCCCCGACTGGAACGACATCCCGCTCGGCACGCTCGCGGAGCGCATCCGCCCGCTCGACGAGGCCGGCCTCGTCGTGCTGCTCGCCTACGAGGAGGCGCACGGGCACCGCCTGCCGGTGACGACGATCCTGCACTCGCGCCTCGAGCAGCTGCGCGGGGGAGCGGAGCCGGCAGGCAGCGTGCCGGAGTCGCTGCCCGAGGTGTCCCGCTCGTCGTCCGGATCGCCGGTCTCACCGGCGACGTCCGGTCCGCCGGTCAACCCGCCCTCGCACGGAGTGCCGACGAACCCGGCTCAGCCGCGCTGACGGCGGCGGGCGGAGTCGCGGTCGCGGCGGCTCCGCCCCCGTCGCGTGCTGCCCAGGGCCTGCCCAGCGCGCACGGGCAGACTGTTCGGAGCCGATGACGGCGACCGGACGAGGGAGCAGTACCCGGAACGCGACAAGACTGACTCGTAGGAGCTGTCATGTCCTGGATCGTCCTCATCCTCTCCGGTGTCCTCGAGGCCGTGTGGGCCACCGCCCTCGGCAAGTCGGAGGGGTTCACCCGGCTCGGCCCGTCGGTCGTCTTCGGCGTCGGCGTCGTCGCGAGCATGGCCGGCCTCGCCTACGCGATGCGCGAGCTGCCCACCGGCACCGCGTACGCGGTCTGGGTCGGGATCGGCGCTTCGCTGACCGTGCTCTACGGCATGTTCTTCGGCGGCGAGGGCTTCTCGCTCGTGCGCACGCTGCTGGTCCTCGGGATCGTCGGCTGCGTCGTCGGCCTGAAGCTCGTGCACTGAACCGAGGCCCCGTCCTCTCCTCCGCGAGGCCGCTCCCGTGCGCGACACGCCGACGGAGGCGCACCGGACTGGCATCTCGCCGAGGGTCCGAGGCCGGTGGTTGCAGGACGCCGCGCGTTCCACCTAGGCTCGGCGCATCAGGGGAGAACGATCGTTCTTCGGTTCTCCCCGCCCCCCAAGGAGGACTCATGCCCACTCGTACCGCACGCACCGCCTGGAACGGCTCGCTCGAGACCGGCGAGGGCCAGGTCGAGCTCTCGAGCTCGAAGATCGGCACCTACGACGTCTCGTTCCCCAAGCGCGCCGCCGACGACGCCAACGGCTCGACCAGCCCCGAGGAGCTCCTCGCGGCCGCCCACTCCGCCTGCTACGCGATGCAGTTCTCGGCCGTCCTCGGCCAGGCCGGCGGCACCGTCGAGGCGCTCGACGTCCGCGCCGACGTCTCGCTCGGCCCGGACTCGGCCGGCGGATTCAAGCTCACCGGCATCAAGCTCATCGTGAGCGGCGAGGTCTCCGGCATCGACGAGGCCGCCTTCCTCAAGGCCGCCGACGAGGCCAAGGAGACCTGCCCCGTCAGCAAGGCGCTCACCGGAGTCGACATCACGCTCGACGCCACCTTCGAGGGCTGAGCCCCTCCGCACGTCCCGAGCACCCCGTCGCGCATCGCGGCGGGGTGCTTGTGCGTCCGGCGCGGCGTATCGAGACCCCCGCCACCACCGGCCGCCCGGCGCCCCCTGTCGTCAGACCGCCGCCGGCGCGTAGCGGAAGCCGGCGCCGAGGTGCTCCTCCGGCAGCCGGTCGCCGCGGCCGTGCAGCTTCTGGCGGAGGCTGCCCTCGACGTACTCCTCCGGGTACGCGCCGCGGCTGCGCAGCTCCGGCACGATGAACTCCACCACGTCCTCGAAGGTGCCGGGCGTGATCGCGTAGGCGAGGTTGAACCCGTCCACGTCGGTCTCCTCGACCCACTCCTGGAGGTGGTCGGCGACCTCCGCGGGCGAGCCGACGACGAACGGGCCGAGCCCGCCGATCACGCTGAGCTTGGCGATGTCACGGACCTTCCACTCCGAGCCGTCCTCGTTCGCCTCCTGGAAGTTGGCGACGGCCGACTGGATCGCGTTGCTCTTCACGTTGCCGATCGGCTCGTCGAGGTCGTACTGCGACAGGTCGATGCCCATCCAGCCCGACATGAAGACCAGCGCCCCCTCCTCGCTCCCGTAGGAGAGGTAGTCGCGGTGCTTCTCGTGCGCGGCCTCGCTGGTCTCGGCGGTGATGATCGTCAGCAGCGTGTAGATCTTCGCGGAGTAGCGGTCGCGGCCGGCCGCCTCGAGGGCGTCGCGGATGCGCGAGACGGTCGCCTTCAGGCCGGCCTTCGTCGAGGACGCGACGAAGATCGCCTCCGCGTTGCCCGCCGCGAAGCGGATGCCGCGCGGCGACGCTCCCGCCTGGTAGATGACGGGGGTCCGCTGCACCGACGGCTCCGAGAGGTGGATGCCGGGGACGGTGAAGTTCTTGCCGCGGTGCCCGATCTCGTGCACCTTCGCCGGGTCGGTGAACACGCCGGACTCGCGGTCGCGGACGACCGCGTCGTCCTCCCACGACCCCTCCCACAGCTTGTAGAGCACCTCGAGGTACTCGTCGGCGACGTCGTAGCGGTCGTCGTGCTCGAGCTGGTCCTCGTGGCCCATGTTGCGGGCGGCGCTGGGGAGGTAGCCGGTGACGACGTTCCAGCCCACGCGGCCCTTCGTCAGGTGGTCGAGCGTCGACATGCGCCGCGCGAACGGGTACGGGTGCTCGTAGGCGGTGCCGGCGGTGATGCCGAAGCCGAGGTGCTCGGTCGCGGCGGCCATCGCCGAGACGAGGAGGATCGGGTCGTTGACGGGGACCTGCGCGCCGTGGCGGATCGCCGCCTCGTTCGAGCCGCCGTAGACGTCGTAGGTGCCGAGCACGTCGGCGATGAAGATGCCGTCGAACGTGCCGCGCTCGAGCAGCTTCGCCAGGTCGGTCCAGTACGAGAGGTCCTTGTACCGCCAGGACTGGTCCTGGGGGTGGCGCCACATGCCCGAGGACTGATGGGCGACGCAGTTCATGTCGAAGGCGTTGAAGCGGATCTGGCGGGTCATGGAATCGATAGTGCCCAGCGGAGCCGCGAACGGGTACCGAGCGCGACGCACGGCGTCACAAAGCGACGCCCGTCGAGGCGCCCGGCAGGTCTGGGTGGTCGGCGACGTCCTCGACGAGCTGGCCGACCTCGAGGACCGCATCGGCAGCGCGATGATCGCGAGTCGGAACGGGTGATGCGCCGGGGCGCACCGCCCCCGTCCGCCGACCGGGCGGCTCCTCCTCCTACGCCAGCTCGCGCCCCAGGAAGCGCACGTGCTCGCCGATCTGGAACGCCTCGCCGCCCTCGTGGCCGTTGAAGGGGTAGACGCGGATCTCGCGGGGTCCGGCATAGCGGTTGTAGGAGGCGTAGACGGTGGACGGCGGGCAGATGTCGTCGCGGAGCGCCACCGAGAACAGCGCGGGGGACTGCGCGTAGGGGGCGAAGGAGGTGCCGTCGAAGTACGAGAGGGTGTCGAACACGCGCGCCTCGGCGCCGCGGTGGGTGTGCAGGTACTGCACGATCTCGCCGTACGGCATCGTGTCGACCAGCCGCACGGCGTGCGGGATGTGGGAGAGGAACGGCACGTCGACGATCGCGGCGCGCGCCGACTCCGACTCGCCGAGCAGGCCCAGGATCCCGGTGACGGCGAGAGCGATCCCGCCTCCCTGGCTGCCGCCCGAGACGGCCACGCGGGAGGCGTCGACCGCGGGGTGCGCGCGCAGCACGTCGAGCGCGCGGACGGCGTCGGTGAAGACGCGGCGGTAGAAGTGCTCCGCGGGCGACTCGATGCCCTGCGTCATGAAGCCGGAGACGTGCGGCCCGCTGCCCACCGGGTCGGGCGTCGCTCCGGAGCGGTGCCCGGACCCCTGGCCGCGGGTGTCCATGACCAGGTGCGCGTAGCCGGCGGCCGACATCGCGGTCCACTCCGCGAGCTGCCCGCGGCCGCCTCCGTAGCCGATGAAGGTCACGAGCCCGGGGAGGGGGCCCTCGACGCCGCGGGGGAGGATCAGCCACGCGCGGATCGGGTGGCCGCCGAAGCCGGAGTAGGTGACGTCGAAGGTGTCGAGCAGTCCGAAGCCGGCGTCGACCCGCTCGAGGCGCGGCTCGGTCGCGACGGCCCTCGCCTCGGCGATCGTGTCGCGCCAGAACTCGGCGAACCCGGCGGGCTCGGCGATCTCGGGGGCGTACTGCTCGAGGAGGTCGAGCGGGAGGTCGTACTGCGGCATCACGGACTCCTTCTCGGGCAGCGGCGCCCGAGGACCGAGGCTACTGGAGGCACGGGCCCACCTGGGTGCGGCGTGGGAGAACGCCGCAGAGCGGAATGCCTGGGCACCCTCCGCGTTCTCCTCAGCATGACGACGTACGGAATCATCGGAGCAGGCAACATCGGCAGCCAGGTCGCACGGGCGGTCATCGCCCTCGGGGACGAGGTGGTCATCGCGAACTCGCGCGGCCCCGAGACCCTCGCCGACCTCATCGCGGAGCTCGGCCCGAAGGCCCGCGCCGCCACGGCACAGGAGGCGGCCGAGGCCGCCGAGATCGCCGTGGTGACGGTGCCGCTGAAGAACCTCGAGGAGGTGCCGGTCGCCCCGCTCGCCGGCAAGATCGTCCTCGACACGAACAACTACTACTTCGAGCGCGACGGCCGCATCGAGGCGCTCGACAAGGGCGAGACCACGACCAGCGAGATGCTCCAGCAGCACCTCCCGGAGTCGAAGGTCGTCAAGGCGTTCAACCACATCATGGCCGCCGACATCACCACCGACGGCACCCCGGTCGGCACGCCCGACCGCCGTGCCCTCGCGACGTCGAGCGACTACCCCGAGGCGATCCACTTCGTGACCGACCTCTACGACCGGATCGGCTTCGACACCGTCGCGATCACGCCGCTGAGCGAGTCGTGGCGCGTCGAGCGCGACCGCCCCGCCTACGTGGTGCGGCAGAACCGCGAGGAGCTCGAGGCCAACCTCGCGAAGGCCCCCCGCACGGTCTGATCCAGCCACTCGGAGGGGAGCGGAGCTGCGGCGCCGCTCCCCTTCTGCATGTCCGGACGGCGTCGGAGGCGCGCCCGGGACGGCTCCCTCGGCGCTCGCCGCCGCCGGGCCTGCGATAGTCGAGAGGACCAGCCACGCACCAGAGAGCCCCGATCGGGCTCCGAGAGGAGAGGCCTGCCATGCCCTCGACACCCCGTTCCGTCCCCTCCCGCTCCGGGCTCTCGCGCCGCAGCGTCGTGATCGGCGGTCTCGCGGTGCTCCCGCTGCTCAGCGCCTGCACGCCCGACTCCTCCGCTCCGGACGACGCTCATCAGGAGGCGCCCCGCACCCGCACCGCGGCTCCGAGCGGGCCGGTGGCGCTCGCCCCGGACGCGCTCGCCGCGAGCGCGGCCCTGTTCGCCGCGGCTCCGCTGGTCGTCCTGGTCGAGGACGTCGCCGAGTCCCGCCTGCGCGCCGCCCAGGTGAGCATCGCCTGGGGCGTGCCGCTGCTGGTCGGCTCGGCGGGATCCGGAGCGACGGCCGCCCCGACCGCGGACGCCGCGGCCGCGGGATCCACGGCTTCCGACACGCCGTCCGATCCGGGGGGCCCGTCCGACTCCGCGCCCGGATCCGCCACCCCGTCCGCCGCTCCGTCCTCCGCCGCTCCGACCTCCGACGCCCTCGCCGCCGAGTTCGCCCGCCTCGGCGTGACCCGCGTGCTCGCGATCGGCGACGTCACCGCGCCCGAGGGCGTCGACGTCGTCGCCTCCGCCTCCGACGCGGCCGCCCTCAGCAGCGCGTCCGGCGTGACCGTGACCGACCTGGCGCTCGCCGACCTCGCCGCCGCCGCGCCGTCCACCGCCTCCGACGCTCCGTTCGGCGCCCTCCCGGCCCGGGCCGACGCCCTGACCGGCCTGCACGCCCTCGCCCGCGCGCAGGACGCCGACGTCGCCGCGCTGGCGACCGCCCGCGCGGCCGGCGTGCCCGTCACCGTGGTCGACGGCGACGACCTGCTCGCCTCGGGCGGAGCCGTGACCGCGATCGCCGCGGCCGACGCCTCCTGCACGCTGCTGCTCGGCCCCGTGCTCGCCGCCCAGCCCGAGCCCGAGTGGGCCGTGCGCGCGGCCGCGAGCGGCTGGCAGCTGCCGGGCGGCGGCCAGCGGATGTTCGGCGGGCACCTCTTCGTCGCGATCTACGGCACTCCGGGCGCTCCCGTCCTCGGCGTGCTGGGGGAGCAGGGCCTCGAGCCCACGATCGCGCGGGCGGAGGCGGTGGCCGAGCCGTACCGGGCGCTCACCGACAAGCAGGTCGTGCCGAGCCTCGAGATCATCACCACGGTCGCGGCGGGCGACCCCGGTAAGGACGGCGACTACTCCAACGAGCTCGACGCCGCCGACATCCGCCCCTACATCGACGCGGCGCAGGCGGCGGGGATGTACGTGGTGCTCGACCTGCAGTCGGGGCTGACCGACTTCCTCACCCAGGCGAAGCAGTACGCGGACCTCCTGTCGCTGCCCAACGTCGGCCTCGCGCTCGACCCGGAGTGGCGCCTGCTGCCCGGCCAGAAGCCGCTGCAGCAGATCGGGCGCGTCTCGGCCGCCGAGGTCGACAGCGTGTCGGAGTGGCTGGCCGACCTGGTGCAGAGCGAGGGGCTGCCGCCGAAGATGTTCGTGCTGCACCAGTTCCGGCTGTCGATGCTGCAGGACCGCGACAGCATCCGCCGCGACCGGCCCGAGCTGGAGTTCCTCATCCACGTCGACGGCCAGGGCTCGCAGCCCGACAAGCAGGCGACCTGGGACGCGCTGCACGAGGGCGCCCCCGAGGGCATCGGCTGGGGCTGGAAGAACTTCTACGACGAGGACGCGCCCATGCTCACCCCCGCCGAGACCATGGCCGAGGTCCGCCCCCTCCCCGACCTCGTCACCTACCAGTAGGCGGAGACCGAGGGCGGGCGTCAGCGGCGCAGGAGCTCGCCGGAGACGACGCCCGCCTCGACCTCCTCGAGGGCGCGGCCGCGGGTCTCGGGCACGCGCTTCCAGATGAAGACGAGCGCGAGCAGGCCGACGGCGCCGAACAGGAAGAACGTTCCGGTGATGCCGACGCCGGAGACGAGGGTGGGGAAGAACAGGCCGAGCACCGCGTTCGTGATCCAGTGGCAGAAGATCGCGATGCCGACGCCGACGCCGCGGATCCGCAGCGGGAAGATCTCGGACAGCATCACCCAGGTGACGATGTTGAGGAACGTCTGCATGCTCCCCACGAACGCGACGACCAGCACCAGGATCACGTACGGCCGCGCCGGGTTCCCCACGGGGAGCGCGACGGAGGCGATGCCGATCAGGAAGTGCATCGCGGTGGTCAGGGAGTAGCCGAGCAGGAGGGTCGTGCGGCGGTTCATCGTCTGCATGAGCCGCAGCCCGATCAGGCCGCCGATCACGGCGATCGCCCCGGGTGCGATGTTGGCGACGAGCGCGCCGTCGTGGTCGAAGCCCGCCTCCTTCAGCACCGACTGGCCGTAGTACATGATCGAGTTGATGCCGGTGAGCTGCTGGGCGACTCCGATCCCGATGCCGACCAGCAGGATGCGCACCGCCCAGCGCTCGCGCAGCGCCTGCAGCAGGGGGATCCTCGGGCCGTCCTTCGCGCCGATCGAGCGGGCGATGGTCTCCGCCTCCGCATGGGCCAGGTCGGGCGTCCGGATGGTCGTGAGCACGTCGAGCGCCTCGTCGCGGCGGCCGTGCGCGATCAGCCAGCGCGGCGACTCCGGGACCCGGGTCATGCCGAGCAGGAGCGCGGCGGCGGGGAGCGCGGCGACGGCGAGCATGATCCGCCAGACGCCGGGCAGCTCGCCCCAGACGGTGCCGATGACGGCGTTGGCCACGAAGGCGGCGAGCTGGCCGATCACGATCATCAGCTCGTTGCGGCCGGCGAGCGAGCCGCGGATCTCGGAGGGGGAGATCTCGGAGAGGTAGATCGGCACGACCACCGAGGCGCCGCCGACGGCCAGCCCGAGGACCGCCCGCCCGAGGACCATCACGCCGAAGCCCGGCGCCACCACGCAGACCAGGGCGCCGACGAGGAAGAGCACGGCGAGCAGGCGGATCGTGGTCCGCCTCCCGAGGGCGTCGGCGAGGCGTCCGCCCGAGATCGCGCCGATCGCGGCGGCGAAGAGGAGCGAGCTGGTGACGACCCCCTCGGTCAGCGCGGTGAGGCCCAGCTCGGTCGACATCGGCTCCAGGGCGCCGTTGATGACGCCGGTGTCGTAGCCGAAGAGGAGGCCGCCGAGGGTCGCGATGAGCGCGATGAGGCCGAGACGCTTAGTCGGCGCCTCCAGGGAGGTGGTGGTCATCCGCTCACTCTGACGCATGGCCGCGCGATGAGCGAACCCTGGACCGTCGGGGGAACCCGGTGTAGCGGGTCCCCTCGACGGCCCGGGGCCCCTCGACGGCAGGGAGGGGGGAGGGAGCGTGCGGAGGGGGTGCTCAGGAGGAGACGCGCGCGCCCTCGCGCAGGCCCTCCTCCTTGGCCTGCTGCACCAGGGCGGCGATGCGGCGGCGCGAGCGCGAGCGCCCGGCGAGCAGCGCCGCGAGGATGAGGGCGACGCCGAGGACCACGAGCAGCTGCGGGACCGGCACGGCGGCGACCGTGATCGACTCCGTCACGGGAGCGGTGGCGACCGGCTCCTGATCGGCGGCGGCGACGGTCGGTGCGATGGTCAGGTCGGCGCCGACCCCGAAGAGGGGCCAGATGCCGTCGAGCTGCACCGAGACGCTGCGCCGGTCGCCGGGCAGCAGCTCCTGCTGGGGCGCGTCGGCCGCGACGACGGGGGCGGTGGCGCCCTGGGCGCTCGCCGTGCCGTCGAGCAGCAGGCGCACGTTGCCGGTGTTCACCACGTCGGCGACGAGCGAGAGGGAGCCGGGCTGGAACGGGTTCCAGGAGAGGCGGTAGTCGCTGGCCAGGTCCTCGACGGAGAAGGAGGGGGTCACCTCGCCGGTCACGCGGGTCATCACGCGGAAGCCGATGCGGCTCTCCACTCCGACGTTCGCGCCTCCCGCCTCGGTGCCCTGCGAGAGCACGGAGGCGGCGATGCCGGCGGCGTGGTCGCCGGGGGTGGCGTTGTCGGGGACCGTCACGGTGAACGGCACCACGCCGCTGCTGCCCGGATCGACGGTCACGGTCTCGGGGGCGGAGATCCACAGCCCGGCGTCGACCGACTCCTGGTCCGAGTTGAGCATGTTGAAGCGGCCGGTGTCGGTGAAGTAGCCGTCGGCGCTGGTGATGCTGAAGGTCACGGGCTGGTCGCTGAGGTTCCGCACGACCGCCTCGTCCGAGGCGCTCGCGCCGGGGGCGAGCTCGAGCTCGACCCACGCGCGCTTGTCGGGGACGCCGTCGGTGGAGGGGCTGACCGCCCAGGTGATCGCTCCGTCGGCCGCGACGGCCGCCGGAGCGACTCCCGCGCCGAGGAGGGCGACGATCAGCGCGAGCAGCGCGGGGAGGAGCGGGCGGCGGGGAGCGGCGGAGCGGCGCGGAGCAGTCATCAGAACCTCATGGTCGCACGGGGGAAGCACGACGCGGCCGGGCGGGCGGGCCCGGCCGCGTCGGCCGTGGTGGGATCGCGGCCGAGGGAGTGCGTCCCCCGGCCGCGACGGGTCACTCGAAGAGCGACAGGGTGATGGTGGACGAGTACGCGCCGGCGTCCACGTTCACGGGGGTGCGGAGGAAGAGGTCGGCGTCGGCGCTCCAGGAGCCCTCGGGGTTGACCTGCTGGGAGTTGCTGGCGACGATCGCGAGCAGCTCCTTGCCCTTCAGGCCGACGCCGTTGGCGCCGCCGTCGATGGCGGTGCCGACCTCATCGCCCGCGGCGACCTCGCCGAGGTCTCCACCGTCGACCAGGTCCGGGGTCCAGCCGAGGTTCTCGGCGCCGATGGTCGAGCCGTCGGCCGACGTGAAGTCGCTCGCCGTGCCGATGACGTACCACGCGGAGTCGGGGGAGACGTCCGCGGCGTCACGGGTGTCGGTGACCGTGACGGTGGGCAGGGTGCCGGTGAACTGGCGGCGGACGTTGTCCGAGCCGGTCTCGGTCAGCGTCGTCGAGTCCGCGGCGACGGTCATCGAGAGGGCGCCGGTCCCGGGGAGGTCGGCGATCTCGACGTTGATGTCGACGTCGTCGTTGCCGTAGTTGACCTCGGCGGCGAACGCCGTTCCGGCGACTCCGAGCAGGAGGACGCCTCCGGCCAGTCCAGCGGCTCCGCGGATCAGAAGGGATCGGGTATTCATGTCGGGTGTTCTCCGTTCTCCGGCCGGCGTCGTCGCCGGCTCGATCTCAATGGGTGTGGGTCGTGCCCGCGGATCAGCTGCAGCTGGCCGCGGAGTAGGGGGCGGTCGCGGAGGCCGTGGCCGGCTTCCCGCTGATGAACGCGGTCGCCGTGGCGGTCGCGGATCCGTCGGTCACGCTCGTCGCCCGGGTGGTGAAGGCGGCCGAGACGGTGGCGCCGGGAGCGACGTCGGCGAAGCTCTTGGAGCCCCACGTCGTGCCGATCACGATCTTCGCGGCGAAGGCGTTCGGGTTCGTGGCGGTCGCGGTGACGACGATCTTCCCGGCGGCGCAGCGCGTCGTGGAGGTCGTAGTCACGGCGATCGCGGGTGCCGAGTCGGTCACGGGACCGACGGAGGCGGAGGCCGTCGCCGGCGTCCACTGCGGCTTCGCGGCGGTCACGGCCACCGAGATCGTCGCTCCGCGGTCGGCGGCGGTGAGCGTGTAGCTCGACGCCGTCGCCCCGCTGATCGCGGTCCCCCCGCGCTTCCACTGGAAGCCGGTCGCCGTCCACGGGGAGGAGGCGGAGGCGGTCAGCGTGCTGCCCACCGTCGCCTTCCCCGTGATCGAGGCTGCGAGCGGCGCGGTGTCGACGATCGTCTGCGCGGCGACGCTGGTGAGGGTCGGGACGACCTTCTGCATGAGCCCGGTCGTCTTGTCGAAGGTCACCCGGTCGATCGTCGTCTCGCGGTGCTGGCCGTCTCCGCCGGGGATGGCGAAGCGGTGGTAGGCGATGTACCAGTCGTCCGTGCCGGGCACGTTGACGATCGAGTTGTGGCCCGTGGCGAGGATGCCCTGCGAGGTGTCCTTCTCGAGGACCACGCCGCGGTAGGTCCACGGTCCGTCGACGCTCGTCGAGGTGGCGTAGCCGACCTTGTAGTTCTCCGAGCCGGTGTCGTCGATCGAGTAGGTGAGGTGGTACAGACCGTCGCGGTAGTTCAGGAACGCACCCTCGCGGAAGTCGGTCAGACCGCTGATCTTCTTGATCGTGCCGGTCTTGATCGAGAGCATGTCGTCGGACAGCTCCCCGTAGAGCGGGTCGCCGTTGCCCCAGAAGAGGTAGCTCTTGCCGGTCTTCGGGTCGGTGAACGCGGCGGGGTCGATCGCCTGGCCGGACCGCACGGACTCGCCGTTGGTGATCATCGCGGTCGGCTGCGCCGTGAACGGGCCCATCGGGCTGTCCGAGACGGCGACTCCGATCGTCTTGCGGTTCAGCGAGGAGTTCTCGCCGGAGAAGTAGAAGTAGTACTTCCCGTTCTTCTCGATGATCGTCGGCGCCCAGGCGTTGCCGGTCGCCCACGGCACGTTGCCGTTCGCGCCGTCGAGCGTCAGGAAGGGCTGCTCCGAGCGGGTCCAGTCGATGAGGTTCTTCGAGGACCAGGCGTAGAAGGTCTTGCCGCCCCAGCCGGCGAAGCCGTCCGAGGTCGCGTACAGGTAGTAGGTGTCGCCGAAGACCGCGATGTTCGGGTCGGCGTTCAGGCCTGCGAGGACGGGGGACTTCATGACGACGGCCTTCAGGGTCCAGGTGGTCGCGGTGCCGCCGGCGGCGGGCGTGAGCACGACCGTCTGCGGGGTGGAGAGGTCGCGGACGGTGCCGGAGGCGGGGCTCGCCGTGACGCCGGCCGCGGTGGAGAAGGTCGGGGTGAGCTTCGTCAGGTCGGTCCCCGGCTTCACCGGGAAGGTGACCGTCCTGCTCGCCGAGTCGACGATCGGGGCCGTCTTCAGGACGTCGCCGCTGAGCGACAGGTCGACCAGGGCCGACGTGTTGCCGGAGGCGGCGAGCACCTCGGAGGCGCTGAGGGCCCGGTTGTAGACCGAGAACTCGCGGATCTGGCCGCGGAAGCGGTTGTCGGCGTCGTAGTTCGAGCGCCCGATGTAGTTCGCCGAGGTGGAGCCGCCGCCGATGTCCTTCGGGTCGGTCGTGACGGTGCCGCTGGCGACCTTCACTCCGTCGAGGTAGATCGTGCCGGTGGTGCCGGAGAGCGTGTACGTCAGGTGCGCCCAGGTGCCGCGGGGGAGGGCCGAGCCGCCGGCGACGGTCTGCTCGGTGGTGTAGTTCCCGGTCGCGATGCTGGTGCGGTAGTTGTTGCCCGAGGTGAAGAGGTAGCCGTCGCCGGCGCCGTTCGTGGTGTTGCCCAGGCCGTAGAGGAAGTAGGCGCCGCCCTGCGCGGGGTCGATCCAGACGTCGGACTGGATGGTGAGGTCCGTCACTCCGGCGAGCAGGTCGTTCGGCAGCTTGACGTAGTCGTCGGTGCCGTCGAGCTGCAGGGCGCCGTCCTTCCAGGTGCCACCCGAGGGCAGCGTGCCGTTCTGGTTGTTGCCCGAGCTGTCGCGCACCGTGGTGCCCGAGCCGCCGTCGAAGGTGTAGCGGAGGATCTCGCCGGCCGCGTTGACCGGCTTCGCGGCGGGGCCGGTGCTGCTGGTGCCGTAGGCGGCCGTCAGGCGCGCCTCCTCAGCGCTCGACAGGCGGAGCACCGAGCCGTGGCGGAAGGGCTTCGAGAACGAGTACGTGTTCGCGCCGGTGGTGGCGACAGGAAGCGCCGTGAACCGCATGTCCGCGAGGGTGTCGGTGACGTAGGCGGAGTAGCCGAACGAGTCGCCCATGACGACCCAGCGGCCGTCGGGCAGCTGGTAGACGGTGAGGCCCTCGAGGTGGTCGGAGAGGCCGCGGGACTTCTCCTCGCCGAAGCCGATCACGCGGGTCCAGGGGCCGGCGAGACTCGGGGCCTTGTCGACGACCGTGCGCCAGTCGGCGGTGGAGAAGCGGTAGTACGTGTCCCCCTCCTTCGCGATGGTCGTGTCGATGATGCTGCCGCGGCTCCCGCCGCCGGCGGCGGGGTTCTCGTCCAGCCAGACCTTCGGGGTGGAGAAGCCGACGAAGTCGCGCGTGGTCGAGACGTAGACGCGCTGGGCGGAGGCCCCGCCGGTCAGCGTCTTGTCGCGGGCGGCCCAGTAGACGTAGTACTGGCCGGTCGCGTCGTCCCAGATCGCCTCAGGAGCCCAGACGTTGCCCGCGTCGGGGAAGCCGGCGAAGACGATGCTCTGATCGCTCCAGTTCACGAGGTCCGTCGAGCGCCAGACGACGAGGTTCTTGCTCGCGTTGGTCTGGTCCCAGGTGCCGCCGGGAGCGGTGCCCTCGGCGTGCAGGTCGGTGCCGATGATCCAGTACTCGTCGCCGGTGGGGGAGCGCACGAGGTGCGGATCGCGGACGCCGAGGGTGCCGCCGAGGTTGGCGAGCACGGCCTTGTCGTTGTTGAGCTTCGACCAGTGCAGACCGTCGGTGCTGGAGCCGAAGTAGATCTTCTCGTAGTCGGTCGAGGCGAAGTGGGTCCAGAGGTAGCCCGCGTCGTACTGGGTGTCGAGGTCCGCGGGAGCCGCGGTCACCGTGACGGGCAGCTGCCGGGTCGCGGTCGTGCCGGCGATCGTCGCGGTGAGTGTGACGGGCGTGGCGGCGGACCGGCGCTTCACGACGCCGGTCGTGCTGAGCACGGCCGTGTTCGAGGAGGACCAGGCGACGTCGTAGGAGCCGGCCTTCGCAGGCAGCGTCACGTTGCCGCGGACGTCGCCGGAGTTGACGATCGAGAGGGCGTCGAGCGCCTTCTGGGCGTCGGCGTTCACGTCCTTGGCGGGCACGGTGGCGGTGAAGGTGCGGGTGGCCGTGGCCGAGCCGCGGGTGGTCGTGGCGGTCAGCTCGACCGAGGCGACCCCGGTCGCGGGTGGCGTGACGACTCCGCTGGTCGAGACGACCGCGGAGTTGCTCGAGGCCCAGGCGATGGCGGAGCCGTTGGGGCCGGTCGTCGGGAGGGTGAGGTTCGCGGAGACCGAGGAGAGGCTCCCGAGGTCCAGGGCGGCGGAGTCGCGGGAGACGCGCGTGCTGTCCGGGGCCTGGAGGGTCGCGACGTCGGCCGCGCTGAGCGCCGTGCTGTAGACGCGGAAGTCGCGGACCGAGCCGGCGAGGGTCTTGTCCGCCGTGTAGACGGAGCGGCCGATCGCGTTCGCGGTGGTGGTGCCGTTGCCGATCGCGGCGGGAGTGATGGTCACTCCTGTCTGCTGCGCGACCTGGGTGCCGTCGAGGTAGAGGCGTGCGGTGTCGCTCGCGTCGTCGAGCGTGTAGGTGAGGGTCTTCCAGACGCTGCGCGCGAGGTTCGCGTTGGAGTTGACGGTCTGCTCGGTGGTCCAGTTGCCGGTGGCGATCGAGGCCTTGTAGCCGTTGCCCGTCGTGTAGAGGTAGCCGTTCCCGGCGCCGTTCGTCGTGTTGCCGAGGCCCCAGATGAAGTAGGGCGTGCCCTGGTTCGCGTTCACCAGGACCTCGGTGCTGACCGTGATCGAGTTCAGGCCCGCGAGCAGGTCGTCGGGCAGCTTGACGTAGTCGTCGGTCCCGTCGAGGGCGACGCCCGCGGCTCCGCGAGGAGCGGCTCCGTTGACGAGCGTGCCGGTGCGGCCCTTGCCCGAGCTGTCGGCGACGGTCGTGCCGCTCGTCTCGTCGAGCGCGTAGCGCAGGACGAGGCTGTCGGAGGGAGCTGCGCTCGCCGACTGGGCCGTCAGAAGGGGGACGGTGAGGGCCACGGCCGTCACGAGGACGAGTGGTCGCAGGAAAGGCTTCATCGCGCTTTGCTCCAGGGTCGGCACCATTGCTGAGGGGAGGGAGTGTGCCGGCTTCGTACGCGGCAATGTTCACGGTAACACTATGTTGACGACAACGTGAAGAGCCTAACCGGATCATTTCCCGACACTCCAGAGGAGAGGCGAACCGGTTCGACGAATCCCGAGTGCATCCTGGAGCGACGCGTACGCCGATGTCCGGTCGGATCAGCCGCGGTCGACGTCGCGCGAACGGCTCAGCGCGCGGTCCATCGCCCTCAGCGTCCGGAAGCCGGCCCGCCCGGCCACGGCCGCGCGAGCCGAGGGCGAGAGCGACGGGCTCGCGGCGAGCAGCGACGCGGCGAGGTGCACGCGCCGCTCGCGGAGGGTCGCGGCCACGGTCGTGCCCCGGCGGTGGAAGGCGCGGTCCAGCGTCGCCCGCGAGACGCGGAGCCGCATCGCGAGAACGCCGGCGGTGAAGTCCGCGTCACCCGCCTCCGCATCGATGACGGCGATCGCGCGGAGGAGGACGCCCTCGAGTCCGTCCTCCGGACGGGCGGGCGGCAGGCTCTGCTTGATCAGGGCCGACGCGGTCGCCTCGAGCGCCCGGCGCAGCTCGCTGAAGCCGGGATCGCCCGCCGCGAGGTCCGCGTTGAGGGTCGCGTTGACGAGGGAGACGAAGGCGCCGCTGTAGCTGTCGGCGGCGAGCAGGGTGCAGGACGGCCCGTCGGACTGTGCGCTCGTGAGGCCGAGCCTGCCCCAGGACGTCCTCAGCGCCAGCCAGGCGGAGTCCTCCTCCGCCCGGAACCGAGCGGAGTCGTCGCGTCGGAGGAGGGCGAGCCCGCCGGGCCGCAGACGAGCGGCCTCGAGAGGGCCGTCGACGACGATCTCGCCGGCGACCGGGACGATGAGGTCGACCTCGGCCCGGTCGGGGGCGGGGAGGGGCGGGTCGGTCCGGAGCGTGCCGGGTGTGTGCCAGAGGCGGCTCAGCCGGAAGCCGTCGACGGCGAGCACGTCCCCGGCGAGGTGCAGGGGCGGAGCTCCGTCGCTCGCCCAGCCGAGGCTCCTCAGCCACGCCTCCACGCGGGGACCGCTCAGCTGCAGCGTCTCGACGAGACCGCGCGGGGCGGCCGGCTGCTCGGAAGCGGTCACCGGGCTCCTTCGCAGCGGGGACGGGGTGCGCGGGCGGTGACCACGTTAGGCCGGGGGAGGGGCGCCGAGACGGGGTGGCGCGTTCCTCCTCGGACGAGGCGCCCGTCCTCGGCGGGAGGGCGGAGGCGGCCCTCCTCGCCCGCGGTCCGGCAGGACGCGGGCGGAGAGGGCCGCCGGGCGCGGATCAGCGGCAGTCGGTTCTCGCCTTGATCCAGTGGGGGTTCAGCGCGCCGTCTCCCTGGGCGGTGATCCCGGCCGCATCGGGGCCGGTGCTGGCACCGGAGCCGATCTTGGTCCACGTGTTCTGCGCCGGGCTGTAGTACCAGATGTCGCCGTTCGCCTTCACGGAGACGTTCCCATCCGCTCCCTGACCGTAGGTGCGGACGAACCCGGAGTTCTCCGGGACGGTCGCGAGCCGGGTGCCGTACTGCAGGACCCCGTCCTTGATCCAGTGGATCTCGAACGTCCCGCCCGGCCGCTGGGTCAGTCCGGCGGCGCTCGGCTCGGTGCTGGCTCCGGTGCCGACGAGGTCCCACACGTTGCCCTGCGGGGTGTACCGCCAGATGTCGCCGTTCGACTTCACGGCGATCGTGCCGCGGGTGCCGAGGCCGTAGACGCGGATGAATCCGGAGTTGGTCGGCACGGTGGCCGCTGCGGTGCCGTACTGCAGGACTCCGTTCTTGATCCAGTGGACGTTCAGGGTCCCGGCCGGGTTCGCGGAGATGCCGGCCGCGCTCGGCTCGGTGCTGGCGCCGGTGCCCAGAAGGGTCCACTCGTCGGTCTGGCGGTTGTACCGCCAGACGTCGCCGTTCGACTTGATGGAGACGTTCCCGTCCGCGCCCTGACCGTAGGTGCGGACGAATCCGGAGTTGCTCGGAACGGTCGCGAGCGCCTTGCCGTACTGGAGGACTCCGTCCTTGATCCAGTGCGCGTTGTAGGTTCCGTCCGGCTGCTGCGTGAGCCCGGATGTGCTGGGCTCCGTGGAGGCGCCCGTGCCGAGCTTCTGCCAGCCGTCCGACCGCCGGTACTGCCAGATGTCGCCGTTCGCCTTGACGGAGACGTTGCCGTTCACACCCTGCGAGGAGGTGTGGATGAATCCGGAGTTCTCGGGAACAGTGGCGAGGCCCGTGCTGTACTGCAGGTCGCCGGTCTGGCGGACCGGGAACGGGGCGTTCGTCTTCGCCGAGCCGCCGAAGGCGAGGGCCGAGCCGGTCGAGGGGCCCGCGATGACGCCGCCGACCGGGATGGTGGCGACTCCGTTCGCGTCGGTCACGAAGGTGTCGGTCCCGCTCCCTCCGAAGCGGAAGCCGGGCGGGGTGTTCACCCGCACGGGGACGTTCGCGACGTTGCCGCCGGTGAGGGTCAGCGTGATCGGCGCCGTGTTGGGCATGCACGCGATCATGGTCGGGATGGAGCTGAACACGAGGGTCTGCGTGGCAGAGGCGGCGGCGGCCGGGGTGGCCGTCGCTGCGGCGATCACGGGCAGGGACCAGGTGGCGCCGGCGACGACGGTGCGTCGCCTCAGCGGACCCTGCTCAGCGGGAGAGTTGTCGGAAGTCACAGTGAAGCTCCTCGGTCTGTCTTCTCGCCGGCGGCCTGCTCGGAGGACGGTCGTCGTCCGCTCGGGCGCTTCGGCGGGTACGACGGGCGCCGTACCGCTGGGGAGTCTTCCCGCGGGCGGGCGGTCGGCCCAAGCGCTCGGGGGCAGGTGAGGAGGAAGTGGCGCCGCCGTGAGGAGGGAGTGGTGGGCTCCGGCGCCGTCCCGAGTCGCGATCGCCCTCCTGACCCGGTGATCCCCTCGGTCGCACGCTGCCGCCGGGGCGCCGCCGGCGCGGTGAGCGGGAGCGTCGCCGTCCGCTGTGACCGGTCCTGTGACAAACGGAGCACGCGCGGGCTGCGAATCACTCCTGTGGTGAGGCGTCAGCGTGCCCGCGAGGAGGGGGCGCCCGATGAGGTCGAGATCGGCCGAGATGTACCGGCGGATGGCCGAGCACTGGAACGGCGTGGAGGCCCGTTCTGGACTGCGGGTCGAGGCGACGGGCTCGCTCGGCTTCGAGATCGCCAGACTGTGGATCCCCGGTGGCTGCGTTCTCGAGCAGAAGCCGCAGTCGCGCTGCCCGCCGGGCGCGCATCTGCTGCTGGTCGTCGAGGGCGGAGGACGCATCCGACAGGACGGACGGATGCTCGAGTGCGGCAGTGGTGATCTGGTGGTCATCGACGCGGAGCCGCGGACCGGGGCGCGCTTCCCCCGCTCGACCGTGATCTACGCCTGGGTGCTCGGCGAGCGGGCGCTGGAGCAGCGCTGGATCACGGAGCGCTTCGGCGAGGTCCTGCCCGTCGCCGGCTGCTTCCTGGCCCCGGCGCGGGCGCTGATGAACGGTCTCCTCGACGGCGACCCCGCTCTGGCGGAGCAGCCCGCCGTCGCCCGGGCGGGCGAGGCCTTCCTGAAGGAGCTGGTCGAGGGCTCCGCACCGCGCAGGCGTCCCCGCGCCGAGGACGTCTACGGGGAGGCCATGGCCCTGATCGAGGAGCGCCACCGCGATCCCGCCTTCACCGCCGCCCGG
The DNA here is from genome assembly GCF_002930885.1 of Rathayibacter sp. AY1F2. Taxonomy (NCBI): domain Bacteria; kingdom Bacillati; phylum Actinomycetota; class Actinomycetes; order Micrococcales; family Microbacteriaceae; genus Rathayibacter; species Rathayibacter sp. AY1F2. The sequence continues at coordinate 133,707 of NZ_PSVG01000008.1, read as the reverse complement.
CTCGCCCGCGAGCTCCTGGTGTCGGAGCTGACGCTGGCTCGCGCGTTCTCCTTCCTCGGGCGGACGGCCGACGACGAGCTCGAGCGGCGCCGGGCGGGCACCCTCCTGCTCCTGATCGGCGGGCGGTCCCTGGCGACGGCCGACTTCGCGCGCTCGGCCGAGGAGGCGGGCTTCGCCTCCGAGGGGAGCGCTCGCCGCGCGCTGTGGCGGCTCTCCCAGCGCCGCTGACCGCGACGGTCCCCGTGGCCGTCCTCCCGGTCCGGCGACGGCGTGCGGCCGGATTCCGAGCGCGAGGCGCGGAGGCCTGGGAGATCCGTGCGAACGTCCGGCGGTGATCGACAGATGAGGGATTCTGTTCGTTCGACGCGGAGGAGGCGGGAGATGGGGGCCGCAGAGGAGCGGACGCGGGCGTTCGCTCGCGCCTGGGACGAGCGCGGGACCGGCGCTCCCGGTCTGCGGATGGACGCAGCGGATGGACCGGGACTCGCGCTGACGCGGGTGTGGGGGCCGAACGGGATCAGGGTCGCCCCCTCGCCGTCGGTCGACAGGGCGGACAGGCCGGCGGGCGTTCACATCTCCCTGATCGTCGAGGGCGGGGGAGAGGTCGTCCTCGACGAGGGCGTGCTCGAGGCGACGCCGAACAGCGTCCTGCTCCTCGACGCCAGGGTCCCGGCGCGCATCGACTGCCGGCGGCCCACCCTCTCGTACACCTGGAGTTTCGACGCCGCCGTGCTCGAGCACCGGTGGGTCCGCGAGCGGATCAACGAGGTCGTGCCGGTGCGCGAGTCGGTCTGGACGCCTGCCCGCGCCCTCGCGAACAGCCTGATCGAGGACGATCCGGCCGTGCTCGGCGCCGCCGGCGTGAGGCGGGCGAGCGAGCTGCTGCTGGAGGGGATCGTCGAGCACAGCGCTCCGCGGGTCCGGACCCGGGGCGCCGACCAGGTCTACGCGGAGGCGATCCCGGTGATCGAGGCACGTCACCGCGACCCGGCGTTCTCCGCCGCGGTGCTCGCCCGGGAGCTGCTCGTCTCCCCTCGCATGCTCGCGGAGGCGTTCGCGTTCCTCGGCCGCACGCCGGCGGAGGAGATCGCGACGCGTCGGGCGGGCACCCTCCGGCGCCGCATCGGCCTGCGGCGGCGGGGCCCTGCCGACTTCGCCCGCCTCGCCGAGGAGTGCGGCTACGGCACCCGCGAGCAGGCCGCGCTGACGCTCAGCCGCTCCGCCTCCTGAGGCCGGCGGAGCGCCCCGGACACGACGGCGCCCCCTCGTCCGCGGAGGGACGAGGGGGCGCCGGGGGAGATCGGGCGGGAACCCGGTCAGGTCTTGCTGCGGGCCATGACGGCGCGCTGGAGGAGGACGAAGACCAGGAGGATGCCTCCGGTGATGATCGTGGTCGCCTCCGGCGGGATGCCGCCGTCGCGGGTGATCAGGACGTTCATCAGTCCGAGCACCAGGGCGCCGACCACCGAGCCGAGCACGAACCCGACGCCGCCGGTGAGCAGCGTGCCGCCGATGACGGTCGCCGCGATGGCGTCGAGCTCCCAGCCGGTGCCGGTGATGTTCTGCGCGCTGCCGAGGCGGGCGGTGTAGACCACACCGGCGAGACCGGCGAGCGTGCCGCTGATGATGTAGATGAACAGCTTGGTCCGCACCACCGGGAGGCCCATCAGGGCCGCCGACTGCTCGGAGCCGCCCATCGCGTAGACCGTGCGGCCCAGGCGGGTGCGGTGCAGCACGAAGAACGCGCCGGCCACGACGAGGATCGCGATGATCACGCCGGGGCTGATGACGAAGTCGTTGACCTTGGGGCCGTCGATCAGCTTGATCGGCGTGGCCAGGCTCAGCACGGCCGAGTCCTCGGGGAGGCGCTCCGGGACGGTGCTCAGCATGGAGGCGAGACCGCGGGCCAGGAACATCATCGCGAGCGTCGCGATGAACGGCTGCACGTTGAAGTACTGGATCAGGACGCCGGAGATCACGCCGAACAGGGCGCCGATCACGACCATCAGGACCATCACGAGCCAGGGGTTCCAGCCGGCGTTGATCAGGAGCACGCCGCTCACGCTGCTGAACGCGATCACCGCGCCGACCGAGAGGTCGATGCCGCCGGTGAGGATCACGAAGGTGAGGCCCACGGCGAGGATGATCAGGTGCGCGTTGTTGACCAGCAGGTTCGAGATCGTGCTCGCCTGCAGGATCCGGCCGTAGGCGGCCTCGCCGTAGACGATCATCCCGAAGAAGATGATCAGCGCGGCCAGGGTGGGCAGCTTGTCCAGGTGCTGGCTCAGCCAGCCGCGCGCCCCGGAGGTGCGCTTGGTGCTCGCCGGAGGGGCGGAGCGGGTCATCACGGCACTCATGCGGGGATCGCCTCTTTCTGCGGGACGCTGCGGCGCGCCTCGCGACGGGACTTGAAGGCGGAGCGGACGCGCTCGGACTGCAGGAGGCAGAGCGCGACGATGACGATCGCCTTGAAGGCGGGCGTCGCGGAGGACGAGACTCCGAGGAACACGACGGTCTTGTCGAGGGTGGCGATCAGGATCGCGCCCACGGCGGCACCGGTGATGTTGAACTTACCGCCGGCGAGCGAGGTGCCACCGATGACGACCGCGAGGATCGCGTCGAGCTCGAGCTGGTAGCCGGTGCGCGAGACGTCGACCGTCATCACGCTCGCCGTGGCGAACACGCCCGCGACTCCGGCGAGGATGCCGCTGCCGATGTAGGCGGTCATCAGCAGGCCCCGGCGGTTGATGCCCGCGAGGCGGGCCGCCTTCGGGTCCATGCCGATGGCCTCGATCATCAGGCCGAGCGCGCTGCGGCGCACCAGGACTCCGACGACCACGACGATGGCGATGGCGAGGAGGAACACGACCGGGAGCCCGAAGACGTACCCGTTCGCGAGCCAGCGGAAGGGCTCGTTGGTGGCGGCGGTGTTCTGGCCGCCGGTGATGACCTTCGCCAGGCCGCGGCCCGCGAGCATCACGACCAGCGTGCTGATGAAGGGCTGGAGGCCCACCACCGAGACCAGGACGCCGTTCACGGCTCCGAGCACGGCGGCCACGAGGAGGGCGAGCGCGAAGGCACCCGCTGCGGCGCCGAGCGAGTCGGGCGCTCCCGCGGAGTTGAGGAACTCCATCGAGACGGCGCCGGCGACGACCATGATCGAGCCGACCGAGAGGTCGATGCCCCCGGTCGCGACGACCAGGCACATGCCGACGGCGATCATCAGGATCGGAGCGGCGGCGCGGGCGATGTCGATGACGTTGCCGACGAGGTATCCGGTGGTCGGGCTGACCGAGACGGCCAGGTAGCCCGGGTCCTTGACGACGTTGACGAGGAGGAGCAGGGCGATCGCCACGACTCCCCAGAAGTACTGGCGGCGGATGATCCCGCCGAGGACGGACCCCCGGGCGGGTCGGGTGTCGCTGCTCATGATGCGGCCTCCTGCGTGGCGCTCTCGAGGACGACGACGTCCTCGTCGACGACTCCCTCTGCGGCGATGGTAGTGACGATCGACTCCGCAGTGACAGCGGGACCGTTGAGGATCTCCGCGATCACGCGGTGGTCCTTCAGGACGATGATGCGGTCGCTGAGGCGGACGACCTCGTCGAGCTCGGACGAGATGAAGACCACGGCGACGCCCTCGCCGGCGAGGGCGACGACCTTCTCCTGGATCTCGGCCTTCGCTCCGACGTCGATGCCGCGGGTCGGCTCGTCGAGGATGAGGATCTCGGGGGCGGTGGCGAGCCAGCGGCCGAGGAGGACCTTCTGCTGGTTGCCGCCGGAGAGCTTGCTGATCGGGCGGTCGGGGTCGGCCGGGCGCACGTTGAGCTCGACGAGGTACTTGCCGACGATCTCGTCCTTCTCCTTCTTGGAGAGGGGGCGGGCCCAGCCGCGCTTGGCCTGCACGCCGAGGATGAGGTTCTCGCGGACCGAGAGGTCGCGGATGATGCCCTCGTCGCGGCGGTTCTCGCTCGAGAACGCGATCTTGTGGGCGAGGCCGGCGGTCGGCGTCGGGACGTCGATCTTCTTGCCGTGCATCGTGATCTCGCCGGTGTCGGGCTTGTCGACGCCGTAGATCAGGCGCGCGAGCTCGGTGCGGCCGGAGCCGAGGAGCCCGGCGAAGCCGACGACCTCGCCGCGGTGCAGCGTCAGGTCGGTGCTCTCGATGGAGCCCTTCTTGCCGATGCCCTTCGCGGTGTAGAGCGGGGCGTCGCGGTAGAGGTGGTCATGGCTCTCGCGCTCGGAGTCGAGGGAGCGCAGCGCCGCGATGTCCTTGCCGATCATCTTCGAGATCAGCGAGGTGCGGTCGAGCTCGTGGGTCAGGTACTCGCCGACGAAGGTGCCGTTGCGCAGCACCGTCAGGCGGTCGCTGATCGCGTAGACCTGGTCGAGGAAGTGCGAGACGAAGAGGATCGCGACGCCCTCCGCACGGAGGCGGCGGATGACGACGAAGAGGTTCTCGACCTCGTTCGCGTCCAGGCTCGAGGTCGGCTCGTCGAGGATGAGCACCTTGGAGTCGCTCACCGTCGAGCGGCTGATCGCGACCAGCTGCTGCATCGCGATCGAGAGCGAGGCGAGCGACTGGCGCGTGTTGAGGTGGCCGAGGCCGAGCTTCTCGAGCGCGACCTTCGCGGCCTGGTGGGTGGCCTTCCAGTTGATGCCGAAGGGTCCGCGGACCTCGTAGCCGAGCATCACGTTCTCTCCGATGGAGAGGTTCGTGACCAGGTTGACCTCCTGGTACACGGTGGAGATGCCCGCGGCCTGCGAGTCGGCGGTGCCGGTCAGGCGACGGGTCTCCCCGTCGATCACGATGTCTCCGCTGTCGATGCGGTAGACGCCGGTGAGGGCCTTAATGAGCGTGGACTTGCCGGCGCCGTTCTCACCCATGAGGGTGTGGACCTCGCCCGGGAACAGGCGGAAGTCGACGCCGTCGAGGGCTTTCACGCCGGGGAAGCTGATCGAGATGTTCTTCATCTCGACGATCGGAGGCGAACCTGTCATGTCGCGTCGTTCCGTTCTCGAGCGGGGCGCAGCCGAACAGGTGCGCCGAAGGGTCGGAGCGACCGGGGCCGGCGGAGAGCCGGCCCCGGTCGCTCCGGGGGAGTGGTGCCGCGTCGAGGACGACGCCGGGCGACCGGTGGTGCTGAGCGACTAGAACTTGCGGTCGGGCAGCGCGGTGGTGGCGGCCTCGGGCGAGTCGAAGGTCTCGCTCGGGACGACGATCGAGGACTCGACCGTCTCGCCGGCCAGGGTCTTCTCGACCGCGTCGAGGGCGGTCTCGCCGAACAGCGGGTTGTACTCGGCGACGAAGCTCAGCTCGCCGTCGGCCAGCGCCTGCAGGGCGTTCTTGGTGCCGTCGATCGTAGCGATCTTGACGTCGGTGCCGGGGGTGAGGCCGGCCTCCTGGACGGCCTGGACGGCGCCGAGGCCCATCTCGTCGTTCTGTGCGAAGACCAGCTGGACGTCGTTGTTGTTCGACTTCAGGACGGTCTCGAAGACGCTCTTGGCCTCTTCGGTGGACCAGTTCGCGGTCTGCGCGCCGATCTTGGTGAACTTCGAGTCGGCGCCGATGACCTCGTCCCAGCCCTCGTTGCGCTCGTTGACGACCGAGACGCCCGCGGGGCCCTCGAGCGTGAAGTACTTCGCGCCGCTCGGGAAGGTGGTCTTGGCCCAGTCGGCGACCGAGGTGCTGACCGCGATGTTGTCCGGCGCGATGCGGGTCACGTAGAGGTCGGTGTTGTCCGGCTCGATGCCGCGGTCGATCAGGATGACCGGGATCTCGGCCTCCTGGGCGCGCTCGAGCGAGTCCTCCCAGCCGGAGCCCTCCGTGGCGGAGAGCAGGATGATGTCGACGCCCTCGTCCACGAAGGAGGTGAAGGAGTCGATCTGCGACTTCTGGTCTCCGTTGGTGGCGGGTGCGTACTTCAGGTCGAAGCCGGCGTCCTTGGTGAACGTGTCCTCGATGTTGGTCTCGTTCGCCTGGCGCCACGCGCCCTCGGGGCCGACGGCCACGAAGCCGACGGTGGTGAGGTCACCGCTCGAGCCGGAGCCCGAATCGGTGCCGGAACCGCCCGAGCAGCCCGCGAGTCCGAACGCGAGTGCGCCGACTGCTGCGAAACCCAGGAACTGGCCGATACGCCTCGTCTTGGACATAGATCTCCTCCTTGAGATCGCGGGCACGAAGAGAGTGCCCGAGATGGTGGACCCCGAAGGGCCTCGAATGCGGGCCTAGCGGCCCGAGGTGCGGTGAGTGCAGGATGTGCAGTGGACGCCGGCCGAAGCAGCGCCGCGTCGAAATGTTACCGTGAACAATTCTTGTGACGCAACAGCACGGCGGTGCGCTTCGGTAACGATCCGGTCGCGGGGCCCCGCAGGGCCCGATGGCAACCCTCTCCCCGGGGCTCAGGGCCGGGAGTAGCTTCCCTGGCCATGAAGCTCCCTCGATCGCGCTCCGTCCCCGCGACGGCCGCGACGGCGGCCCTCGTGCTCGCGCTCTGCGGATGCTCCGCGGACGGCACGGCGGCCCGCCGCGCGGCCGACGCCTTCCTCTCCGCGCTCGCCGACGGCGACGGCGCCGCGGCGTGCGCGCTGCTCACCGACTCCGCCCGCGAGGCCGTGCAGGACCGGGAGGGCGACTGCCCCGCCGACGTGCTGGAGCTCGGGATCGCGGGAGACGGAGCCGGGGACGCCGAGGTCTACGGCCGGGCGGCGATCGTGCGCTCCGGCAGCACCGCGGTGTTCCTCACTCCGGGCGACGACGGCTGGCTGGTGAGGGCGGCCGGCTGCACGCCGGTGGCGGACGCGCCCTTCGAGTGCGTCCTGGACGGGAGCTGACGTGCGCACCGCCTCCGCCCTCTACTACGCCGTGATCGTGCTCGGCCTGATCGGGTTCTTCGCCGTCGGGATCCTGGGGAGATGAGCCGGATGCGCCGCTTCCTGCGCGAGAACGGGCTCTCGCTGTTCTTCCTCGCGATCTTCCTGCTCGCTCTCGCCGGGCAGTCGTTCGCCGGGCTCGCCGCCTACAACGACACCCAGACAGCGGAGGGGCTGCGGGAGGTCGGCTACTGGCGCTTCGTCACCTCCTCCGACTTCGCGATCGACGTCGCCGAGAACTGGCAGTCGGAGTACCTCCAGTTCTTCCTCTACATCGGCGCGACCGTCTGGCTCGTGCAGCGCGGCTCGCCCGAGTCGAAGCGGGTGGGCGAGGAGGGCCTCGAGACCGACGAGCAGCAGAAGGCGGGGGGCGTCCGCGGAGGACGACTCGCCGCCCTCGGCGTCCGCCGGCGGCCTGCGGCAGGCGCTGTTCTCGCACTCGCTGCTGCTGGTGATGGGGGCGGTGTTCCTGCTGTCCTGGGCGGCGCAGTCGGTGACGGGCGTCGTGGCCTACAACGAGGAGCAGCTGACGAGCCTGGAGGCGCCCGTCGACTGGCTCGGCTACGTCTCCTCCGCCGACTTCTGGAACCGGACGCTCCAGAACTGGCAGTCGGAGTTCCTCGCGGTGGGCAGCATGGCGGCGCTCGCCGTGTTCCTGCGCGAGCGCGGGTCGAGCGAGTCGAAGAAGGTGGGCGATCCGCACGGACGGACGGGGATCTGAGTGGTCAAGGTGTGTCGGATCGGACGCGGATCTCGTCGCCCTCGAGGGCGAACCGCAGGGACGTGCCGATCGGGAACCGCTCGCGCAGGGCCTCCGGCGCCGCCGACGTCACGGTGAACTGCGCGACCGCGGGGAACGCTCCGGCCGTGCAGCCCTGGAAGAACAGGCCGTCCTGCGGCTCGGCGGTCCGCACGATGGAGAGGCACGAGCCGGCGCTCGAGGAGCGGCGCTGCCGGACGACGGTGAGCCCCGTGTCGGCGGGCAGGCTCTGCCGCACGACGGTGAGCCCGCCGAAGTCCTCGGTGGTGACCGATCCGTCGAACCCCAGTCCCTCCCAGCCGGGGAGGTCGGTGCCGTTCGACAGCGGCAGCACGGCGACCTCGCGGCCGGGCTGTCCGTCCTCGGCGGTGGCGAGGAGGGTGGCCCCCGCGGCGACGGCGGCCGTCGCGGCCAGCGCGGCGAGGAGGAGGAGGCCGCGCCGACGGGAGCGGCGGGGCGGGACGTGGCCGAGGGGGTCGGACTCCTCGTCGGCGGAGGCGTCCGCGGAAGGTGCCGCGTCCTCCGGCGCCGCGTCCCCGGAGACCGCGGGAACCACCGCGTCCGGCAGTGCGGTGCCGAGGGCGGGACGGACGCGGGCCTCGAGCGCGGAGAGCCGGGCGAGCGCGCCGGGGTCCCGCTCGATGTCGGAGCCTCGGCCGTAGGCGCGCCGCTGCAGCTCCGCGAGCTCGTCCGGTCGCTGATCGTCCACCCCCGGATCCTCGCAGGCCCGGCGCCCGAGCGGGACCCGCCGGCGCGCCGAGGTCCTGGCGGTCGAGCAGCCCGGACGGCTCATCGAGACCCGGTGGACGGTGCGGCCGCTCGGCCGGCGGGGGAGGTCAGTCGTCGTCGTCGTCGAGGTCGTCGTCGCGGTCGGCGGCGATCATCTCGACGATCGTGTCGACGGTGAGCCAGGGGCCGTTGCTGACCTCGCCGATCTTCTCGCGGTCCTTGAACACGACGATGCGGTCGCTGAGGCGCACCACCTCCTCCAGCTCGGACGAGATGTAGACGACGGTCACCCCCTCCTTCGCGAGCTGCGCGATGTGCGCCTGGATCTCGACCTTCGACGCCACGTCGATCCCGCGCGCCGGCTCGTCGAGCACGAGCAGCCGCGGACGGGTCGCGAGCCACCGCGCGAGGACCACCTTCTGCTGGTTGCCTCCGGAGAGGTACTTCACCGGGATGTCCGGGTCGGCCGGCGAGATGTTGAGCGCCTCGACGTAGGTGCGCACCAGGGTGTCGGTCTCGGCGGCCGAAAGCGGGTGCGCCCAGCCGCGCAGAGCCTGCAGGCCCAGCACGAGGTTCTCGCGGAGGGAGAGGTCGCCGATGATCCCGTCCTCGCGGCGGTTCTCGCTCGAGTGGGCGATGCGGTGGCGCAGGCCCGACACCGGGTCGGAGATGTGGGCGGGCTCGCCGTCGATCAGCACCTCGCCGGTGTCCGGCTTCTCGACTCCGCTCACGAGCGACGCCAGCTCGGTGCGCCCCGAGCCGCGCAGGCCCGCGAAGCCCACGATCTCGCCGCGGTGCAGCTCCAGATCGGTCGGGCCCACGGCGCCGCGGCGGCCGATCCCGTGCGCGCGGTAGATCGCCGGGCCGACCGGCTGGCGGCGGTGCTCGCGGCGGTCGGAGCCGATCTGCCGCAGCGCATCGATGTCCTTGCCGATCATCTTCGCGATCAGCTCGGCGCGGTCCATGGTGTGCGCCGGGTACTCGCCGACGGTGCCGCCGTCGCGGAGCACCGTCAGCCGGTCGCTGAGGGTGAGGACCTGCTCGAGGAAGTGCGAGACGAACAGGATCGCGACGCCCTGGTCGCGCAGCCTCCGCAGCACCGTGAAGAGGCGGGCCACGTCGCTGAGGTCGAGGCTGGAGGTGGGCTCGTCGAGCACGAGCACGCGCGGACGGTCGACCATCGCGCGGCTGATCGCGACAAGCTGGCGGATCGCCGGCGAGAGCGAGCGCAGCGGCAGGTGCGGGTCGAGGTCCTCCAGGCCCAGCTCGGCGAGCATCTCGGCCGCGCGGTGGTGGGTGCGCGACCAGGAGATGCCGAAGCGGCCGCGGACCTCGTGTCCGAGCATCACGTTCTCGCCGATGCTGAGGTTGTCGGTGAGGCGCTCGTCCTGGAACACGGCCGTGATGCCCGCTGCCTTCGCCTCCGCCGGGCCGCTGAAGCGCCGGGCGACGCCGTCGACGAGGATCTCGCCCGTGTCGGGCTGGTGGATGCCGGTGAGCGTCTTGATCAGCGTGGACTTGCCCGCGCCGTTCTCGCCCATCAGCCCGTGGATCTCGCCCGGCATCAGCCGCAGGTTCCCGTCCTTCAGAGCGGGTCCGGAGGCGAAGGAGACGCGGATGCCGGTCATCTCGACGACGGGTGCCGCGGAGCTCCGGGTCGTCCTCGATGAGATCGCCACGTGCCGTCCTCGGTTCGTGTGCGGCGCGCCGTCAGGGTCCGGCGTGCCAGGGGCTGCCGCCGATGATACGCGAGCGCATGCGGCGGGACGGGAACAGGAGGGTCACGATCGGGGAGCGGCCGTGGAGGAGCGGATCACCAGCTCCGTGGGGATCCGGGTGCGCTGCGGGATCTCCTGGCCGCGGATCCTCGCGTGGATCACCTCGGCGACCGTCGTCCCGAGCTTGTCGAAGTCCTGGCGGACCGTCGTCAGCGGCGGGAGGAAGTGGCGGGCGGTGGGCAGGTCGTCGAAGCCGACGATGCTCATGTCCTCGGGCACGCGGATCCCGCGCTCGACGAGGCCGTGGATCACTCCGAGCGCCATCTCGTCGTTCGCGACGACCATCGCGGTGAAGTCGGGCACCGACTGCAGGCTCGCGGCGAAGTCGTACCCGGAGTCCGGGGTCCAGTCGCCGATGACGATGGGGCGCTCGTGCATCCCCCACGACTTCGCGCGGCTGTGGAAGGCGCGCTCGCGGGCGCGCGCGTCGAGCCAGTCGAGGGGGCCGGAGAGGTGCAGCACGTCGCGGTGGCCGAGGTTGCCCAGGTGGTCGACGGCCTGGAACATGCCGGCCTGCTGGTCGACCGAGACGGTGAGGAAGCTCGGATCCTTGTCGCTCTTCACCACGAGCGTCGGCACGCCGATCTCGACGGTGCGGAGGGTCGCCACGGAGGAGGAGCGCGGCGCGATCACGCAGAGCGCGTCGATCCCGAGGCCCATCAGGTGGGCGATCGCGTCGGTGGGGGTCATCTCGAGGTCCGGCCGCAGCGCGACGGAGGTGATCGAGTACCCCTTCTCGCGGGCGGCGCGCTCGATCGCGCGGAGGGTGCTCGACGGCCCGTACTCGGCGCCGCTCTCGATCATCACGCCGATGCGGTCGGTGCGCTGCGTGACGAGGGAGCGGGCGGCGATGTTCGGCCGGTAGTTGAGCTCGTCGACCGCCTCGAGGACCTTCTGGCGGGTCGACTCCTTGATGTTGGGGTGCCCGCTGAGCACGCGCGACACGGTCATGTGCGAGACGCCCGCGACCGCCGCGACATGGCGGAGGTTCGGCCGATCGGCCATGAGAGGACCTCCTCCGCTCCCCGGGCGGGTGAGCCGCGCCACCCCGACGCGGACGAGGCTCAGAGGGCTCGGCTGCCGGGGGTGGCACCAGCATAGTCAGGCGGGGCCGACCTCCCGGTGGGCGCCTCCTGAGCGGGCGGGCATCGTCCGTTCCGCTGCCGGATCCGCCGTGGCGCGGGGCGGGCGGGACCGTCCCGGTCGCGTCGCTCTCACTGCGGTCCTCGATGATCGAGGGGGCTCCGGGGCGTCGTGAGCCCTCGCCAGAACACGTCGTGCAGGGAATGCTCGGCGACGAGCTCCGGAAGGATCGGGGCCGCGTCCGCTCCTCGTAGGAGGATGTCGTCCAACGAAGCGATGACGTCCACGACCGAGCGCGGAGTGAACTGCCCGGCGAGACGTTTCGCCTTCGCGCGGACGTTGTTGGGCGTGGGGCCCGCATCGATCACGGAGTGGTTCCAGAGCCGGCTGTGGTGAGCGCACCGGTTGCGCAGGTAGACGAGTGCGCGGACCCGGTAGGCGAAACCGGCTCGGGCGACTCCCAGACCGGACGCGACGTCCCCCGCAAGCGATCCTCGTGCCCCTCGCTCGATGCATCTCGACAGAGTTCCGAAGGACCAGGCCTCGACGGCCGACCACACCGGTAGCTCGCCGAAGGCGGCCGCGCCCCTGCCGCCGGGGAGCTCCGTGAAGCGGAGGACATGCCGTTCCCTGCTGCGCTCGATGTCGCGGAGGCACGAATCGACTGTCGACTCCGCGTTCGGAGACTCGGAGTAGAAGCTCTTCTCGAGATAGCACTCGTACGGGCCGTGCTGACGAGCGATGACATGAGCCGTACGGCTGCGGAGAAGGATCTCGGCATGAGCCAGTCGAGCACGCAGGCTCTGCCGCAGCGCTTCATCTGCGTCGCAGACCGCTCGGACGTCCTCGAACGAGACTCCGTCCGCGAACGAGTCGTCCCCGTCGTGCGGAGCCCGCTGGAAGTAGCGGGCGTACCCGGAGAAGCGGCAGTGGTTCTGCGCGGCCAGGTAGCTCGTGCAGGCCTCCCCGTCGGCGATGCCGAGCCCGCGGTCACGGAGGAGCTGGACCTGCTGCTTCCACGACAGGCTCGGTTTCCGTGCCATCGCAGTACCTCGGTGCCGAAGAAAAAGGCCCCTCCCATGTGAGCATCGCGGAGAGGCTTGGGAGGGGGTCGATCGGATCGAATCTACCAGGCGTCCCTCAGCCGTGGTCCCTGCGGCGCCACTCGACCAGCCGGTGGCACGAGTGCTGATCGGACCATCGCCGCAGGACGGAGAGGGCCGACCGCCGCGGCGCCGAACGCTGCGGGTCTTCGAAGGCGCGGGGCGGGCGAGTACTCTCGGGAGCCTCATGGCACGCGACAACGAACCGACCGTCACCCTCACCGATCCGCTCGAGGAGCGCCTGCGCGCGCAGGTCGCCCGCGAGGGGGAGCGCAACGTCGCTCTGCGATCCGCGGCCCTGCTCACCGGCGGGTACGAGGGCGAGTCCTTCCTCCTCACCGTGGGCGGCGAGCACGCCGACGGGATCCTCAAGGGAGCGCCCTCCCTCTACTGGCCCGAGCTCTGGGGTGCCCGCGCGCTCCTCTACGTCTGGGACGACGACGCCGCCGACGCGGTGACCGCCGGACTCGCGAACCCCTCCTGGCGCGTCCGCGAGATGTGCGCCCGCGTCTGCGCCCAGCGCGTGCTGGGCGGGCAGAAGAAGCTGTCCCGCCTGACCACCGACGAGCACCCCCGGGTCCGCGCGGCCGGAGCGCGCGCTCTCGTGGCGGCCGCTCTGGCGGGGATCTCCTCCGGTCGCGACGCGAAGGGCGAGTTCGCGGCGAGCGTCGAGGCCGTCCTGACGGGCATGCTCCGCGACCCGGACCGCGACGTCCGCCGCGCCGCGCAGCAGTCGGCCGACGCGCTGCGGGACGCCCGCTCGGCCTGAGCGGACCGTCCGCCGGCGGTCGAGGCGTCGCGAAGGGCCGCCTCCCGGCTCCGATGACGACCGTTCGTGACGCCTCGGAGCCCCGGGGGCTCAGCCGACCAGGTGCGTCGCGCGCTCGAAGGCGCGCTTCAGCTCGTCGCGCTTGCGGGGCTGGCTCATCGCCCGCTGGCCGGGGCTCCACGAGTCGATGACCGTCGGGCCGTCGACCAGGTAGGGCTCGATGTTCTTCTTCCAGCCGCTGGTCGGCGCGGTCCCGGCGTTGACGACGACCCGCAGGTCGGGGAGCAGCGGCAGGAGCCGGCGCAGCTCCATCGCGCCCTGCCGCACCTCGTCCGCGTCGGGGGCGCCGTCGAGCTGCCACGGCACGATGTTCCAGATCAGGGTGCGGGCGTGCAGTCCGACCTCGTCGCGGAGGGTCCAGGTCGAAGCGGCCGTCGCGTCGTCGTTGTCGACCGAGACGAAGCCGGAGCCGTCGGGGCCGGTCGACATCGGTCCCGGGGCCTCCAGCACGATGAGCGCACGCGCCTCGACGCCGGCCTCGGCCGGGTCGAAGTCGGGCACCACGGCACCGGGATGCCTGCGCGTGCGACGGGCGAGGAGCTCCTCGCGGAACACCCGGAGGGGCTGCACCGAGGGCTCGTCCTCGAGCAGGGCCCGGCGCTCGTCGAGGGCGGAGCGGTCGCGGAAGCCGTACGGCTCGGTCAGGAACACCCTCCGAGGCTAGTCGCGATCGGCGCCGCCGCGGGAGGCGGGCCTGCGGGCGCCCTCCTGGGTGACCCCGGCAGGGCCTGGCTCGCGCCGCCCCCGGCTCCTACGGTCTGACTGCAGTCGAGAATCTGGACCGGAGGGGGTCACCGTGTCGGACGAGCCGTCAGTGAGCATCGGGGTTCCGTACGTCGAAGGGGGGTCGTCGCCGCAGGTGCTGGACGTGTACAGCAGGTCGGTGTCCCCGGCCGAGGACGCTGCTCGGCCGGCCGTCGTGCTGATCCACGGCGGCGGGTGGTTCCGGGGGGACAAGAGCAAGGAGCGGGCGCTCGCGACGATGCTGGTCGACGCCGGCTACCTCGTGTTCGCGGCGGACTACCGCGAGGCTCCGGACTCGGTCTTCCCGGCCAGCAGGGACGACGTGCTCGCCGCGGAGCGGTGGGCGGTCGCCTCCGAGTGGGCGTTCGACCGGAGCAGGCTGGCGTTCTTCGGCGGATCGGCGGGCGGGAACCTGGTCGTGGAGGCCGCGATCGCCACCGGCCGGCCCGCCGTCAGCTGGTCGGGGATGTTCGACCTCCTCGGCATCGTCGAGGCGACCGACGACCTCCCGGCCACGCCGACGACGCAGGACCTCGACGCCATGAAGAGCGCCGACATCAACCAGACCGGCCGGAACGACGCCTTCCTGCGCTGGACGATCCTCAACGAGGTCGGGGGCGACCGCGGGCTGCTCACCGCCGCCTCCACGACGCGCCACGCCTCCCCGGACGGCGGGCCGGTGTTCCTGGCCAACTCGCTCGGCGAGTTCGTCCCCGTGAGCGACGCGCAGGCCATGCAGGCGGCGCTCTCCGCGGTCGGAGTCGCCAGCACGCTGCAGCTGATCCCGGGCACCCGTCACGCCGAGGGGTACACGGAGGCGGCCATCGGCCCCTCGCTCGCCTTCCTCCGCGACGCCCTCCCGCCGGCCCGAGCATGACGACGACGGAGTTCGCCGGAGTCGGAAACGTCTTCTACTTCGTCGACGACCTCGACGCCGCGATCGACTGGTACTCGGCGCGGCTCGGGCGCGAGCCCGTCGTCCGCGGCGAGGCGCTCGTGGCCTACGACCTGGACGGCACCCGCCTGACGCTGCACGAGCGGGACGAGCTGAACGGGCCCGGACCCGACGGCACGAGCCCGTACTGGACGGTCCCCGACGTCGACGCCGTCGTCGCCGACTGGACGGCGAACGGCGCCGTCGCCCACCGCGGTCCGAAGACGGTGTTCACGGGGGAGCGGCTGTGCCAGCTGCTGGACCCGTTCGGCAACCTCTTCTCGGTGCGGCAGGCCGTGTCCCGTGACTGAGGACGTCGCTCCGGCTCCCGCCGCCCCGGCGCAGACGTCCGCGCCGGCGCAGCCGTCGGCCTGGGCGCCCATGGCGATCACCGCCTTCCGCGTGCTGTGGTTCGCCCAGCTGGGCAGCAACATCGGCACCTGGATGCAGACCGTCGGAGCCCAGTGGTACCTGGTCGAGGCGGCCGCGGGCGCGGCGGTCGTCGCGCTCGTGCAGACGGCCAGCCTGGCGCCCTCGATCCTCGTCGCCCTCCCCGCGGGCGTGCTGGCCGACTCGCTCGACCGGCGGCGGCTGCTCATCTGGGGGTCGTCGGCCAGCGCGCTGCTGGCGGCGGCTCTGACGGTCGTGGCGGCGGTCGGTGCGCTGACGCCGTGGACGATCCTGGCCTTCACCTTCCTCCTCGGCATCACCTCCACCCTGACCTCGCCCGCCTGGCAGGCGATCCAGCCGGAGCTCGTGCCCCGGAACCTGATCGCGGCGTCGTCGGCCCTCGGAGGGGTGACGGTGAACGGCGCGCGCGCGGTCGGCCCGGCCCTGGCGGGCGTCGTCCTCTCGGCGTTCGGCGCTCCGGTGGTCTTCGGCATCAATGCCCTGAGCTTCATCGGCGCGGTGCTCGCTCTGCTCTGGTGGAAGCGGCCGGCGCAGACCGGCCTCGACGACCGCGAGCAGTTCGGCGCCGCGCTGAAGGGAGGGATCCGGTACGTCGCCTCCGCGCACCTCGTCCGCCGGATCCTCCTCCGCTCCGCGCTCTTCGCCCTGCCGGCCAGTGCGCTCTGGGCGCTGCTGCCGCTCACCGCGAAGCGCCTCCAGCTCGACTCCAGCGGCTACGGCTTCCTCCTCGGGGCCCTCGGTGCCGGTGCCGTGCTCGGCGTCTTCGCCCTGCCGCTCGCCCGCCGGAAGCTCTCGGACGACGTCGTCATCGGGGCGAGCGCCGTGCTGTTCGCGGCGGGGACGCTCGCGGCGGCCTTCCTGCCCCTCGTCCCGGCGCTGCTGCTGCTGGTCCTCGCGGGGCTGGCCTGGATCGGCACCCTCACCGTGCTGAACGCGGCACTGCAGCTCACACTGCCGCAGTGGGTGCGGTCCCGCGGAGCCTCGATCTACATCCTGGTCTTCATGGGGACCATGGCGGTCGGCTCGATCGGCTGGGGCCTGGCCGCGCAGGTGCTCGGCACCGCGCCCGCGTACGCCGCGGCGGCCGCTCTGCTCCTCCTCGTGGCGGCCAGCGTGCGGGTACTGCCGCTGCTGCCGGGGACGGGCACCGTCGACCGCAGCATCTCGATGTCGTGGCCGACGCCCACGCTGGTGTTCGAGCCGGAGCCGACGGACGGGCCGGTGATGGTGCAGATCTCGTGGACGGTCCGCCCCGACTCCCTCGCGGACTTCCGATCGGCCATGCGGCTGCTGGAGAGCTCCCGCCGCCGGACCGGCGCCTCGCGGTGGGCGCTCTACCGGAGCGGGGAGGAGGCCGACGTGCAGCTGGAGACGTTCATGGTGCCCTCGTGGGGCGAGTTCCGGCGGCAGGAGACCCAGCGACTCACCGGCCGCGACCGCGAGATCCGCGCGGCGGCGCTGACCCACGCCGACGGCGATCCCGTCGAGCGGCACTTCTTCCCGAGCGCGACGCCCTCCTCCTGAGAGAGGGAGCGGCGGCGAGCCGTCCCCGTGATCGTCGAGACGCCGGCCTGCGAGCGGTGTCCCGGCGGCGCGCGGACGCCTCGGCGCGTCTCGGGCGCGAGGGCCGAGGTGCGCCGCGGTCAGCCGCCGACGGTGGAGCCGAAGCCGGACTTGCCGGAGGAGCCGAAGCCGCCGGAGAGGGTCGCCTTCGAGCCGACGGTCGAGCCCGCCGGCGCGCGCTGCACGACGTCGGGCTGGGTCGCTCCGCGGGCCGCGAAGCCACCGGACGCGACGGGCGCCCAGCTGGTCGCCCGCGTCGAGTTCCAGCGCGAGGACGCGAAGATCAGCGGGCCGAGCCAGAAGCCGCCGGCGTAGTGCCCGCGGTACTCGTCGGTCGCCTCGCACAGCTGCTCGGGGTCGTCGCCGACCTCCTCGCCCTGCGCCTGGAGCTGGGCGATCTGCTCCCGCACGTCGGCGAGGCAGTCCTCACGGCTCGCGTAGACGGGGCGCTCGGCGTTCTCGGGGATGACGTAGTCCTGGCCGTCGGCTCCCGTGGCGACGACGCCGTCGGTCGAGGGGCCGCCGTTCGCGAGGGCGACGGCGAGGCCGACCGCGCCGACCGCGACCGCGCCGCCGATGAGCAGGCCGCGGCGGTTCTTCGCGATGCCGCTGATGCCGACGCTCCGGGAGCGGTGGGGAGCGGTGCGGGTGGGGCCGTCGCCGCGGCCGGTGCCGCCGCTCGAGCCTCCGCTCGGCGTGCCGGAGCCCGCCGCGGGCTCGCGGCTGCCCCAGTCGTTCCCGGAGTTCGGCGTCCCGGAATCGCCGGGGGTGCGGTCGTCGTCCGTCATCGGGTCTCCTCGTCCTGCGGGCGGGCCGCGCGGGTGTCCTGCGGCCGGTCGTGCTCGGGGGCGCCGTACTCGGGCGCGGGGGTGCCGGGCGCGGGAGCGCCGTAGGCGGGGGTGGCGCCGTGCCCGGGGCGGGAGGCGGCCGACGCGCCGTCCGCGGCCGTCGCGGCCCCGTCGCTCCGTCCGCCCTCGATGTAGTGGGGGACGAACTCCGCCAGGTCGCCGGTGATCAGGCCGCTCGTCTCGCGCACGTCGATGCCGGCCGGGGTCTCGCCGACGATCCAGCTGCCGATGACGACGGTCTTCCCGTCGACCCGGGCCAGCTCGGCGCGCTCCTGGTGGATGAAGCCCTCGGCGCCGTAGCTCCCGCCGTTCTCCGCGACGACCGAGCCGTCGGCGTCGAGGACCGTCACGTTCGCGCCCTCCCGGCCCAGGCGCGGCTTGCGCACCTGCGCGGTGCCGGGCAGCGGATGCACGGAGGCGGGCAGCAGGTTCGGGTGGCCGCGGAACATCTCCCACAGCACCACCAGCAGCTGCTTGTTGCTGAGCAGGAGCTTCCACGCCGGCTCGACCCAGCGGGTGCGCTCGCGCCGGTCGAGGAGCAGGCCGCCGAACTGCTCGCCGAGCATCCACTCCCACGGGTACAGCTTGAAGACGTGGCGGATCGGCTCGCCGTCGCCGTCGAGGAAGCCGGCGCCGTCGAGCTCGTAGCGGATGTCCTCGACGAAGATCAGCTTGGGGTCGAAGCCGGCCTGCGCCGCGGTCTCGGCCATGTAGGCGACGGTGTCGGCGTCCTCGACGATCAGCTCGCCGTCTCCGGAGTCGTGCAGCGACGCGAGGTGCAGCCGGGCGCCCTCGTCGAGGCTCCAGCGCTCGAGGCGGAGGTGGCGCCACTGCTCGACGAGCTGCTCGTGCAGGCTGTTGAACTGGTCGGCGTCGGGCCCCTTCGTCTCGACCAGCCACTGCCACTGGGCCGCGGCGGTCTCGACAAGCGAGGTCGGGGTGTCGGCGTTGAACTCGAGCAGCTTCACCGCGCCCGCGCCGTCGTAGGCGAGATCGAAGCGGCCGTAGACCGTGGGGTCGTCCTCGTCCCACGAGGTGCGCACCAGCTCGTGGAAGCGGGGCGGGATGCCGAACTCGGCGAAGCGGCCCTTCCGCACCACGAGCTCGCACGCCTCCATGCAGAGGTCGAAGAGCTCCGAGGTCGTGCGCTCGAGCAGGTCGATCTCGGCGGGCTCGAAGGAGTAGGCCGCGGACTCGTTCCAGTAGGGGCGGCCGCCCTCGGAGGGGAGGTCGTAGAAGCTGAAGCCGATCTCGTCGCAGCGGGCTCGCCAGTCCGGTCGCGGAGTGAGGGTGTGTCTGCGCATGATGTCCGGCAAGTGTAGGTCGGGCGTCCGCGTGAGGGCAGGGGGTGGCGCCGTCCTCCGCGCTAGCCTCGACGGGAGCGAAAGGCCGTGCCATGACCGCACCCCTCCCGCTCGCGGGCGTCCGCGTCCTCGAGCTCGGCAACTTCATCGCGGCGCCCACGGCTGGCAGGCTGCTCGCCGACTTCGGCGCCGAGGTGATCAAGGTGGAGCGGCCCGGCACGGGGGACGAGCTGCGCCGCTGGCGGCTGCACGAGGGGTCCGAGACCTCGCTCCTCTTCCACACGATCAACCGCAACAAGCGCTCGATCGCGCTCGACCTGCGCACGGACGAGGGGCGCGACGCCGTCCGCCGCCTGGTCGCCGAGTGCGACGTGGTGCTCGAGAACTTCCGGCCCGGCACGCTCGAGCGCTGGGGGATCGGGCCGGCCGTGCTCGACGAGGCCCGACCCGGCATCGTGATCGGCCGCATCTCCGCGTTCGGGCAGACCGGCCCGCTGTCGGCCCGGCCCGGGTTCGCGGCGGTCGCGGAGGCGATGGGCGGGTTCCGCGAGCTGGTCGGCGACCCGGACCGGCCGCCCGTGCGCGTCGGCGTCTCGATCGGCGACTCGATCGCCGGGCTGTACGCGGGCTACGGAGTGATGATGGCGCTGTTCCAGCGCGAGACCCGCCGCTCCGCGGGGCTGGATCCGGCACCGCTGGCGGAGCGGGTCGTCGACGTCGCGCTGCACGAGGCGATGTTCTCGATGACGGAGTCGCTGATCCCCGACTTCCAGGCGCACGGCATCGTCCGGGAGCGCGTCGGCGGGCGGATGGAGGGCATCGCCCCGACCAACGCCTACACCTGCGCCGACGGGGCGAGCATCGTGATCGCGGGGAACGCGGACGCGATCTTCCAGCGGCTGATGGCGGTGATCGGCCGCGCCGACCTGGGCGAGGACCCGGCGCTCGCCTCGAACGAGCAGCGCTGGGCCCGGCGCGACGAGCTGGACGCGGCGATCGGCGCGTGGACGGCGGGCCGCACCGCCGCCGAGGCGCTCGCGGTCCTCGACGACGAGGGCGTCCCCTCCGGCCCGATCTACACGGCCGCCGACATCAGCGCGAGCGAGCAGTACGCGGCGCGCGACATGATCCAGGCCTTCGACGTCGAGGACGCCGGCGGCACCCTGCGCGGCGTGGGCTTCCCGGGGATCGTGCCGGTGCTCGGCGGCCGCTCCCTCCCCATCCGCTCGCTCGCGCCCGACCTGGGCCAGGACACCGAGGAGGTGCTGGGGATGCTCCGGCGCACCGGTCCCGCTGCTCCCTCCGCCGGCGGGGCTCCTGCCGCTCCCTCCGCCGCCGCTGCCGAGGAGGCCGGCCGGTGACCGCGCTCGCCTCCGCGCGCCTGCGAGACGTCACCCTCCGCGACGGCCTGCAGCTCACCGGCAAGCTCCTGACGACCGAGCGCAAGGTCGACCTCGCGCGCACGCTGCTCGCCGCAGGGGTGCCCGAGCTCGAGATCGGCTCGCTCGCGCGCGGCGACCTCGTCCCTCCGATGGCCGACACACTCGACGTGATCGCCGCGCTCACTCCCGAGGAGCTGGAGCGGTGCTGGGTGTGGGTCGCGACTCCGCGCCACGTCGAGCGTGCGGCCGCCGCGGGGGCGCGCCGCTTCCAGTACTGCTTCTCGGCGTCCGACTCGCACAACCTCGCCAACGTCGGCAGGCCGACCGAGGCGAGCCTGGCCGCGATGCCGGAGGCGGTCGCGCTCGCCGAGAGCGTCGGCGGGCGGATCCAGCTGTGCATCGCCACCTCCTTCACCTGCCCGTTCGAGGGTCCGGTCGACCCGGAGCGCGTGCTCGCGATCGCGCGCGACCCGCGAGCGGCGGGAGCGGCCGACGTGGTCGTCTGCGACACGCTCGGGCAGGCGCACGCCGGCCAGGTGGCGTCGCTCGTCTCGCGCGTGGCGGCGGAGACCCCGCCCCGCGAGATCGTGTTCCACGGGCACGACACCTGGGGCTCGGGAGTCGCGAACGCGATCGCCGCCGTGCAGGCCGGGGCCGCGGTGGTCGACGGCGCGCTCGGCGGCCTCGGCGGCTGCCCCTTCGCGCCGGGCGCCAGCGGCAACACGGCGACCGAGGACCTCCTGTTCGCCCTGCGCCCCGACTGGTTCACGCCCGGCGCGCTCGCGGTCCTCGTCGGCGAGTCGGAGGCGCTGCTCGCCGAGCTCGGCGAGCCCGGCCGCTCGAAGGCCGCGCAGGGCGCCCGCTCGAACGCCCCCGCCTTCCCCTGGGCGCTCTGAGCGGATCGTCCCCCGCTCGCCGGTCCGAGGCGTCGCGAACGGTCGCCTCCCGCCGCGGAGGACGACCGTTCGCGACGCCTCGACAGCGTCGTGCGGGGTCAGCGCGCGAGCAGCGCGCCGAGGCGTGCGCGCTCGGCGCGGAGGACGTCGACCAGGAGGGACCCCTCGGGTGCGGCGAGCCAGCGCTCCAGGGCGAGGTCGAAGAGGGCGGAGGCCGCGAGGGCGGCGAGGGCCGCGTCCTCCGGCGCGACTCCGGCGTCGACGAGGGCGGCGCGCATGCTCTCGGCGAGGGCGGCCGACTTCAGGAGCTCGCGCTCGCGCAGCTGCGGCTCGGAGCGCACGACGGCACGGCGGGCGGCGATCGGAGCGCGCCAGGTCTGGAGGTCGCCCGAGGCGGCCGCCTCGAGGCCGTGCATCACGAGGTCCATCGGCGCGAGGCCGGCGGGGGCGCCGGCGAGCAGGCGGCCGACGATCTCGGGGAACTCGCGCTCGCGGAGGAAGAGGACGTCGCGCTTGTCGGCGAAGTGGCGGAAGAAGGTGCGGGTGGTGAGCCCGGCGCGCTCTGCGATCTCGGGGACGGTGGTGCCCGCGTAGCCGTGCTCGGCGAAGAGCTCCATCGCCGCCTGCTCGAGGCGGAGGGCGGCATCGGGGGCCCAGCGTGACATCCGCCCAGGATAGCTGACGACACGACGTGTCATCAGGAGTAGTGTGACGACACGTCCTGCCATCACTTCCGACTGGAGCCGCCCGTGCCCGAGAACGCCGCCGCCCTGCTGACCGCCCCGCGGGCCGACCTCGTCGTCCGCCCCGCTCCTATGCCCGTCCCCGGTCCGGGGGCGGTCCTGCTGCGCAACCGCGCCCTGGCCGTGAATCCGGTCGACGAGATGAAGCAGTGGACGGGCGATCTGATGTTCCGGTGGGTGCCGTACCCGGCGGTGCTCGGGGAGGACGTGGCCGGAGTGGTCGAGGCGGTCGGCCCTGGAGTGACGCGCTTCGCCGTCGGCGACCGGGTCGTCGCGTACGCGGTCGGGATGGAGCGCGGGCGGCGGAACCGCGACGAGGGCGCCTTCCAGGAGTACACGGTCGTGCGCGAGGACCTGGCGGCGCCGATCCCCGACCGGCTGGGCTTCGAGGAGGCGGCGGTGCTGCCGCTCGCGGTCTCGACGGCGGCGACGGCGCTGTTCCAGCGGGACCACCTCGCCCTGCCGCACCCGAGCGTCCCGGTCCGGCCGACGGGCAGGACGGTCGTGGTCTGGGGCGGGACGACGAGCGTGGGGAGCAACGCGATCCAGCTCGCCGTCGCCTCCGGGCACCGCGTGGCGACGACCGCGTCGCCCCGCAACCACGATCGGATGCGCGAGCTGGGCGCCGAGATCGTGCTCGACTACCGCAGCCCCACCGTCGTCGCCGACCTGGTGGCGGCGCTCGCGGGCCACGAGGTCGCGGGGGTGCTCGCGATCGGGACGGGCTCCGGTGCCCCGTCGGTGGCGGTGGCCGCGGGCACCGGAGCGCGACGCGTCGCCCTGGCCAGCCCCTCCGTCTCGTTCGGCTCGCTCCCGCGCCGGCGCGGTGTCAGCGCCGCCTTCGTGCGGACGATGCTGCGCCTGGTCGGCGGCACCGCGGCGCTGCAGATCGCGGCCCGTCGCCGCGGCATCCGCGCCCGCTTCGTCTGCGGCGGCTCGCTGATGACGAACGAGGTGGGGCCGATGCTGTGGCGCGACCACCTGCCGGCGGCGCTCGCCGAGGGCCGTCACGTCTGCGCCCCGGCGCCCGAGGTGGTGGGTGAGGGGCTCGCCGCGCTGCAGCCCGCCCTCGACCGGCTGCACGAGGGTGTGTCGGCGGTGAAGCTGGTCGTCCGGCTCTGAGGGCGGGCCGCCGCCGCCCGCCCAGGCCGTGCCGCGGACCGGCCGCTCCGCCCGCAGCCGCTCCGCCGGAGCCGTGCCGCCGAGTGGCCGCAGCGCCGGAGCCTCGGTATCGTGGCGCGCTCCGACGCGACCCGAGGAGATCCCGTGATCCGCCGCACCGCCCCCGGAGCCGCCGCGCTCCTCCTGCTCGCCCTGACCGGCTGCTCCGCCGGGTCGTCGCCCGCGGCGTCCCCGTCCGCCACTCCGGAGCCCGTCGGCGGCCTCGGGGTCGCCGTCTCGGCGCTCTGCGAGCCCGGCTCCGATCCGCAGTGCGTCCCGGTCGGCGGGCAGGACGTCCTCGTCGATCCCGAGGACTTCACCCGCGCGGGCGTCGCCGCGGTCGAGGCCGATCCGAGCACGGGGGTCGTCGACGTCCGGTTCGACGAGGCGGGCGCCGCCCTCCTGCGCCGCGGCTCGCAGGCGGCCATCGACGAGGGGGCCGACGCCCGGCTCCTCCTCCGCGTGGGCGACCGGGTCGAGTCTGCGCTCTCCGTCATGCAGCCGATCGAGGGCGACACCGTGCAGATCGTTCCCGCGGAGGGCGACGCGCAGGGGCTGGTCGACCGGATCCTCGCCGGCTGACGCCCGCCTAGGATCGGCGCATGGCGAAGGGTTTCCGCACGGAGCGCGCGCAGGCGCTCCTCCTCGCGCAGCCCTGGGCGCTCTCGCTGGTGAGCGCCGTCTTCGTGGCGGGGATGCTCTGGCTGGCGGCGGACGCGGGCTGGGATCTCGGCGCGGTCGTCGGCGGCGGACGCCGGCACGCGCCGCTGTGGCTGGTGCTCCTGCTCGGCCTGCCGCTGTTCGGCGCCGGAGTGGTGCTCGGCGCGGTCCGGCAGGTGCGGCTCCTGCGGCGGCCGGCGGCGCCGCCCGTCCCGAGTCCGGAGGCGGAGCGGCTGCGGCGCGAGGGCCCGGGCTGGCTCAGCCGGCGCGAGGACGAGCGAGCGGCGCAGGGCGGGACCGGGAGCGCGCAGGGCGGCACCGGCGGCACACCGGACGTGATCGGCAGCGCTCCCGACGGCACGGACGACCCGCGCGACGAGGCCCGCTGACCGCGCCTCAGAGGTGCAGCATCCCCCAGTCGATGATCACGGCCAGCGCCGTGTAGGCCGCGGCCACTGCTCCGACCGCCTTGCCCGCGCGGTCGAGGTCGGCCTGCGGGTCCGGACCGGCGTCGGCGACGACCCGGAGCAGCGCTCCGACCAGCGCGATCAGCGTGATCGCCAGGATCCAGACCTTCAGCGACGCGTGCGGGTCGACGTGCGCGAGCGTCAGCGCGACGACCGGCACCGCCACCACGAGCACCGACGCCAGCACCAGGAGGCAGCCGCGCCGGGTGAGGCCGGTCGGCCCGAAGGAGCCGCCGCGCATCCAGGCGCGCACGCGCTGCCTCCGCGAGGCGGGCGGACCGCCGGCGGAGTCCGCGTCGGTCGAGGGCCCCCAGTCCTGCGCGGTCGTCATCGCGCGGTGCCGGAGCGGTCGGGAGTCGGGCTGGGCCGCATCGGGTCCTCCAGGAGACGAGGGGGCACGTCGGACGGTGGTGCCGACCCCTCAGTCTCGGGAGCGCCTCCGGCAGCGGCAAGCGCCTCTTCCGGACATGTCCGGAAGAGGACGCTCAGGCCCGTCCCTGCAGGATCAGATTCCAGTACACCCACGGCAGGACGCGGCGGTCGGCGAGGTAGGTGAGGCGCCGCTCCTTCGCCAGGCCCGTCCAGAAGGGGACGGTCGGCTTCGGGCGGTAGCGGTCGTCGAACTCGGCGAACACCACGCTCGACCGCGAGACCACGAAGGGGCAGACGGAGTAGCCGTTGTAGACGCGGGGGAGCGGGCGCCCCTTCTGCGCGGCGACGAGGTTCTTCGCGAGCGTGGTGGTCTGCTGGCGCAGTGCTCCTCCGGACTTCGAGTTGACCGTGGCCGCCGCGTCGCCGAGCGCCCACACGTCGGGGAACCGCGGGTGCCGCAGGGTCAGCGGGTCGACCTCGACGAAGCCGCCCTCGTCGCCCTCGGCGGCCAGTCCGGTGCCGGCCAGCCAGTCGGGGGCCGACTGCGGGGGCACGGCGTGCAGCACGTCGTACGACAGCGTCTCGCGCGGGCCGTCGGTCGAGCGCCGCGCGCGGTCGGGGCCGGGGAGGGCGGTCGCGCGCTCGTCGACGGCGAGGACGACCCGCCGCTCGGCCGCGTCGACCTCGACCAGCTCGCGGCCGTAGCGGACCTCGATCCCGTACTCCGCCACCTTCCGCTCGAGCTCGGAGTCGATCAGCGGCATCCCGAACAGAGTGGGGGTCGGCACGACGAGCACGACGCGGATGCGGTCGAGGACGCCGGTCGCGCGCCAGTAGTCGCAGGCGAGGTACATCGGCTTCTGCGAGGCGCCGGAGCAGGTGCCGGGGCCGCCGGGCTGCGTGAAGACGACGGTGCCGGAGCGGACCTCGCGGAGCACCTGCGACGCCTTGCGGGCGTACTCGTACTCGTAGTTCGACACTCCGAACGGCGAGTCCATCGCCTCCTGGAGCCCGGGGACCGCGGCCCAGTCCTTCTGGATCCCGGGGCAGACGACGAGCTGCCCGTAGCCGACGGTGCGGCCGGAGAGGAGGGTGACCGTGTGCGCGACCGGGTCGAGCGTCTCGACGCGGTCCTGGATCCAGACGACCCCCTTCGGCGTCACCGAGCCCTGGGGCCGGGTCGCCGCGGAGGCGGGTGCGGTGCCGCCCGCGACGTGGGAGAGCATCGGCTGGTAGACGTGGGTCGACCGGGGCTCGATCACCGCGACGTCGTCCACTCCGGAGCGCCGCAGCCGTCCCGCGGTCGAGAGTCCGGCGTTGCCGCCGCCGATGATGAGGACGTCGTGGCGGGCCGCGCCGGGATCGGTCATGGCCTCACCCTAGGGGCGCGCCGGGGCGAGCGGACGGGCTTGCGCAGACCCGCGGAAGGGGGTGCGCCCGGAGCGCCCGGGACGGTGATCCCGCACGGCCGCCCGGCTCGCGTCAGGCCGCCTCGAGCGCCTGGATCGCGGTCCTCGCGGTCGCGCAGGGGTAGGAGTCGTACCCGTCGTGGGCGTCGAAGGCGCGGCACTCGGCGCAGCGCAGCCGCACTCCGGCGCCGCCCTCGAGGACGCGCTCGGGGCGGTGCCCGTGCAGGATGACGGCGAGGCTCGCGACGAGGGGGTCGCTGCTCACCAGCGCGCTCCGCAGCGCCTCCGACCGGCGGCGGAGGTAGTCGTCCGCCACCGCGTCGATCGACTGCTCGGGAAGGTCCGGCTCGGGCCAGGAGGCGGGCCTCTCGACGGGCAGGTCGAGCTCGTCGAAGCCCATCGACCAGTCCGGGAAGCGCCGCTGCTCGTGCACGCTGGTCCAGACGGTGACCACTCCCTCGTGCCGCGGGTCGGCGAGGATCCGCGCGTAGAGCGAGCGCACGTCCGACTCCTCGCCCTCGAGCAGCTGCATCACGCGGCGGCCGCGGAAGACGAGCATCCCCGAGACTCCGTGCTCGACGTTGTTGCGGCGGCTCGTCTCGAGCAGCCGGCGGATCTCCCCCGAGCCCAGGTCGCGGTCGAGGGTGCTGACGTAGACGACGGTGAAGACGAGGGAGTCGCGCCGCGGCGAGTGCTCGACGAGGTGGAGCGTCGCGGGGGAGCGGGCGCCGGTCTCGGGATCCATCAGGGCCGCGACCTCCGGGAACTCGAGCCAGATCAGGTCCTCCGGAGCGCTCGGCTCCACGGCGGTGACCGCCGGGACCGCGTCCAGCCACTGCGTCCGCTGGCGGAGGTCGGCGGCGACGGCCTTCTCGTCGAGCCCGGGCAGGAGGCCTGCGGCGCCGGAGACGAAGAGGCTCGTCGCGGAGTTGAGCAGCAGCGTCACGACCGTCGCGTGGCCGTCGCCGCCGAGCACGGGGAGCTCGACACTGTCGGTGCGGCCGTGGGCGGCGAGCCCGGAGGCGTAGGAGACGAGTGCGTCGGCGACCGCGTCCCCCACCTGGAAGGTCGCGCCGGCGTACTGGATCTGCTTCATGGCTCCACGATGCGCCTGCGGCGGATCCGCGGGTAGGGGTACCGGTGCCGAGTGGAGCGTGCAGGGGTCGCGGCTGCTCCCGCCCGAGGAGCAGGGAGCTGCGACGGGCGCCTCCGCGCCGGCCGCGAAGGCGAGCTCCGGGCGCCCGCGGTGCCGGACGGCGGCGGGATCGGCGCGGGCGTCGGCATGCGCGGCTCTCTCAGCATGCGGAGAGCGGCTCCCCATCTCCGCGCGCTCGTCCGCACCCTGCCCCCTCACGGGCGCCACCGGTACCCTTGACAGGTGCCCCTGACCCTCCCTCCGCTGAGCCGCGCCCGCGCGCGCGCCGCCGCGGCGTACCCGACCCGGCAGCTGCTGACCAAGCGCGCCTCGGGCACGAACGGATGGCTCAGCTCGTGGGGGACGAACGCGCACGGCGAGATCGCCGGCTGCCCGCCGCCGCGCGGCTGACCCGCGACCGCCCCTCCTCCGGAGTCCGCGGCCGCGTCCCCGCGCTCACCCACCCCTCCGGACGGAACCCCTCATGCCGCACCAGCCCCTGCCCGCCGATCAGGCCCCCCACTCGATCTGGCGGGGACTCCGCCAGACCCTCCAGAAGGACACGGTCGGCGGAGCGTTCCTGCTCACCGCGACCCTCCTCGCCCTGATCGTCGCGAACAGCCCCGCGTCCGCGCTCTACACCGCGGTCCGCGACTTCCGCTTCGGCCCCGAGGCCCTGCACCTCGAGCTGAGCGTCGGGTCGTGGGCGGCCGACGGCCTGCTCGCGATCTTCTTCTTCGTCGTCGGGCTCGAGCTCAAGGAGGAGTTCGTCGCCGGCAAGCTCCGCGACCCCAAGACGGCGCTCGTGCCGATCGTCGCGGCCGTCGGCGGCGTGGCCGTCCCCGCCCTGATCTTCACCGCGGTGAACCTGCCCCGCGGAGGAGCCGCGCTGGACGGCTGGGCGATCCCCGCCGCCACCGACATCGCCTTCGCCGTCGCGGTGATCGCCGTGGTCGGCCGCTTCCTCCCGCCGGCGCTGCGGACGTTCCTCCTCACGCTCGCCGTGGTGGACGACCTCATCGCGATCACGATCATCGCCGTCTTCTACACCGCCGGCATCGACGTGCTGATGCTCCTGCTCGCGCTGGTGCCGCTGGCGGTCTTCGCGGTCTGCGTGCAGCGCGGCGTGCGCGCCTGGTGGGTGCTGATCCCGCTCGGAGTGGCGACGTGGGCGCTCGTGCACGCCTCGGGCATCCACGCCACGGTCGCGGGCGTGCTGCTCGGCTTCACCGTGCCGGTCGTCGCGACGAAGCGCGCCCGGGTGCGGGTGGGGTCGGATGCGGAGGGGCGCCCGGTCTACGACGGCCTCGCCGCGCACTTCGCCGACCGCTGGAGCGTCCTCTCGACCGCGGTCGCGGTGCCGGTCTTCGCGTTCTTCTCGGCCGGAGTGACGGTCGGCGGAGTCGCGGGCCTGGTCGACTCGTTCCAGGACTCGATCGCCGTGGGCATCATCGCGGGCCTCGTGCTCGGCAAGCCACTCGGCATCGCCGGGAGCACCTTCCTCCTGACCCGGTTCCGCGGCATCGGCCTGGATCCGTCGCTGCGCTGGGTGGACGTGATCGGCATGGCGTTCGTGGCCGGCATCGGATTCACGGTGTCGCTGCTGGTCGGCGAGCTGTCGTTCGGCGCGGGCAGCGAGTCCGACGACCATGTGAAGGTCGGCGTCCTGGCCGGCTCGTTCCTCGCGGCGGTGATCGGAGGCGCGATCCTCTCGGTCCGCAACCGCCACTACCGCCGCCTGCAGGGCTGACTCCCGGCGGGATCTCGCGGCGCCCGCTGCTCGATCAGCAGGAGCGTGCTGCTCGATCGGCACGCGCCTCCTGCTGGTCGAGCAGCCGCCGCAGGCGCCCTGTCGAGACCCGCGCGGCTCAGCCGTGCAGGCCGTGGACGACCGCGTGGCCGCGGCCGCGGGAGATGAGCAGGCGGTTCACCGGGGTCGTGACGACGAAGGCCAGGGCCAGGGCGCCGGCGAGCGAGCCCCAGAAGAGGCCGGACGAGAGGCCCGCGTCCATCGCTCCGGGGATCGCGAGCACCACCGTGTTGTCGACGACCTCCATCACGGCGATCGAGACGGTGTCGGCCGCCAGCGCGATGCCGACGGCGGCGCGCCACGTCACTCCGGAGCGGAGCACGCCCCGCAGCGTGAGCGCGTAGCCGAACACGAAGGCGAGGACGATCGAGAGGGCGACCGTCGCCAGGGCGGGCAGCCCCAGGGCGGAGCCGATCACCATGCCGAGGACCTCGCCGATCGCGCAGCCGGTCAGGCAGTGCAGGGTCGCGAGGGCGGCGGCGCGCCAGGTGGTCGGGTGGTGGTGGGCGTGGTCGGTCATGGTGTCTCCTCCGGTTCGGTCCAGGGGAGTGCAACATACCCCCGGGGGGTATATTCCCGACCCGGCCGTCGGAGTCTCCTCCGGCTCCGCAGGCGCGCGAGCCGTTCGCCCGGGCGCGCTACCCTCGCCCCGTGCTCCTCCGAGCACCGCCCCTCGACACCAGGAGCCCCGATGGCCGCCCCCACCGTCCTCTTCGTCTGCATCCACAACGCCGGCCGCTCGCAGATGGCCGCCGGCTACCTCCGCGCCCTCTCCGGCGGCGCCGTCGAGGTCCGCTCCGGCGGCTCCGAGCCCGGCGACAGCATCAACCCGATCGCGATCGAGGCGATGGCGGAGGAGGGCATCGACATCTCGCAGGCCGTCCCGCAGCTGATGACCACCGAGCAGGTCCAGGCCTCCGACGTCGTGATCACGATGGGCTGCGGCGACGTCTGCCCCGTCTTCCCGGGCAAGCGCTACGAGGACTGGGACCTCGCCGACCCGAAGGGCCGACCGCTCGAGGAGGTCCGCTCGATCCGCGACGACATCAGGGCCCGCGTGCAGTCACTCGTCGCGGAGCTGCTGCCCGCCTGAGCCGTTCGATCCCGTCCGGCCGCGTCAGCGTTCGGCGGGAGGCGGGAACGTCCGCCCGACCGGAGGCGAGCCCGCCGGGAGCGCCGCGCGCGCCCGGTGCAGGAAGACGGCGGTCATGACGACCCGGGCGCGGGCCGGCGACGAGTCGAGCGGGCCGATCAGCTCCTCGATCCGCGCGAGGCGGTCGTAGAGGGTCTGCCGGCCGATGCCGAGCGCGGCCGCCGTCGCCGTCTTGCTCCCCCACAGCGACGCGAAGGCCTCGAGGGTGGCGAGCAGCTCGCCGCGCTGGGCGCGCAGGGGCCCGAGCACCTCCTCGACGAGGTCGTCCGCCTCCGGATCGTCCTGCAGAGAGCTCGCGAACCGCTCCAGGCGGTACTGGCGCGAGTCGACGACTCCGCCTGCGGGCGCCCACTCGCGCGCGCCGCGCACCTCCGCCAGCTCCCGCGGCACCCGCTCCTGCCCGCCGAGCCCGCTTCCGACGCAGAGCAGAGCGTCCGAGTCGAGGGCGGCGCCGAGGCGCAGGAGCTCCGTCCGGCCCTCCTCCATCGCGGCGGCGGTGGCGAACGGCAGCAGCGCCAGCAGCTCGGAGCCGACCACGCAGAGCACCGGGCCGGGATCCGCTCCCGCGCCCGTCAGGAGGCGGAGCAGAGCGCGGAGCCGCCGGTCGTCGTGACCGGTGTCGGCCCGGACGCCGAGGTAGCGCTCCCGGGATCCGGCGCCGAGGCGGCCGAGGAAGGCGTCGATCTGGAGGTCGGCCGCCGGGTCCGCGCGCTCGACGGATGCGATCGCGAAGAGCTGGGCGGTCAGCCGCTCGGTGACCGACGGCGGGCGGTGCCGGAGCACGGCGATCGCGAGGACGTCCGGCGCCCGGTCGAGCGCGACGGCGACGGCGTGGAGGTCGGCGTCGGCGTGGGCCCGCAGATGCAGGGTGCCCAAAAGGGAGTCGCCCGCGTGCAGCACGTTCGAGAACGTCCCGGCCGTCGGCTCCGTGTCGACGCCCGGCCCGGGCGAGGCGCGGGCGATCTCGTCGCCCGTGAGCGAGACGAGCGAGGCGGAGGCGCCCGTCGCGGAGGCGACGACCTGCAGGAGCTCGTCGACACCGGCGTCCCCGGAGGCCGCGTCGGCCAGCAGACCGGACACTCTGTCCGCCAGTCGGATGCTCCGGAACTTCTGCTCGGTGAGGTGGGTGTTGATGCTCTCGCAGGCCTGCACGAAGGGGACGCGCCGGGGCAGGGCGAGCACGGGGAGGCCGAGCTCGTCGGCCGCCGCGACGATCGGCGGCGGCACCGCGGGCAGGCGCGGCGAGAGCTCGAGAGCGAGGGCGCCGACTCCCGCATCCACCAGAGACCGCACGTACTCGCGGCACTCCGCCGGGTCCTGGTCGGTCGAGAGGAGCGCGCCCTCCATCAGGAGCAGCTCGCCTCCGAGGAGGAGGGGCGCGATGTCGAGCTGCTCGCTCGTGTGGGCCCAGCGGATCACGGCGCGCTCGGCGGCCGCGTGCCCGGCGGCCACCACCGGGAGCATGGCGGCGAGGCGCGGATCCCGCATCGCGTCCGACAGCAGGTAAGCCATACAGAACGTCCTCTCGCGTCACGGCGAATTTACACGCGGACGCGCCGCCCGAAACGGGTCCGCACGAGAGTGGAGCCTCACCGGGCGCCCCGCCCTCCCCTTCATCCCCCTCCCCGAGAGGATCCGCCATGAGCACCGACACCCTGCACGGCACCGCCGACGCCGAGGACGCGCTGAGTCCCCTGCCCGACTCCCGGCGCACCGCCCGGCTCGACGGGCAGTTCTGGATCTGGGCCGGCGCCAACATCGCCCCCATCAACTGGGTGCTCGGCGCCCTCGGCGTGAACATGGGCCTCGGCCTGGCGGACACCGTCACCGTCCTCGTGCTCGGCAACGTGGTCGGGATGGCGGTGTTCGGCTTCTTCGTCCTCCTCGGCCAGCGGACGGGGGCGACCGGGATGCTCGTGGGCCGGGCGATCTTCGGCCGGCGCGGCAACTACGTCCCGGCCGCGATCCAGGCCGTGGTCGTGATCGGCTGGTGCGCCATCAACACCTGGATCGTCCTCGACCTGGTCATCGCGCTCCTCGGCTCCGTCGGCGTCGTCGACCCGGAGCAGGCGAACATCGGCTGGAAGATCGCGGTGGCGGCGGTGATCATGGCGGTGCAGGTCGCGATCTCCTTCCTCGGCTACCGCGCGATCGCCGCCTTCGAGCGCTGGACCGTCCCGCCGACCCTCCTGGTGCTGGCGATCATGTCGGTCGTCGCCTGGTTCTTCCTCGACATCGACTGGTCCTACGCCGGCCCCGCGGAGGGCGCGCTCACTGGAGGCGACCGCATCGCGGCCATGTCCATCGTGATGACCGCCATCGGCATCGGCTGGGGCCTCACCTGGCTCGCCTACGCCGGCGACTACTCCCGCTTCGTCGGGCCCCGCTCCTCGAAGCGGGGGCTCTACCTGGCCAGCGTCCTCGGCCAGTTCATCCCGGTGGTCTGGCTCGGCGTCCTCGGCGCGACCCTCGCGACGAAGAACGGCTCCGTGGATCCCGGGGAGCTGATCGTCGAGAACTTCGGCGCCCTCGCGATCCCCGTGCTGCTCCTGGTGGTGCACGGCCCGATCGCGACCAACGTCCTGAACATCTACTCGTTCGGCATGGCGACCCAGGCCCTCGACATCCGGCTCGGGCGCCGCGCGCTCAGCCTCATCGTCGGCGTGCTGGCCTTCGCGGCCGCGGTGTTCTTCGTCTTCCAGGACGACCTCGCCACCACGCTCGACGCGTGGCTGGTCGGCCTCGTCGGCTGGGTCGCCCCCTGGGGTGCGATCGTGCTGGTGCACTACACCGTGTTCGAGCCGCGCGTCCGCTCCTTCGGGCACCTGTTCGCCCCGGTCGGCTCGCCGCTGCTGCCGGACGTCCGCTGGCGGGCGCTGCTCTCCTTCGCGATCGGCGCGACTCTGACCTGGCTGTTCATGAACGGCTCGGTGCCCGCCCTGCAGGGTCCGGCCGCGACCGCCCTCGGCGGCGTCGACGTCTCGTGGCTCGCGGGCGGAGTCTCGGCCGGCATCGCCTACCTCCTGCTCGGTCGGGACGCTCCCGCCTGGGTCGAGCGCCGGGAGTCGGCCGCGCCGGTCGCCGCGGAGCCCGAGCCCGTCCGCGGCTGAGCCCGAGCCCCTCCGCGGGCCGGCCCCCTCGCGAGCCGGCCCGCCCCGTCCCACCCCGCACCACGAACGGAACCGCCATGCCCCTCTTCCTCTCC
This sequence comes from Rathayibacter sp. AY1F2, assembly GCF_002930885.1. Lineage (NCBI taxonomy): Bacteria > Bacillati > Actinomycetota > Actinomycetes > Micrococcales > Microbacteriaceae > Rathayibacter > Rathayibacter sp. AY1F2. The sequence continues at coordinate 100,355 of NZ_PSVG01000008.1, read as the reverse complement.
GACGCCGCCGTGATCACCATGGACCCGGTCTCGGGCGCCGTCCCGATCACGGCGAGCATCCGCATCGTCGACGAGCTGATCGTCGCGATCGGCCCGGGCCTCGCCCCCGAGCCGGGCGACGAGGTGATCGACGGGCGCGACCGCCTGGTCGTCCCCGGCTTCGTCAACGCCCACACCCACTCGTGGGAGTACCTCTACAAGGGCCGCTACGACAACCTGCCGCTCGAGCTGTGGATGCTGCTGTCGTACCCGATCCTCGGGAACAGCCGCGTCGCTCCGGATCTGGTGCGGCTGCGCTCGTCGCTCTTCGCCCTCGAATCGCTGAAGGCCGGGGTCACGACCCTGGTCGACGACGTGCTCGAGAACCCGGACCAGGACGCGGAGCAGCTCGCCGCGGTCTTCGACGCGTACGACGAGATCGGAGTCCGCGCCAACATCTCGGGCCACGTGATCAGCAGGCCCTTCCACGAGACGATGCCGTTCCTCGAGGAGTACGTGCCCGCGGAGATCCTCGACCAGGCGCGGTCGGCGTCGCGCCCGACGACGGAGGGCTACCTCGCCTTCAGCCGCGAGGCGTTCGCGACCCAGCACGGGAGGGGAGGCGGGCGGCTGCGCTACATGGTCGCCCCGTCCGCTCCTCAGCGCTGCGGGCCCGAGCTGCTCGCGGGGGCGACCGAGCTGGCGCTCGAGCACGGGGCGGAGTGCCACATCCACGTCCTCGAGACGAAGACGCAGCTGGTGACCGGGGAGCTGTCCTACGGCTCGACCCTGGTCGAGTACATGGAGCGGATCGGCGCGCTCTCGCCGAACACGACCTTCGCCCACGGGATCTGGCTCACCGACTCCGACATGGAGCGGATCGCCGCCGCCGGCACGTCCGTCTCGCACAACCCGATCTCGAACCTCAAGCTCGGCTCGGGCATCGCCCCGTGGCGCGCGCTGCACGACGCGGGCGTGAACCTCGGCCTCGGCACCGACGGCTGCTCGAGCAGCGACTCTCCGCGCATGCTCGACGTCGTGAAGGCCGCGGCGCTCCTGCACAAGGTCACGGATCCGGACATCGCCACCTGGCCGACCGTGTCCGAGGTGCTCACGGCCGGCACGATCGGAGGCGCGCGCAGCGCCGTGCTCGACGACGTCACCGGCAGCATCGAGGTCGGCAAGCAGGCCGACCTCGTCGTCTACGACCTCGAGACGCTGAACTTCACCCCGCGCCAGCGGCTCGAGAACCAGCTCGTCTACTCCGAGAACGGCTCGTCGATCGACACCGTGATCGTCGCGGGCCGGGTCGTCGTCTCGAAGGGCGTCTCGACCACCGTCGACGAGGCGGCCCTCCGTGCGGATCTCGCCGCGCAGCTGGGGGAGATCGTGGCCTGGCAGGACTCGCTGGACCGGACGAACGGCGTGCTCACCGAGCCGTTCCGGCGGATGTACGAGCGGGCGATGCGGCACGACGCCCCCGTCGACCGCTTCAGCGGCCGCCGGCTGGTCTGAGGGCGGGCCGCCTCCCGGTGGACTCCCGGCTCGGCACACGGACGGGCGGGGGCGCGGCTCCAGTAGGTTTCGCACATGAGGTGGCGAGCGGGAGCGGTGGCGGTGCTCGTCCTCGCGCTCGCCGGGTGCACCGCGCCGGCCGACCCCGAGCCGACGACCGGGCCCACGGCCGCCCCCGTCTCCGGGCCGGTGGTCGGCGGCTACGGCGACCTGCACGTCGCGCCCGACGGGTCGATGATGTTCTGCTACTCCGACCCCGACCCGGGATTCACGGGCGTCTGGCGCGAGTGCCAGGACGGGATCCGCACTGTGGGCGTCGACCCGGCCGCGATCGACGCGACCCTCGGGGAGACGGCGACGGCCGATCCGGGCGGGCACCGCTGGGTCGGCGCGGCGGCCGGGAAGCGCACCGCCGAGGACGGCACCGACGTCTACACCGTCTTCCTCGCAGGCACGCGCACGGACGTCGCCTTCACCGTGACCGCGGTCGGCGAGGGCTCCTACCGCGTGCCGTCCGAGTACCAGGAGCTGCTGCCGGGAGTGCCGGGCGGGTTCCTGGTGCGGCTCGAGCCGATCGGCTGAGCGGGGGCGCCGGCGCAGGTGGAGGAGCCGAGCGGGGTGCGGCAGCCGGGAGGGGCGGAGCCGGCGGACTCGCGCACCCCCTCCCCCCGCCCCTCACAACGGGCGCGGCCGGTACCGCTCGATCAGCGCGTCGAACAGGCCGTTCATCCGCTCGTCGACCACGCGGCGCGACTCGTCGGCGTCGTACCACTCCACGATCTCGCGGGCGCCGTCGCTGAAGCGCACCGAGGGGGAGTACGCCGGGACGAGGCGGCGGATCTTCGCGTTGTCGAACACCATCGAGTGCGCCTTGTCGCCGATGATCCCGGCACCGAGCTCGGGGTCGGCCGCGGCGATCGCGTCGGAGGCGACGTGCACGAGGCGCGGCTCGACTCCGGCCGCCGCGGCGAGGCAGCGGTGGATCTCGTCCCAGGTCGGCGTCTCGTCCCCGGTGATGTGGAACGCCTCGCCGATCGCGGCGGAGGCGCCGAGAAGGCCGACCAGGCCGACAGCGACGTCGTCGGCGTGCGTGAGCGTCCAGAGCGAGGTGCCGTCGCCGAGGACGACCACCTCCTGGCCGCGGCGCATCCGGTCGACGACGGTCCAGCCTCCGTCGACGGGCAGCGCGGTGCGGTCGTAGGTGTGCGAGGGGCGGACGATCGTGACCGGGAAGCCGCTCGCGCGGTACTCGGCCACGAGCAGGTCCTCGCACGCGATCTTGTCGCGGGAGTACTGCCAGTAGGGGTTCCGGAGCGGAGTCGACTCGGTGACCGGGAGGCTGCGCGGCGGCTTCTGGTAGGCCGAGGCCGAGCTGATGAAGACGTACTGGCCCGTGCGGCCGGCGAACAGGTCGATGTCCTGCTGCACGTGCTCGGGCGTGAAGGCGACGAAGTCGATCACGGCGTCGAAGGTCTTGTCGCCGAGGGCGGCGGTGACGGAGTCGCGGTCGCGGCCGTCGGCCTGCACCTCGCGGACGCCCTCGGGCAGCGGGCGGAGCGACGTCCGCCCCCGGTTCAGCACGGTCACGTCGTGGCCGAGCTGCAGCGCCTCGCGGACGCAGGCGGCGCTGATGATGCCCGTCCCGCCGATGAACAGCACGCTGAGCGACATGGATCCTCCTCCGGCGGCGCCCGCGGCGGACGCCTCCCGACCCGATTCCCCCACATCGGGACGCCGCACGCGAGTCCCTTGACCCGGCTACCGCTCGACGGGACGCCGTTGCTCGTCCTCCGGCTCGGGGGCGAGCAGCGCCTCCGGAGCGGCCGCCGCGGTCGGCACGTCGGGTGCCGTCCGCTGCTCGAGGGAGCGCCCCCAGGCCGTGCCCGCGAGGATCAGCGCGATGCCGAGGAAGCCGACCGGCGCGATCGGGTCGCGGGCGAGCGCGACTCCGACGACCGCGGCCCACACCGGCTCGGTGCCCAGCAGCAGGCTGACGCGGGAGGGCGAGGTGCGGCGGACCGCCCACGTCTGCACGAGGAAGCCGAAGACGGTGCAGACCAGGACGAGGTAGAGGAACAGGCCGGCGCCCACGGGGTCGAGCCCCGCGACGTACTCGGGGATCGGCACGCCGACGACGAGCGACGCGGCGCTGAAGACGACGGCGCAGGTGCCGAGCTGCACCGTGGTCAGGCGGAGGGAGTCCATCGGCGCCCGCGCCGAGAGGCGGTGCATCGACGTGACGTGCACGGCCCGCACGACGGCGGCGCCGAGGATCAGCAGGTCGCCGGGGGAGAGCGGGCGGAGGGCGCCGTTGCCCGCGAGCAGCGCGACTCCGACGACCGCCACGAGGCATGCGAGCAGGAAGCGGCCCGGGAGCCGGCGCTTCGAGACGGCGGAGTCGAGGATCGGCGTGATCACGATCGTCAGGCTGATGATGAGGCCCGCGTTGGTGGCGGAGGTGCCGGCGATGCCGTAGGTCTCGAGCGCGAAGATCGTCGCGAGCAGCGCCCCGATGGTCACGCCGACCCGCCACTCCGCCGCGGTGATCCGGTGCCGCCGCGCCGCGACGATCACGGCCAGGCACAGGGCGGCGAGGGTCATCCGCGAGCCGAGCAGCGCCATCACGCTCGAGTCGGTGACGAGCTCCTTCGCCGCGAAGTAGGTCGAGCCCCAGGAGGCGGCGACCACGAGCAGGAGGAGGTCGACCCGGAAGCGGGAGAGGAGAGCACGCACGGCTCATCGTGGCGGCACGGAGACCCGAAGGACAAGACTGCATCTTCTTCGCCGACGCGTAAGTTGGAACTCATGGAACTCGGACAGCTCAGGGCTCTGCGGGAGCTCGGCGAGCGCGGGAGCATCGCCGCCGTCGCCGCCGCGATGCGGGTGTCCCCCTCCTCCGTCTCGCAGCAGATCAGCGCGCTGCAGCGCCGCACTCCGACGGCGCTGACCTTCCGCGTCGGGCGCCGGACTGCGCTGACCCCCGCCGGCCGCGCTCTCGCGGCGGCCGTGGTCGAGGTGGAGGTGGCGCTCGAGCGCGCGGCCCGGGCGGTCGCGGACTTCGAGGGGGAGCCGAGCGGCACGGTCTCGGTCGCCGCGTTCCACAGCGCGGGGCTGGCGATGTTCGGCCCACTGCTGGAGGCGCTGCGCGCACCGGGTCGGCCGGGCGTCGCGCTCGCCGACTTCGACGTGGCGCAGAGCGCCTTCGCCGGGCTGACCGCGGATCACGACCTGGTCGTCGCGCACCGGCTCGCCGGCAGCGCCGAGTGGCCCGGGACCGTGCGCTCCACGCCCCTCCTCTTCGAGCCGCTCGACCTCGCGCTGCGGCGCGACCATCCGCTCGCCGCGAAGGACGTCGTCCGTCCCGCCGACCTCCGCGACGAGGAGTGGGTCGCGGTGCACGAGGGCTTCCCCCTGGAACGGGCGATCGACGCCATCGCGGTCCTCGCGGGCGGCGACGCGCGCATCCCGCACCGGATCAACGACTTCCTGGTCGCGGCGGCGGTCGTGTCGGCGGGCGACGGCGTGGCGCTGCTGCCGCGGTACACGACCGACCTGCGGCGCACGCCGGAGGTGGTGCTGCGGCCGCTCGGGATCCCGGGGCTCGGCCGCCACATCGACTGCCTCGCCCGGCCCGAGACGCTGGAGCGCTCGGCCGTGCGGGCCGTGCTCGAGCAGCTGACCGGGATCGCCGCGGGGCTCGCCGCCGCGCCGTAGCATCGTGCCGTGCACCGCCTGATCGAGACCACGGCCGGAGACCCGGCAGCCACGGACCTCTTCGCCCTGCAGGAGGCCGACCTCCTCGCCCGCTACGGCGGCGACGACACCGGTCCGCGTCCGCCCGCCGACGCTCCGACCCTGCTGCTCGAGGTCGACGGCGGGCTCGTCGGCTGCGTGGCGCTCGCGGTCGAGGACGGCATCGGCGAGATCAAGCGGATGTTCGTGGTGAGCGCCGCGCGGGGCCGCGGGCTCAGCCGCGTGCTGCTCGCCGGCGTCGAGCGGCTGGCGGCCCGCGAGGGCGTGGAGCTGCTCCGACTGGTCACCGGCACGGAGCAGCCGGAGGCGATGGCGCTCTATGCGAGCGCCGGCTACGACCCGATCGCGGGCTACGGCTACTGGGGCGACGAGCCGAGCGCCCGCTGCTACGCGAAGCGGCTCGACCGCGAGGCGCTGCTCGCCGACGCGGGCTGACGCCGGGCTGGCGCTGGGCTGATGCCGGGCTGATGCCGGGCTGGCCGTTCGGCCGTCCGGGCGTGACGCCGGGCTGACGCCGGGCTGCCCGTTCGGCCGTCGCGGGCCGGCGCCGGACTGACGTCGGGTTCTGCGCTCGGCCGTCGCGGGCTCTCCGGGCCGCTCGGTCCAGGGTGCTCGCGAGTCGGGCCGCCCGCTCGGAGGGTCCGTATCGGCGAGTCCGACGGGGCATCTGCGACGTCGTGCACGACTGGTCGGCGGTGCGGGGAAGCTGCTGAGGATGAGGCGCGGGAGGCGCGGCGCGCCGCCTCAGGGCAGGTTCGCGCCAGAGCGGCCTCGAGCGGCGTGCCCCGTCGCGGAGCAGGCGACTCTGTCGGAGCGGCACGGGCATCCTCCCGCGCCTCTCACCCGACTCTGCCCCCGATACCCAGGGGTGCACGATGACAGAAGGACTCCGATGCAGAACGAAGACACCAGCACGCCGACCGGCGCCCCCGATCGTCTGACCCAGCGCCGAACCGTGGTGAAGGGCGCCGCATGGGCGATTCCTGTTGTGGCCGCCTCGATCGCCGCTCCGATGGCGTCGGCCTCGACCGCCCCCCAGTGCGCCCTGCAGGACGCACAGCGCATCGACGCCACCTCGACCACCGCGCTCGCGGCTCGGACGATCCCCGTGCCCGCGGGAACCCAGTGGGTCCGCTTCACGGCGGTCGGCGGAGACGGCGGCGGCGTCCGCACCGGGTCGGACGTCACCAGCGCCGGTGCGCGGGTGACGGGCACCATCCCCGTCGACGCGCTCGGCGGAGCGTCCGAGATCGTCATCACCGCGGGCTCGGGCGGCAGCAACCAGGCCGGCGGCCGGGGGCTCGGCAACGGCGGGGCTCCGGGCACTCCGGGCTACATCGGCTCCGGAGGAGGGGGCGGGGCCAGCGGGATCACCGCCGCGGGCTCCCTGCTCGTCATCGCGGGCGGCGGCGGCGGTAGCGCAGCCGGCTTCACCTCGAACGACTTCACCCGGTCCGCCCGCGTCGGGCCGAACGCGGGGTCCGGCGGTCCCGTCGGCGGCTCCGGCTACGACAGCGCCGTCTCGCGCGCGGACAGCAGCACCGGTTCCACCGAGCAGGCCCCGAGCACGGGCGGAAGCCAGACCGGGCCGGGGCAGCCCGGTGTGACGACGGTGAACGTGTCCGAGACGGTTCTCGGCAGCCCGGGCTCCGGGCGCGACGGCGGTGCCGGCGCAGCCAGGACGAACGCGAGCCGCCAGGTGACCTATGCGTCCGGTGGTGGCGGCGGCGGCTACTTCGGCGGTGCCGGCGGCGGCACCTCCCTGTGGGTGCGGGGTGGCGGCTCCTACGCGGCCAACGCGTCGACGGGCGCAGGAGGCAGCAGCTTCGCCGCGTCCGGCGTGACCGTCGAGAACTCCGACGTCGACACCCGTTCGCAGACGATGGGCTACGTGGAGGTCGCCTTCTTCGTCTGCGAGTAGCGCCTGCCCGAAGGCCAGGTGAGCCTCCGTGGTCGTCCGCTCCGGCGTGCGACCACGGAGGCTCGTCGTCGTCACCGTCCGCTCCACGTCGTCCCCGTCCTCCTGATGTCCCATCACCATATCAGTATGGGGCGGGAGGCGCCAGACCTCACTCCTCCTGCGGCTCCGCGCCGTCGTGCTGCAGGCGCACCAGGACGCGGCGGAGGTGCATCGCCGCGAGGACGCCGGGCCCGAGGGTCCGGGAGGTCGCGGCGGTCCGCTCGTCGACGACCTGCACGAGGTGCCGGATCGCGCGGGCCGCGCCTCCGATCGCCCGGTGCGCGGCGGGGGAGCCGACGTCGTCGCGGTCGATCGCGTCGGCGACCGCCCGGCAGGCCTCGCTCAGCGGCGGGCCGAGGGCCGGATCGAACGGGAGCGCGCCCGGCCGCTCCCAGATGGTGTCCGCGAGGGCGCCGCTCAGATCGCGGACGTGGAAGAGGATCGCGTCGAGCGTCTCGAGGCGGAGGTGGTCGGGTCGGGAGTCGCGCCGGTGCAGCAGCGCGCGCGGGTTGCCCTTGCGGCTCTCGTCCGCGTCCGCGAGGGCCGCGCGGACCTCCTCCGCCGTCCGGGCCAGCTCCTCGCCGTTGCGCGCCCACGCCTCGTGCTCGGGCGGCCACGTCTCCTCGAGCGCGGCGGCCAGCTGGCGCAGGTGCTCCGCGAGCTCGCGCTGGAACGCGTCGACCCGGGCGGAGGCCGCCTCGACGGTGAGCCCGGGGGCGACGACCACGTTCACCAGCAGCCCCACCACCACGCCCACCGCCATCTGCACGAGGTAGCCGAGGGAGTAGTCCTCGGCGTCGGCCCCGCCGATGATGAGCACGAAGAGGGCCGCCATCGGCACGTACTCGCGGCCCGCGCCGAACCACCCCGTCCCCGAGAGGACCACGCCGATCCCGACGACGAGCGGGATCGTCCACCAGGTCGGTCCGACGGTGACGACCACGAGGGCGGCGAGCCCGATCCCCGCCGCCAGGCCGAGCAGGGTCTGCAGTCCGGTGCGGACCGAGCCCATCAGGGTCGGGTACATGCTGACGAGGGCGCCGAGCGGCGCGTAGTACGGGTACTGCTCCGCGACTCCGGGAGCGAGCGGCGCGACGGCCCAGGCGATGCCGACCGCCAGCGCCGTCTTGAGAGCGAGCATGAGGCGCGAGCCGGTGACCGCCTCCCGCCAGGCGAGGGCGGCGCGGGACGTCCGGGTGCGGTGCATCCCGGCACCCTAGGCGAGGGGCGCGGACCGTCTCTCCCCTCTTGACAGCGGCGGCGGAGGCGCGAGCGGCGGTGGAAGAAAGAGGACGGCGGCTCGGGACGGCGGTGCTGATCACGACTCACGACGAACGTCCGATCCGGCCCACGTCGCCTGCGCCGTTCCACGGGGCGCCGCGGATCCTTCCTCCGTGACGAGAGCGACCGCGCGGACCGCAGGCGCCGTGAAGTGATGCCACCCCCGCTCACGGGGGCCGTTGAGTTTGCGCAGACGCCCTGTTACCGTGAACAAACCGTGCAGCTGGCGGCGTCGGAGGCCTCGAGGTGGAGGTCGCGCCGGATCCTGCGAGTCACGGCGAGTTCTTCTCCGAGGTCCACCGGGCCTCTCCCCTTGGCGCCCTCCGGCGCCTCTCCGCAGCCCCCCCGCCCCCGGGGGCGGGGGGGCTGCGGAGAGGCGCCGGAGGGCGCCAAGGG
>NZ_PSVG01000008.1:0-91461 GCF_002930885.1 Rathayibacter sp. AY1F2 | reverse complement strand
GTCAGGGGCGGCGTGGGGCCCGGAGGCGCACCGTGAGCGGCGCGCCCCCGGGGGCGCGCCGCTCACGGTGCGCCTCCGGGCCCCACGCCGCCCCTGACGATGGAGTCACGATGACGACCGCATCGACGCCCGTCGACGCCGAGCTCCCCCGATCCGCGGGGCTCCGGCGCCGCCACACGGCCGGGCTGCTGATCCTCCTCGCCGCGGTGGCTCCGCTGCCCTTCACCGCCGCCTCCCCGGCCGTCGCCCTCGACAAGCCGACCTCCACCGACCCGATCGCGCCGGACACCGCCGACCCCGCGATCGAGTTCCACGACGGCGACTGCTCCATGGTCGCGACAGCCCGGGCAACCCCGTCGTGATGCGGAAGGCGCCCACCCTCGCGGCACTCGGCACCACCGCCCCGACCACCGGGTACACCGACACGAACCCCGGCGGCTGATCCCTCGTGCCGGTCGAGCAGCTGCCCCTCCCTGCCGGTCGAGCAGCCGCCCGGCGGCGTATCGAGCCCTTCGTGCTCCGCACACAGGCTCCGACACGCCCCTGACGGCGCTGCTCGACCCAGCAGGGCTCGGCACCCCGAGATCCTCTCCCCCTCCCTGAATCGCACCACTCCACTGAAGGAGCACCATGCCCCCCACCACCACACCCGCGCGGCGAGCGCCGCTGCGCGCAGCGCTCGCCGCGCTCGGCCTCGGAGCAGTGCTGCTCTCGGGCCTCGTCGCCCCGGCTCCGGCCGCGCAGGCGGCCGATGCCGTGATCCCGCAGCAGGGCCTCCTCGCCGACTACCGGTTCACGCAGACCACCGGCAGCACGGTCCCGAACACCGTGAGCGGAGGCGTGGGAGCCGCCACCGTCCGCAACGCGACCGACGCGCTCTGGACCGGCACGTCGCTCCGCCTCACCGGCGGCCCCAAGAGCAGCACCACCGCCCCCTGGGTGCAGCTGCCCGCGAACCTGCTGACCGGTCGCTCGTCGGCCACCGTCACGATCGAGACCCGCGCCGACGCGTCGATGCTCTCGAACTTCCACTTCCTGTGGAACATCGGCAGCGACAGCACGAACCAGTACTGGTTCGCGTCCGTCCGCGACCGGGTGCGCACCGCGATCACGACCAGCGGAGGGAACGGCGAGAACAACGCCCGCAGCGCCTCCGCCCTGACCGCCGACCGCTGGTACAGCCTCACCTCGGTGATCGACGGCAGCGCCGGCACGATCTCGTTCTTCGTCGACGGCGTCCAGGTCGCCTCGGCGCCCACCGCTCTGCGCCCCTCGTCGGTGGCGGACCAGTCGCTGAACACGATCGGCCGAGCACCGTACCCCGACCCGTTCTACACGGGCGAGGTCTCGGCGTTCCGCGTCTACGACCGCGCGCTCACCGGGGCGGAGGTGGTGGCCGTGTCGAGCGTCGACGCGAAGCCTCACGCCTCCACGTTCTCCCCGATCGCCGCCGCCGTGCTGGCCGGGGTCGCCCCGCTCACCGTCGACGACTCGACCACGAACCTGCCCGACTACGGGGGAGCGGTAACCTGGTCCTCCAGCGACCCGACCCTGCGCGTCTCGGCCGACGGCCGCACCCTCAGCGCCGACCGCCCCGCCGTGGGCCAGGCCGCGCGCACCTCGTCGCTCACCGCGACGGCGTCGATCCGCGGAATCGTGCAGACCCGCTCGATCGCCGTGACGGTCGAGCCGCAGGTCGGCGTCGACACCCCCTACGGCTACCTGATGGTCCACTTCGTCGAGGACTCCCAGGGCTACGCCGAGAAGATCTACCTCGACGTCTCCCGCGGCGACGACCCGGAGAAGTGGGACCCGCTCAACGGCGCGAAGCCGATCCTGGCCTCCGACCTCGGCACCACCGGTGTCCGCGACCCGTACCTGACCTACAACCCCGACACGAAGAAGTACTACATCATCGCCACGGACCTCCGCGTCTTCGGCGGCGACCGGGGCCCCAGCACCTGCGACACCTGGTGCTACTGGACCACCAAGGGCAGCACGAAGATGAACGTCTGGGAGTCGAGCGACCTCGTGTCGTGGAGCGACGTCCGCCAGTTCGACGTGGCGCTCGACGCCGCGGGGACGAAGAAGCTCGAGGCCGGCATGATGTGGGCTCCCGAGGCCACGTGGGTGCCGGACTACGCGGGACCCGGCAAGGGCGCGTTCGTCGTCTACTGGTCCTCGACGGTCTACCCGACCGCGGCGCACACGCCGGGCACCGGATCCTCCCGCGTGCTCTGGGGAGCGACCACGGACTTCACGCAGGCCACCTACTCGTACGGCGGCACCTTCATCGACACCGGGGCCGACACGATCGACACCACGCTGATCCAGGACTCCGGCACGACCTACCGGATCTCGAAGGACAACGGCACCGGCAAGGGCATCTACATGGAGTCGACCACCTCGGCGACCTGGTGGCTGCCGACGACCTCGTGGACGCAGATCCAGTCGCGCATCGGCGCGGTGTGGTCCGGCGGCAACCCCGGTGGGGTCGAGGGCCCCGCGGTGTTCAAGGACCACGGCGAGGACACCTGGTACCTGTACGTCGACGTGATCCCCGCGACCGGCTACAAGCCGATGGTGACGAACGACCTCGACACGGGCTGGACCCAGCTCACCGACCCGGGCTTCTCGCTCGCCTCGTCGACCAAGCACGGCGGCATCGTCTCGCTGACCGCGGGGCAGTACGCCGAGGTCCGCTCGGCCGACGCCGCCTCCGCGGTCCGCTCGGACCTCGGCGAGGTGACGGTCGCCTCCGGCACCGACGCCGCGGCGGCTCTGCCCGCCCGCGCCGACGTCGTGCTCGCCTACAACCGGGGCACCGCCTCGCAGCCGGTCACCTGGAACACCTCCGCGGTGGCGACGGCGCCCGGCCGCTACTCCGTCACCGGAGTCGTCCGCACGATCGGTGCGAACGACAACCAGTGGGTGGGCGCGAACGGATCGACGGCCTACGACGCCGCCGACCGTCGGCTCTCGAGCTCCACGGCCGTCACGGTCACCGCGACCGTGGTGGTGACGGCACCGACCTCGACGCTCACCGCGTCCACCCGCTGCGTCGCGGGCAAGGTCGTCCTCACCGGAGTGGTGAAGAACACGGGCACGACGCCCCTCTCGGTCGTCATCCGCTCGCCGTTCGGCGCCTCGCAGACGCTGACCGCCGCCCCCGGCGCCAGCGCCTCGGCCGCCTTCACCACCCGTCAGGCCTCGGTCCCGGCCGCCTCGCTCACCGCGGGCGCCCTGACCGCGGCCTACCCGGCGCGCACCTGCTGACGCACGCGCGCCGCTGACGCCGAGACGGCCCGCCCCCGCCGAGACACCGCCCCACTGCGGTGCCTCGGCCGGGAGCGGGCCGTCTCGGCGTCGAGCGCCTCGGAGCTCCGCGGCGGCCGCCCCACATCCCGGCACGGCAGGCTGTACGGATGAGCGCGCCTGGAACCACCGACCCCCTCGACCACGTCCGCGTGCGCGGCGCCCGCGAGAACAACCTCCGGAGCATCGACGTCGACGTGCCGCGCGACGCCCTCGTCGCCTTCACGGGGGTCTCCGGATCGGGCAAGAGCTCGCTCGCCTTCGGCACGCTCTACGCGGAGGCGCAGCGCCGCTACTTCGAGTCGGTCGCCCCCTACGCGCGGCGGCTGATCGACCAGGTCGGCGTGCCGGACGTCGACTCTATCGAGGGCCTGCCGCCGGCCGTCGCCCTCCCGCAGCGGCGCTCCGGAGGCTCGGCCCGCTCCACGGTCGGCAGTGCGACGACGCTCTCGAGCGTGGTGCGGATGGTGTTCTCGCGCATCGGCGCCTACCCCGAGGGCGCGCCGATGCTGCTGGCCGAGGACTTCTCGGCCAACACCGTGCAGGGCGCATGCCCCAGCTGCCACGGCATCGGCCGGGTCTACGACGTCCCCGACGAGCTGATGGTGCCGGACGACTCCCTCTCGATCCGCGACGGGGCGCTCGCCGCCTGGCCGACCGCCTGGCACGGCAAGCAGCTGCGCGACAGCCTGATCTCGCTCGGCCACGACATCGACGCTCCGTGGCGCGACCTGCCCGCGGAGGACCGCGACTGGATCCTGCACACGCCCGACTCGCCGCAGGTCCCCGTGTGGACCGACCGCTCGCCCGCGGAGGTGCGCGCCTCCGTGGCCGCGGGGGACGAGCCGCGCTACATGAGCACGTTCCTCGGGGTGCGCCGCTACGTGCTCGACACCTTCGCCGGCTCGAAGAGCGCCCGGATGCGCGAGCGCGCGGCCTCTTTCGTCGTCAGCGTCGCCTGCCCGGTGTGCGGCGGCCGGAGGCTGAAGCCCGACGCGCTCGCCGTCACCTTCGAGGGGCTCGACATCACCGAGCTGTCGGCGCTCCCGCTCGAGGAGCTGGTCGTCGTCGCGCGGCGCGTGCTGGAGCCCGGCTGGACCCCGGCCGACGGCGCTCCGCAGACCCGCCTGGCCGCGCAGCGGCTGGTCGAGGACCTCGTCGCCCGCCTCGCGCCGATCGTCGACCTGGGCCTCGGCCACCTCTCGCTCGACCGCTCCACGCCGACGCTCTCCTCGGGGGAGCTCCAGCGGATGCGCCTCGCGACGCAGGTGCTCTCGCGCCTCTTCGGCGTCGTCTTCGTGCTCGACGAGCCGTCCACGGGCCTGCACCCCGCCGACACGGAGGCGCTGCTCGGCATCCTGCGGACCCTGCGCGCGACCGGCAACACCGTCTTCTTCGTCGAGCACTCCCTCGACGTCATCCGCGAGGCCGACTGGATCGTCGACATCGGCCCGGGCGCGGGGTCGGGGGGCGGCACCGTCGTCTACTCCGGCCCGCTCGACGGCCTGCCGGGCGCCCGCGGCTCCGTCACCCGCCGCTACCTCTTCCCCGAGGGCGACCCGGCGCCGCTGCGCTCCCGCCGCACCGCGGAGCAGTGGATCGAGCTCGCCGGAGTCTCGCGGCACACCCTCGACGACCTCTCCGTCGCGTTCCCGGTCGGGGTGCTCACCGCGGTCACCGGTGTCTCCGGATCGGGCAAGTCGACGCTCGTGAACCAGGCGCTGCCCGATCTGCTGCGCGCCTCGCTCCGCGCCGACGTCGCCGAGGACGCGCCGGCCGAGGAGGGCGGGGAGGCGGACCCGCTGCTCGACGCGGCTGCGGCGGCGACCCGCGGCACCGCCTCCGGGCCCGCGGACCGCCTGCGCCGGGTGGTGCAGGTGACCCAGACCCCGATCGGCCGGACCTCGCGCTCGAACGTCGCGACCTACACGGGCCTGTTCGACCGGGTGCGGACGCTCTTCGCGGCCACACCGGAGGCGAAGCGCCGCCGCTTCTCGGCGAGCCGCTTCTCCTTCAACCTGCCCAGCGGGCGCTGCCCCGTCTGCAAGGGCGAGGGCTCCGTGGAGGTGGAGCTGCTGTTCCTCCCGACCGTCGAGGCGCCCTGCACGGCGTGCGGCGGCACCCGGTACAACGACGAGACCCTCGAGGTCACCCTGGGCGGCCGGACGATCGCCGACGTCCTCGCGCTGAGCGTCGCCGATGCGCGCGAGGCCTTCGCCGAGGACCGCGAGGTCGCCCGCCACCTCGACGCGCTGGTGGACGTGGGGCTCGGCTACGTCTCGCTCGGCCAGCCGGCGCCCGAGCTGTCCGGGGGAGAGGCGCAGCGGGTGAAGCTCGCCTCGGAGCTGCGTCGCGCCCAGCGCGGGGACACGCTCTACCTGCTCGACGAGCCGACGTCGGGCCTGCACCCCGCCGACGCCGACCGCCTGCTCGAGCACCTGCAGCACCTGGTCGACGCGGGCAACACGGTGATCGTCGTCGAGCACGACATGCGCGTCGTCGCCGACGCGGACTGGGTCGTGGACCTCGGCCCGGGAGCGGGCCGGGCCGGCGGCTCGGTGGTCGCGACGGGCACTCCGGAGGAGGTCGCCGAGGCCGCGGGCAGCCGCACCGCTCCGTACCTCCGGGCGGCTCTGGACCGGCGCCGCTGAGCACCCGAGGACCCTGTCAGTCCTCTCACCGAAACCTCACCGAAAACAGTTGTTAACGGTAACATTCGAGGCGGCCCGCCCCCCTGGGCCGGATTTCTCAACGACGAGAGGCCTCACGAATGCGACGACGACTCCCCCTGGCCACCGTGGCGGTGATGGCGCTGACGGCGGGTCTCCTGTCGGTCGGCCCCACGGCTCAGGCCGCCCCCACCACCTCGCTCGACGCCGCGAAGGTGCTCGAGCTCCCGTTCGACGGGTCGCTCGCCGACACCAGCGGTCGTGGTACCGCCCTCGGGATGCAGAAGGGCACCGCCTCCTACGGCACCGGCCTGAACGGCCGGGCGTTCGAGTTCACCGGATCGAACGCGATCTCGCTCGGCACTGCGGCGGCGCTGCAGCCCGCCGACCTCACCGTCTCGTTCTGGTACAAGCCGACCAGCGCGATGACCGGTGAGCAGGTCTTCACCTGGAACAAGACCGCCTACAACTCCGACGGCTGGTACCTCACCTCCGAGGGCGACGGCACTCCGCTCGCCCTCTCGATCGGCCCGTCCGGCGGTCAGCCGTACAAGGTCGCCGTCGAGACCGCCCGCTCCGGCTTCTTCCCCGCGGGGGAGTGGACGCACGTGGTCGCCACGTACGACAAGAGCACCAAGGCCGTCGCCTTCTACCGCAACGGGGTGAAGCAGACCGCCGTCGTCAAGACCGCGCCGTCCTCCTCCGCATCCGGCGTCCTCGGCTCCGAGAGCACCTCGACGAAGACCCTCGGCTTCAACGGCCCCCAGTACAACGGCGCGCACCTGCGCGGCCTGCTCGACGACTACGCGCTCTACAACGGCGTCGCGACCACCACCGACGTCGTCGCCCTGACGAAGGCCGGCAACCCCTCCTTCGACCCCGCGAGCATCGCCCGGGCCGACCTCGAGCTGGTCGCCCCGCCCGCGAGCACCAGCACCGGCTTCACCCTGCCCACCGTCGGCGCGAAGGGGTCCGCCCTCAGCTGGACCTCCTCCGACCCGGCGACCGTCGCGATCAGCGGAGGCACGGCCGCGGTCACGCCGCCCACCGGCTCCGCGACGCAGGTCGTCCTCACCGGCTCCGCCACCTACGGGGGCAGCACCGCGGTCACGAAGACCTACACTCTCCAGGTGCAGCCCCGGGGAGTGAAGACGTCGAACTACCTTCTGGAGGCCGGCCTGTCCGACGTCTCCGTGCAGGACCCCTACCTCGAGAACGGGGAGCAGCAGACCGTCGAGTACCTGCTGAGCCTCGACCCCGAGATGTTCCTCTACTCCTTCTACCGCGAGGCCGGGCTCACGCCGACCACCAGCGGCGGATACGGGGGTTGGGAGCGCGAGAACGGCACCCGGTTCCAGGGCCACTTCTTCGGCCACTACCTCTCGGCGCTCTCGCAGGCCTACGCGACCGAGGAGGACGCGGCCACCAAGGCGGCTCTGCTCGCGAAGCTCACCGCTTCCGTCGACGGTCTGAAGAAGGTCCAGGACGCCTACGCGCTGAAGGACCCCGCGAACGCCGGCTACGTCTCGCCGTTCCCGACCCGCTACCTCCCCTCGGGCGGCGACGGCCTGCTCGTCCCCTTCTACAACCTGCACAAGGTGCTCGCAGGCCTCCTCGACGCCCACGACCAGGCGCCCGACGCCGTCTCGCAGAAGGCGCTCACCGTCGCCGGCGGCTTCGGCAGCTGGATCACCGCCTGGGCGGGCCGCCAGGCCAACCCCGGGCAGCTCCTGAACACGGAGTACGGCGGAATGAACGAGGCGCTCTACCGCCTGTACGAGACCACGCACGACCCGGCCCACAAGCGCGCGGCCGAGTACTTCGACGAGACCGCGCTGTTCCAGAAGCTCGCGAACAACGAGGACGTCCTCAACGGGCTGCACGCGAACACGACCGTCCCGAAGCTGATCGGCGCGCTGAAGCGCTACCGCGTCTTCACCGACGACCCGGCGCTCTACGCCACGCTCACCGCCGCGGAGAAGTCGGATCTCGACATGTACCGCCGTGCCGCCGAGAACTTCTGGCGCATGGTCGACGAGACCCACACCTACGCCAACGGCGGCAACAGCCAGTCCGAGCACTTCCACGCCCCCGGCACCCTGTACGAGTACGCCACGAACGGCCAGACCACCGGCTACGGCGAGAACTCGACCTCCGAGGGCTGCAACATCTACAACATGCTCAAGCTCACCCGGGCGCTGTTCCAGGTGACCGAGGACGTGAAGTACGCCGACTTCTACGAGGAGACGTTCATCAACGGCGTCCTCTCGGTGCAAAACCCGGACACCGGCATGGTGACCTACTTCCAGCCGCAGACCGCGGGCTACGCCAAGGTCTTCGGACACGAGCTCGACGAGTTCTGGTGCGACCACGGCTCGGGTATCGAGAGCTTCACCAAGCTCGGCGACTCGATCTACTTCGAGAAGCCGAAGACCGTCTTCGTGAACCAGTTCCGCTCCTCGGTCCTCCGCTCCTCCGCGAACAACCTCCGGCTGACCCAGACGGCGGACATCCCGAGCACGGACACGGCGACCCTGAGGGTCGAAGCGCTGGCCGGAGGAGCCGTGGCCGCGGACACGACCCTCAAGCTGCGCGTGCCGTCCTGGATCGACGGAGCGCCGACGCTCACCGTGAACGGTGCCGTCCGTGCCGTCACGGCCCAGGCCGGATACGTCTCGGTCGCCGTCGCCGCCGGTGACGTGCTGACCTGGAAGCTGCCCGCCGCGGTCAGCGCGGTCGCGGACACGGAGAACCCCGACTGGACCGCGTTCCGCTACGGACCGGTGCTGCTGGCGACCGAGCTCAACCGCTCGAACGTCGAGGCGTCCTACGTCGCCGGCGTCCTGGTGCGCATGGGCACGGCCGACAAGTCCGTGAACTCGAACGTCGTCGTCGCGGACTCCGCGGCCTGGAAGTCCGCGGTCCGCGGCAACCTGGTCCGCCTGCCCGACGGCGCGGACGGCAACGGCCGCACGACGATGCGCTTCGGCATGAAGAACGTCGACGCCGCGTCCGCCGCCCGGGTGTTCACTCCGTACTACAGCCTCTACAACGCCCGCTACGCGACCTACATGACCCTGATCGAGCCCGACTCGGCCGCGGCCCAGGAGCTGATCCGGACGCAGAAGGAGCAGCTGCGCGTCGACGAGACGACGATCGACTCCCTCACCTCCTTCGACAACAACAACAGCGAGGCCGACAAGAACTACAAGACCGCGCGGTCCTCGGTGGGGACCTGGCGCGGCGAGGGGTACCGCGACGGCGAGCGCTCGGCGGAGGCGTACTTCCAGTACGACATGATCGTCGACCCGGCTCTGCCGGCGAACTACCTCGGGGTCCGCTACTACGGCGGCGACGCGGGACGCACCTTCGACGTCTACCTCAACGACGTGAAGCTCAAGACCGAGGTGGTCTCGGGAGCGGCCGGAGCGACGAGCTGGTACGTCCAGTACGACCGGATCCCGGCGTCGATCCTCAGCGGTCTCGCCGCGAAGGACAGCTACAAGCGCGACCAGAGCGGGAAGTACGTGCTCGACGCGAAGGGGCAGAAGATCCCCGTCGTCACGGTGCGCTTCCAGGGCACCGGATCCAGCTACGTCGGCGGTGTCTTCGGGGTCTACACGACCGAGTCGACCACCTACGCTGCGGACCCGGAGCTGACGAAGCTCTCCTCCGACGTCGGGACGCTCTCGCCGGCTCTCGCCGCCGGGGTCAGGGACCACACGCTCACGGTGCCGGCCGGTACGACGAGCGTCTCGCTCGACCTGGACCCGGCCGTGCCCAGCGGCCTGGTGAAGGTCGACGGCGTGCTGATCGACGACACCGTCCGCCGCACCGTGCCGCTCGCGGCCTCGGGGACGACGAGCGTGGTCGTCGAGTCGTCGGCGCAGGACCACACGACGACAGTGACCTACCGCCTCTCCATCGTCCGCGCCTCCGCGGCGACGGTGCCGACCACCGTGACGGCCACCAGCCGCTGCGTGGCGGGCAAGGTCGTGGTGACGGTCTCCGCTCGGAACGACGCGAAGGTCCCGGCGGCGATCACCCTCGGCTCCGCCTGGGGCTCGAAGGCGTTCACCGGGATCGCTCCCGGGTCGAGCGCCTCGCACGCCTTCACCACCCGCGCCGCCTCGGTGGCCGCGGGCTCGGCGACGGTGACCGCGACGGCGACCGTGGACGGAGCATCGGTGACCACCACGAAGCAGGCCGCGTACTCCGCTCTCACCTGCAAGTGACGTGACGACGACGGCCGCCGGGGATCGCCCCCGGCGGCCGTCGTCGTCAGTCGGAGGTGCGGTAGAGGCCCTGGAGCAGCCCGATGACGTCGCCCAGGACGGGCGGCGGGTCGCTCCGGATCCACGCGGCGTGCACGGGGACCGGCGGGGCGTCGCGGACGACCCGGTAGGCGAGGCCCTGCCGTCGGTACTGGCTCACCGTCGATTCCGCGGTCACTCCGCGGGCGGAGCCGCTGCTGATCACCGTGAGCCAGTCGTCGACGTCGGTCGTCGGGACGGTGATCCGCGGCCGGTCGTGCTCGGGCCAGAGGTCGAGCCGGGTGCTCCCGGTCCGGTCGTCGAGCGCCAGCGGAGCGGTCGCCACCTGGGCGAGGGTGACCGTGCGCTTCGCGGCGAGCGGGTCGTCGACGGACAGGGCGCAGTAGCGCTTCTCGGTGCCGATCAGAGCCGACTCGACGTCCGCAGCCGGAGATCCGCGCCGGAGGATCGCGAGATCGCTGAGGCCCTCCGCGAGCCCCGCGGTGGGCGTGTTGGAGCGGATCAGCCGCAGCTCGTGGCGGGGGAGCGCCGCGGCCCAGCGGCGCTGGAACTCCTGGGTGTGCTCGCCGAGAGCCGACCAGGCGTACCCGATCCGGATCGTGTCCGTCCCGGCCGCCGCCTCCTCGCGAAGGTCGTCGACGACGGCCAGGACGCGGCGGGCGTGCCGCAGCACCCGCTCGCCCGCCGGCGCGAGCTCGACGCTGCGGGTCGTCCGGTGGAGGAGCCTTCGTCCGAGGACGGACTCGAGCGCCGCGACGTTGCGGGAGACCGCCGTCTGGGAGATGCCGAGGTCGATCCCCGCGTCGGTGAAGGTCCCGGCGTCCACGACGCCGACGAACGACCGGAGGTGGCGCAGTTCCAGTTCCATGACCGCATCCTATTCATGCGGTTCCCGCATCGATCGGGCCGATGACGCATTGTGAGCCGGGGCCGGACGGCTCGCAGACTTCCGGAATGACGAAGCAGCTCCCCGGCGACGGCCGGACCGTCGGCGTCGCGACCGCCCTCGCGAGCGCCCTCTCGAATCAGCTCGGGGCGGCCTCCGGGACTCTGGCCTTCCCGGTCCTGGGATCCGTCGGAGTGGTCGCCGTCCGGCAGATCGTCGCCGCGCTGATCCTCCTCCCGGTCGTCCGGCCGCGGATCCGCGACCTGACCCGCGCGCAGTGGTGGCCCGTCCTGCTCCTCGCCGTGGTGTTCGGAGCGATGAACCTCACGCTCT
Organism: Rathayibacter sp. AY1F2; assembly: GCF_002930885.1. Taxonomy (NCBI): domain Bacteria; kingdom Bacillati; phylum Actinomycetota; class Actinomycetes; order Micrococcales; family Microbacteriaceae; genus Rathayibacter; species Rathayibacter sp. AY1F2. Next base: position 79,984 of record NZ_PSVG01000008.1, on the reverse strand, counting down.
ACGCGGCCATCGACCGCATCGGGCTGGGGCTGGCGGTGACCCTGGAGTTCTGCGGGCCGCTGGCGGTCGCGCTCCTCGGCTCCCGGAGCAGGACCAGCGCGCTCTGCGCCCTCGTCGCCGGAGCAGGCGTCGTCGCGATCGCCGGGCCGAGGCCATCGTCCGACCAGGTGGGGATCGCGCTCGGTCTCGCGGCCGCGTGCTGCTGGGCCGCGTACATCCTGCTCAACCGGATCATCGGACTCCGTCTGCCCGGAGCGCAGGGGACCGCCACGGCGACCGGGATCTCCGCCGCCGTCTTCCTGCCCGTCGCCGTCTGGACGCTCGTCACGACGCATCCGGACGCGGGCACCGTGCTCCTGGCGGTCGGCGCCGGCGTCCTCGCGACGGCGGTCCCGTTCGTGGCGGACGTGATCGCGCTCCGGAGGCTGCCGGCGAGCGTGTTCGGGACGCTCATGAGCGCCAACCCCGTCCTGGCCGCCCTCATCGGCGCGGTCGTGCTCGGGCAGGACGTCGGCGCGGCCGGATGGATCGGGATCGCCCTCATCGTCATCGCGAACGCGGCGGTCCTCCGGCGGGGGCGTCGCGGGCGGTGAGGCCCGGCGGCGGGCCGAGCGAGAGGTGATCCCGTCGAGATGCCGCCGCTGTGCGTTACCTGTTCGTTATGAAAAAGGCGCCTACACGACCAAACCAGGGACACCCTGGGAAACGGCAGGTCGCGGGAGAAAACTCTCCTCCATGAACCAGACAGCGGCACCCGTGCGCGAGCATCGAGCTCTCTACTTCCTGCTCGCCGCCCTCGCGGGCATCGTCACGGGCGGAGTCCTCCTCGCCGTCGCCGAGCTCATCGCCCTCGCGGTCGCCCGCACCGCGAGCCCCGTGCTCGCGCTCGGCGCCTTCATCGTCGACATCGTCCCGCGCCCGCTCAAGGAGTTCGCGATCGAGACGTTCGGCGAGAACGACAAGACCTTCCTGCTCGGCAGCGTGGGCGCCGCGGTCGTCGTCGCCGCCGCGATCGCCGGAGTGCTCCAGCTGGTCCGCCCGCCGCTCGGCCAGGTGCTGCTCGTGATCGCCGGCGGCCTCTCGATCGCCGCCATCGTGACCCGCACGGGAGCGTCGCCGCTCGCCGCGGTGCCCACGCTGGTCGGACTCGTCGTCGCCGTCGTCGTCATGCACCTCCTCTTCACGCGCCTGCGCGGCTGGCGTGCGGCCCGGGCCTCGGAGGCCAGGGGAACATCCTCCGAGGCCCGTCCGGGCGCCCTCGAGCGCCGCGGCTTCTTCCGCATCGCACTGATCTCCGCCGTCGGCGCGGCCGTCGTCGGCACCGGTGCCCGCCTGGTCAACGCGGCGACCTCCTCCCTCGCCGGTGTCCGCGACGCCCTGCGCCTGCCTTCCCCGCGCAGCACCGTCTCGGTCCCCGCGGGCGCCGAGCTCGACATCGAGGGCCTCACCCCGCTCTACACGCCGAACGCCGACTTCTACCGCGTCGACACCGCCCTCACCGTGCCCAACCTGGACCCGTCGGCCTGGTCGCTGAAGATCACCGGCATGGTCGACCGCGAGGTGACGCTGAACCTCCAGCATATCTTCGACATGGGCCTCGACGAGTACGGCATCACCCTCACCTGCGTCTCGAACCAGGTCGGCGGCAACCTCGTCGGCAACGCCAAGTGGCTCGGCGTCCCCCTGCGCGACGTGCTGAAGATGGCCGGCGTGCAGAGCGGAGCCGACATGCTCCTCTCCACCAGCAGCGACGGATACACGGCGTCCACCCCGATCACCGCGGTCACGGACGAGAACCTCGACGCGATCCTCGCCGTCGGCATGAACGGCGAGCCCCTCCCGTTCGAGCACGGCTTCCCGGTGCGGATGATCGTGCCCGGCCTCTACGGCTACGTCTCGGCCACCAAGTGGCTCACCGAGCTCAAGGTCACCACCTTCGAGGCCGACCAGGCCTACTGGACCCCGCGCGGCTACTCCGCCGAGGCCCCCATCAAGATGTCCTCGCGGATCGACACCCCGCGGATCGGCGTCCCCGTCACCTCGGGCGCTCTCAAGATCGCGGGCGTCGCCTGGGCGCAGAGCATCGGCATCGAGAAGGTCGAGGTGAGCATCGACAACGGCGACTGGCAGGAGGCGACGCTCTCGACCCCGGTCAACCTCGACACCTGGGTGCAGTGGTTCGTCGACTGGGACGCCCAGCCCGGCTCGCACTACGTCGCGGTCCGCGCGGTCGACAAGAACGGCATGGTCCAGATCGAGGACCGCGCGCCGGTCGCGCCCGACGGATCCTCCGGCTGGCAGCGCACGCTCATCAACGTCACCTGACGCCCCGTGGAGGCGCCGATCCCCCGGGGGTCGGCGCCTCCGGTGCGTCCGGCGTCCGTCGCGACGACGCCCCCGCAGTGCGGACGGCCCTGACGCGACGTCGCCTTGGCGGCAGGCACCGCGGCACGTCCCGGCCCGGCGCGCAAGCCTCCGCGGCGGCGCAGCCCGCGAGGAGGCGCCGCTCTAGCCTTCGAGGATGCGCTCCCGGCTCCTCCACCTCCGCGAATCCTTCTGGTTCCTCCCGGCCCTGTTCGGCGTCCTCGCCGTCGGGCTGGCGCTGGGGCTGGTCGAGGTCGACCATCTGCTGGTCCGCGCCGGCGTCAGCGACATCCCCCTGATCGAGGACCTGTCGCCGACCGGCGGCCGGGCGATCCTCTCGGCGATCGGCGGGACGATGCTGGGCGTCGCCGCGACCTCGTTCTCGATCACGATCTCGGTGCTGGCGACCACGTCCTCCGCCTACGGGCCCCGGCTGGTCCGCAACTTCATGGCCGACCGCGGCAACCAGGTCGTCCTGGCGGTGCTCACGTCCACGTTCCTGTACTCGCTGATCGTGCTGCGCGCGGTGCACACCGAGGAGGACGCGTCGCTGACGTTCGTGCCGGTGGTGGCCGTCTCGTTCTCGGTGCTGCTCGCGGTGGGCGACGTCGCGGTGCTCGTCTACTTCATCCACCACATCGCGCTGTCGGTGCAGGTGACGACGCTGCAGCAGCGGGTGCTCGGCGAGCTCGTCGACGTGATCGAGCGACTGCATCCGGAGGACGGTGAGGAGCCGGTGGACGCGGAGGAGGCCCTGCTCGCGGAGGAGGCCCTGCCGCCGGCGGGGCGCGAGCCGGTCGTGCTGTGTGCGGTGCGCGGGGGCTACGTCGAGCAGCTCGAGGTCGAGCGGCTGGTCGCCCTGGCCCGCCGCGGCGACACGCGGCTCCGGGTGCTCGCGCTGCCCGGCGACCACGTCCTCGTCGGCGACCCGGTGCTCGAGGTCCTGGAGGGGTCCGTCGCCCAGGAGGAGGCGGTCGCCGCGGTCGTCGTCGCCGACGCGCGCACCCCGCACCAGGACCTCCGCTACGCCGTCCAGCAGGTGGTCGAGATCGGAGTCCGCGGGCTCGCGACCGGCACCAACGACCCGTACACCGCGGTCGGCGCCGTCGAGGCCCTGACCAGCGCGCTCGTCGACCTCTGCGGCCGGCCGGAGGCGCGCGGCCGCTACTCCGACGCCGACGGAGTCGTCCGCCTGGTCGTCCCGTGGCCCCGAGCGGGCGAGCTGCTGGCCGACGTGTTCCTCGCCCTGCGCTCGTACGCGATGGAGCAGCCGCTCGTCGTCCGCGCCGGCGTGCGCCTCGCCGAGCGGCTCGCGGTCGTCGCCCGCGGCGGGACCCGCGTCGAGCTGCACCGCCAGGTCCAGGCGTTCGCCGCCGCGCACGCCGCTGCCGACGGCGACGCCCTCGAGGCGCCGGCCCTGCGCGCGTCGCTCGCCGCGCTCGAGGCGCGCCTCGCGGCCTGACGCTCGGCCTGCCCGGCGCTCCGGGAAGCCACGCCGCCCGTGGAGTGCTCGAATCGATTCGAGTAGGCTCGGCGCATGACAGAGAACACCACTGAGCTGCGCGTGGGGGTCGTCGGCCTCGGCTTCGCCGGCACCACCCACCTCGATGCCTTCCAGTCCCTGCCCGGCGCCCGCGTCGTCGCGCTAGCCGGCCAGGAGGAGGCGCGCCTGCACGAACTCGGCGCGACCCGCGGCGTCCCCGACCTCTACGCCGACTGGGAGGAGCTCGTCGCCCGCGACGACCTCGACGTCGTCTCCATCGGCGTCCCGAACCACCTGCACCACCCGATCGCCGTGGCCGCGCTCGCGAGCGGCAAGCACGTCTTCTGCGAGAAGCCGCTCGCCACCACCGCCGAGCTGGCGGCCGAGATGGTCGAGGCCGCCCGCACGAACGACCGGGTGCTCGAGATCGCGTACAACCACCGCCGCCGCGCCGACGTCGCCTTCCTCCGCGACTACCTCGACGACGCGCCGCTGGGCGACGTCTACCACGCCCGCGCGAGCTGGCAGCGGCGCACCGGCATCCCCGGCATCGGCTCCTGGTTCACCAGCAAGGAGCTCGCCGGCGGCGGCCCGCTGATCGACCTCGGCTCCCACGTGCTCGACATCGCGCTGCACCTGCTCGACGAGCCGCGCGTGACCAGCGTCTCGGCGGTCGCGTACGGCGAGATCGGCCGCTCCGGCCGCGGAGGGCGCCCGCACGGCGTCGCCGCCACCGGCACGCACGCGTTCGAGGTGGAGGACTTCTCGAGCGCCCTGCTGCGCCTCGACAACGGCCGCTCGCTCCAGCTCGACGCCTCCTGGGCCAGCTACTCGAAGGTCGACGAGGACATCGAGGTCGAGCTGCTCGGCTCGGCCGGGGGCGCGCGCCTCCACATCGCCGACTACGCCACGGAGGGGACTCTGACGCTCTACTCCGAGGTCGCCGGAGCGCCGACCGTCTCGCACCCCGACGTGAAGGTCCCCGCCGGGCACCACCGCTCGGTCATCGCCGAGTTCCTGGAGGCCATCGCCTCGGGAGCCGACGCGCCCGCGGGCGGCCCCCGCTACTCCGGCCACTACGGCGAGTACGCGCTGCACCGCAGCCGGGTGGTCGACGCGATCTACCGCTCCGCGGCCGAGAAGAAGGAGGTGGCGGTCGCATGAGCGCCCCGATCGAGGTCCTCGTCTGGAACGAGTTCCGCCACGAGACCCGCGGCGACGAGACCGTGCTGCGCCACTACCCGGACGGCATCCACCGCGTCATCGCGGACGGGCTCGCGGAGTCGCTCGGCGACGCCGTCTCGGTGCGCACCGCGACGCTCCCCGAGCCCGAGCACGGGCTCACCGAGGAGGCGCTCGCGACGACGGACGTGCTGCTGTGGTGGGGGCACATCGCGCACGAGGAGGTGTCGGACGAGGTCGTCCAGCGGGTCCTGCGGCACGTGCAGGAGGGGATGGGGATCCTGGTCCTGCACTCGGGCCACTACTCGTCGATCTTCAAGGCGCTCATGGGCACGACCTGCTCGCTGAAGTGGCGCAACGACCGCGACCGCGAGCTGGTGTGGACGATCGCGCCCACCCATCCGATCGCCGAGGGCGTGCCCAGCCCGCTGATCATCCCCGAGCAGGAGATGTACGGCGAGTACTTCGACATCCCGGTGCCGGAGGAGACGGTGTTCCTGTCGACGTTCACCGGCGGCGAGGTGTTCCGCTCCGGCGTGACCTACACCCGCGGCCTCGGGAAGGTCTTCTACTTCTCGCCCGGCGACCAGGACTACCCGGTCTACCACCACCCGGACATCCGGCGCGTGCTGGCGAACGCCGTCCGCTGGGCCCGCCCGACCCGGCCGCGCACGCCCCTCACGGCCGACCACCACCCCCGGGGCTGGTTCGAGTCCTGACGCGAGCTCCCGCGCCCTCCCCTCCCTCTCCGCGAGATGCCGCTCCGGTACGCGACACGCCGTGCCGGGCGCACCGACGTGGCGTCTCGCGGGGAGGTACTGGGGGGATGCAGCAGTCGGAGGGGCGCGAGCCGGACGAGGTGCGCCGGTACGGGAAGGCTCCGGAGCAGATCGCGGACGTCTTCCGCGGGGCGCCCGGCGAGGCGCGCCGGCCGGTCGTGCTCGTGCACGGCGGGTTCTGGCGGGCGCGGTGGGACCGGCGGCACGCCCGGCCGCTCGCGGCGGCACTGGCCGACCGCGGGCACGACGTGCTCCTCCCCGAGTACCGGCGCACGGGCGACCCGGGAGGCGGCTGGCCGGGCACCGGCGACGACGTCCTGGCCGTGCTCGCGGCGCTCCCGTCACTGCTGCCCGGCGCCGGACCGGTCGCCCTCGTCGGCCACTCCGCCGGCGGCCACCTCGCCGTCTGGTCGCAGGCCGCCCGTCCGTCGCCGCACGTCGCCGCTGTGGTGGCACTGGCGGGCGTGCTCGACCTGGCCGCCGCCTCCGCCGACCGCCTCAGCGACGACGCCGTGGGGGAGCTCCTCGGCGGCGACCTCGCGCTGCTCCCGGGCGCCGACCCCGCGCAGCTGCCCGCGCCGCCGCAGCCGACCACGTTGATCCACGGCACGCTCGACGAGGACGTCCCTGTCGCCTACAGCCGCCGATACGCCGACCGGCACCCCGCCGTGCTGCTGCACGAGCTCGCCGACGCCGACCACATGACGCTCGTCGATCCGACGACGGCAGCCTTCGCGATCCTCCTCGCCGCGCTCGGCTGACGCGGGATCGCACCCCCTCGCCCGCCGACGCGCGACGGGAACAGGCCCCCTACAGGACCGGCGGGTACAGGAAGAGCGGGACCTGGGCGGTGGGGAAGGTGCGGGTCACGTAGCTGTGCTTGCCGCCGTAGTTGTACTCCTCGAGGAGCACGGTGCCGTCGTCGTTGACCTTCTGCACGTACGAGACGTGGTTGTAGGTCCACCACGCGACGCAGCCGACGATCGGGACGCTGCTGGTCGCCCAGCCCTTCGCGGCCCAGTTGTCCGGCCACTCGTAGGCGCTGCCGCCGAGCGGGGTGATGTTGCCCCACGTGTACTTCCACGGCGCGGAGGTGCGGCCGGCGTCGCGGTTGAGGCGCCAGGCCACGAAGTCGACGCACTCGCGGTAGTAGTAGCCGAGGGGCGAGAGTCCGCCGCCGTCGTCGTCGATGGTCTCGTAGGGCCACGGGTAGTCGTCGCCGACCGCGCGGGTCTGCACGGTCGAGAACTCGCCGCCGTTCGATCCGGAGAGCACGGCCGCCTGGCGGCTGGCCTCGTCGAGCTGCGCCTGGGTCGGTGCGGCGAAGGCGTCGCGGACGGCGGTCTGGCCGGCGGCGTCGGAGGAGACGGTGAGGTTCTGGAGGCCGACCCGGTTCGCGGCGGCGCGGCCGGTCGCGGTGGCGGAGGAGCTGCGGGCGCCGTACGCGGGGATCGCGGCCGTGGCGAAGAGGCCGCCGACCACCGAGAAGGTGCCGAAGGCCAGGGCGCGGCGGCTGAGGCCACGGGCTCGGGCGGGCTCGGCGGCGCGGGGAGCGACGGGGCGGGAGGCGGACGCGCGGCGCGGTGAGGCCGGGATCGACCGGGAGGCGGGGGAGGCGACGGCGGGGATCTCGACCGACACGGTCGGAGCGGTCGCCACGGCCGTTGCGGCGTCGACGGCGGTGGGCGCGGAGTCGCCAGCGGCTGCGGAAGCGGCGGAGTCGTCCGATCCGCTGCCCTCGACCGCGGTGCCGGCGGAGGCCGCGCCCGTCTCCGCCTCGGCCCGGGCCGCACGGCGCTCGGCCTCGCGGGCCTCGCGCCGGGTCGGGGGTGCAGTGGTCGGGGTGCCGGCACTCTCCTCAGGGGTGGGAATGCCTGGCTTCGACACGCGTGCGTTCTCCTCGGATGACGGTGGTGACGGGGGGTCGGGGGCCGGTGGGGATCCGGCGACGAGCCACTCTAGCCCGAGGCCCGCGCATGACGGAACGATCACGACGGATCCGGCACGGATGCTCCGACCGCTCGCGCCCGTGCGGTGCCAGGATGGGGCGCAACCGGGAAGGAGCTCCTCATGACCGCACCCACCCCCACCGGGCCCGTCCTCGTCGGCATCGTCGACGGCCAGCGACCCGAGGTCCTGCGCACCGCCGCCCGCGTCGCCGCCGACGCCGGAGCCGCCCTGCTGCTCGTGTCGGTCTCGGCCGATCCGTACCTCGTCGGCGAGTACGTCGATCCGATGACCGGCGGCATCCCGCTCGGCTTCGTCGGCGCCGCGGCCGACCGCGGCGAGGGCCCGTCCCTCCCGCCCGGGCTCCGCGAGACGGTCGAGCACGAGCTGGATGGCAGCACCGTGCAGTGGTCGCTGCGCGCGGCGCGGGGCGAGCCCGCCCTGGCGCTCGCCGAGGTCGCCGAGGAGGTCGACGCGCGGATGATCGTGGTCGGCACCCGCGACGCGGGCGTGCTCGCGAGCATCGCCGAGTTCCTCAGCGGGAGCGTCGCCGCCCACCTCGCGCACCGTCAGCACCGCCCCGTGCTCGTCGTCCCGCGCGCCGACCGCGACCCGTCGCGCCCGGCGCCCTGGGACCTCGCGGAGTGACGCGACCCCTCCACCTGCGACCCTCCGCGATCCTCCTCGTCGCGGCGGGCGGAGCCGTCGGCACGGCTGCCCGCGCCGCGATCGGCGCCGCACTGCCCCCGTTGGGCGTCGTGCCGGTCGCGACGCTCGCCGGGCCGGCCTGGGGTACGGCGTCGGCACGGCTGCGCTCGCCGTCGCGGCGGCCGCCGCGGGCCTCGCCCTGACGGGCGTCCGGCTGTCTTGAGCGGCGCGGTGGGCACTCCGACGCGGCGCGGCGGGCGAACCGGAGCGGCGTGCGGCTCTGCTCCTCACCGCCCTTCCCGGAGCCCACCCCACGCCCCTCCGTACCCGCCTCATCGACCCCGCCCCGTCACTCCTGATCCCCCGCTCACGGGGCAGGCGCCCGCCGCCGCCCGCGAGCCGACGCGGATCCTCGCGCGGTGACCCCCGGTCGAGGGACGCCTCGACCTCCGGAGCATGGGTGAAGATGGGCGGATGACATCCGTGGGGGGCGTTCCGGAGCTCAGGCTGGCCGTCGTCGACGACCAGCCCCTCTACCGGCACATGCTGTCGTCGCTGCTGCGCGCGGTGCCGGGCGTGCGGAGCGTCGTGGAGGCCGGATCCGCCACGGAGGCGCGGTCGGTGCTGCGGCCCGCGGAGCTCGACGTGGCGATCCTCGACATCGAGCTCGGCGACGGGGACGGCATCGAGCTCGGGCGCCGGCTGCGGTCCACCGCGCCGGGGCTGGGCATCGTCCTGCTCTCGGCCGTCGACGCGATGCACCGCTTCCTCCGCCTCGACCGCGCCGAGGCCCGCGGCTGGAGCTACCTCTCGAAGACCTCCTCCTCTCCGCCCCCGCGCTGCTCGCCTCCGTCCGCGCGACGGCGGACGGCCGCACCGTGCTCGATCCGGCGCTGGTCGCCGCCCGCGCGGCCCGCCGCGACTCCCCGGTCGCCGCGCTGAGCCCGCGCCAGTACGAGGTGCTCTCGGGTCTCGCATCGGGGCTGACCAACGCCGCGATCGGCGAGCGCCTCGGCATCGCGGTCCGCTCGGTCGACAACCACGTCAACGCCGTCTACGCGGGCCTCGGCGTGCGGTCGGACGGCGAGCGCAACCCGCGGGTCGACGCGACGCTCCTCTTCCTCGAGCACACCGGATGAGCGCCGGCCCGAGCGACACGCGCGAGGACAACCGCATCGTCCTCGGAGCGATGGCCCTCCTCGGCGGCGTCCTCTCGCTGCTGGCCGCGCTCCAGGCCGTCTTCGCGCTCGGGATGCTGTCGCGGACGCTGCGGAGCGTCGATCCGGGGCCGCTGCTCGACGTGACGACGCGCGTCCTGGTCAACGTGTCGACGATCGGGCTCGCGATCGCCCTGGTCGCGGTGCTGCGCCCCGAGCGCTCGACCGGCGGCGCCCGCGTGGCCCGGACGGCGGTCATCGCCGTGGGGATGGGACTCGTCCGCTGCTGCCTCCAGGTGCTGACCGGCGTCTACCCGCTCTCGGCACTCCCCGCTCTCGCGGTCGAGCTGGTCGTCGGATCCACGGTGATCGCGCTGATCACCGCCTACGGCTACCTGCTCGTGCGCGCGGCACGGCGCGTGCGCGAGAAGGAGCGGGAGCACGCCCGCGCCTCCGTGCAGGCGCTCGAGGCGGTGCAGGCCCTGCAGCGGGAGGAGCTGCGGGTGCGGCGCGACGTCGCGCAGAGCCTGCACGGCGGCCTCCAGAACGGACTCGTGGTGCTGACCGCCGAGCTGCACGCGGTCGCGAGCGCATCCGACGAGGCGGCCTCGGAGCGGCTGCTCGCCATCGCCGCCCGGCTCGACCGGCTCCGCGAGGACGAGGTGCGCGCGGTCGGCCACGCCCTCTACCCGGTCGAGATCGACCACGGCCTGGTCCCCGCCGTCCGCGACCTCGTCGCGCGACTCCCTCCCGAGATCGCCGTCGACCTCGACCTCGGCCGCATCCCGGCGCTCGCCGCCGAGGGCGCCGAGGCGCCGCTCGACCAGCGGATGCTCCTGGTCCGGTTCCTGGAGGAGGCGGTCACCAACGCGCTGAAGCACGGCGGCGCCTCCTCGCTGCGGGTGCGCGGCGACGAGGAGGCGGGCGTCGCGGTGCTCACCCTCGACGACGACGGCCGCGGACTCGTCGAGGGGTCGACGCGCTCGGGCCTGGCGCGGCTGGAGCGGCAGCTCGCGGTCTACGGGGGCTCGTTGGAGCTCTCGGACTCGCCCGTGCTGGCGGGGGCGCGGGTGAGGGCGCGGCTCCCGCTGTCCGGCGCGGCGCCCGGCGGGGACGACGGCGGGGCGGAGTAGCGGGGCGGGCGCTCGCCCTCCCACGCCCAGGGTGGCGAGCCGTCTCCTCGTGCCCGCCCCTCACGCCGGGTAGACCAGCAGATCCTCCGGAGCGACGGTGAAGCCTGCCTCGCGGCCGGGCGCGAGGTCGAGGCGTGCCGCGTCGGCCGGCGGGACGTCGGCGGTCAGGAGCGCGCTGCGCACCCGCACCGCGTCTCCCCGCTGCTCCACATCGGTGATCACGGCGCGGAGGCCTCCCTCTCCGACGGAGAAGGCGGAGGGACGGACCGCGGCGAGCACCGCGGCGCCGACCGCGACCGGCTCGGCCGCGACTCCGGACAGCTCGTGCCCGTCGGCGGTGCGCAGACCCGTCGCGGTGCGGACGCCCTCGAGCAGCTCGAGCCCGGCGAGCTCGGCGGTGAACGCGGTGCGCGGGCGCGTGAGGACGCGGGCGGTCGGCCCCTCCTCGACCACCCGGCCGCCGTGCAGCACCAGAACCCGGTCGGCGAGGGTCCAGGCGTCGAGCACGTCGTGGGTGACCACGATCGCCGAGCGGTCGGCGAGCACCTCGCGGAGCATCCGGCGGAGGACCGGGGCGGTCCGGGCGTCGACCGCGGCCAGCGGCTCGTCGAGCAGCAGAAGGCGCGGGTCGGTCGCGAGGGCCCGGGCGAGGGCGACCCGCTGCGCCTGGCCGCCGGAGAGGCTCCCCGGGCGCCGGTCGGCCAGGTCGGCCACGCCCGCGGCGGCCAGCTCGCGCTCCGCCCGCTCGCGGGACCGCGCCCGCCCGGCGCCGGCGCTGCGCGGACCGAACGCCGCGTTCTCGCGCACGCTGAGGTGCGGGAACAGCAGCGGATCCTGCGCCAGCAGGGCGACGGGGCGCCGGTGCGGAGGAGTCCACCGGCGGTCGTCGAAGAGCAGCTCGCCGCCGGCGGTCGCCCGCCCGGAGTCGGCGCGGACGAGGCCGGCGATCAGCTCGAGCACGGTCGACTTGCCCGCGCCGTTGGGCCCGAGCAGCGCGATCGTCTCGCCCTCGGCCACGTCGATCCGCACGCCGATCCCGCGCGCCGCGAGCCGCGCCTCCAGCAGCAGGCTCACCGCGGCACCCCCCGGGCGGAGCGGCCGTGCGCGAGACCGATCACGAGCACCGCGACCACCACGAGCACCAGCGCGAGGGCGACCGCCGCGTCCGGATCGCTCTCCCGCTGCAGGTAGATCTCGAGCGGGAGGGTGCGCGTCGTGCCCTCGAGGCTGCCGGCGAAGGTCAGCGTCGCCCCGAACTCGCCGAGCGCCCGCGCGAACGAGAGGATCGCGCCCGAGGCGAGGCCCGGCAGGATCAGCGGCAGCGTGATCCGCCGGAGCACCGTACCGGGGGAGGCGCCGAGTGTCGCGGCGACCGACTCGTACCGCGCGCCGGCGCTGCGCAGCGCGCCCTCGAGCGTCAGCACCAGGAACGGCAGGGCCACGAAGGTCTGCGCGATCACGACGGCGGTGGTCGAGAACGCGATGCGGACGCCGAGGGCCTCCAGCGCGCCGCCGAGCAGGCCCATCCGCCCGAAGGTGAAGAGCAGCGCCAGCCCGCCGACCACCGGCGGGAGCACCAGCGGCAGCAGCACCAGCGAGCGGAGCAGGCGCTGGCCGGGGAAGGCCGTGCGGGCGAGCACGAGCGCCATCGGGGTGCCGAGCAGCAGGCACAGCAGGGTGGCGACGGCGGAGGTGCGCAGGCTCAGCAGGAGCGCGGCGACGGAGGAGTCGGAGGTGATCAGCGGCAGGAACTGCGGCCAGTCGACGCGGGCGAGGATCGCGGCGAGCGGGAGCAGCACCAGCAGGGCGCCGAGCGCGGCGACGGCCACGACCCAGCGCGGCAGGCCGGACCCGGTGCGCATCAGCCGCGGGCGAGCGGCGTCTCGACGATGACCGTGGTCGCCTTGACCACCGCCACCGCGGGAGACCCGGGCTCGAGCCCGAGCTCGCGGACCGCCTCGCTGCTCATCAGCGAGACCACGCGGTGCGGACCGCACTGCAGCTCGACCTGCGCCATCACGGTGTCCATCACGATGCCGGTGACGATCCCGACGAAGCGGTTGCGGGCCGAGCGCGCGACCGGGGACGGATCCTCCGGCAGCACGGCGTTCGCGCGGGCGAGCCGGGCGACCTCGAGGCCGTCGACGACGCGTCTCCCGGACGCGTCCTTCGCGCTCTCGAGCGTCCCGTTCTCGATCCAGCGCCGCAGCGTGTCGTCGCTCACGCCGAGCGCGGCGGCGGCGTCCCTGATCCGTATCTGCGGCATGGAGTCGATCCTACGTCCGCGGCTGAGCCTGTGCAGTGCCCGTCTCCTCTCCACGAGATGCCGCTGCGGAGCGCCTCCTGCGGCGTGCCGCGCATCCGGGTGGCATCTCGCGGAGAGGGAGGAGAGGAACGCGGAGGGACGGGCGCTGGGGATCCCGGGCCCCGCGCGCAACCCCCTGGAGGACCGGCGGGAGCACGACGCACGCTGAAGGGACGACGACACAGGAGGCGGCATGCGCGCGATGGTCTACCGGGGCCCCTACAAGGTCCGCGTGGAGGAGAAGGACCGGCCGAGGATCGAGCACCCGAACGACGCGATCGTCCGGGTGACGATGGCGGCGATCTGCGGATCCGACCTGCACCTCTACCACGGGCTTCTCCCGGACACCCGGATCGGCCACACCTTCGGCCACGAGTTCATCGGCGTGGTCGACGAGGTCGGCTCGTCGGTGCAGAACCTCAGCGTCGGCGACACGGTGATGGTCCCCTTCACCATCTACTGCGGCTCCTGCTGGTTCTGCTCCCGCGGCCTCTACTCCAACTGCCACAACGTGAATCCGAACGCCACCGCGATCGGCGGCATCTACGGCTACTCGCACTCGGCGGGCGGCTACGACGGCGGGCAGGCGGAGTACGTGCGCGTCCCGTTCGCCGACGTGGGCCCGACGAGGATCCCCGAGTGGCTGCCGCACGAGGACGCCCTGATGCTCACCGACGCCTTCTCGACCGGCTACTTCGGCGCGCAGCTCGGCGACATCGTCGAGGGCGACACGGTCGTGGTGCTCGGAGCCGGACCGGTCGGCCTGGCCGCCGCGCGGTCCGCCTGGCTGATGGGCGCCGGCCGCGTCATCGTCGTCGACCAGATCGACTACCGCCTCGCCAAGGCCCGCGAGTTCGCCTTCGCGGAGACGATCGACTACACCGAGGAGGACGACCTCATCGTCACCCTCAAGAAGACCACCGGCGGTCTCGGCGCCGACGTCGTGATCGACGCGGTCGGCGCGGAGGCCGACGGGAACCTCCTCCAGCACGTCACCGGCGCCAAGCTCAAGCTGCAGGGCGGCTCGCCGATCGCGCTCAACTGGGCGATCGACGGCGTCCGGAAGGGCGGCACCGTCTCGGTGATGGGCGCCTACGGGCCGCTCGCGAGCGCCGTCAAGTTCGGCGACGCCGTCAACAAGGGCCTCACGCTGCGGATGAACCAGGCCCCCGTCACCCGCCAGTGGCCGCGCCTGTTCGAGCACATCCGTGCCGGGCACATCACGCCCAGCGACCTGATCACGCACCGCATCCCGCTCGAGCACATCGCCGAGGGGTACCACCTGTTCTCGTCCAAGCTCGACGGCTGCATCAAGACCGTCGTCGTCCCGTAGGAGGATCCCGTGCCGTACACCGCCGACCGCCCCGTCCGCGTGCCGACCGCCGAGGAGCTGCGTGCCCGCATCCCGGGCTGGGGCGCCGACCTCGACCCCGCCGACCGGCCCGCCTTCCCCCGCGAGCGCAGCGACCTCGTCTCGGGCGCGCACTGGGAGCGCCCGGAGAGGATGCGGACGCACGGCCGTCGCGAGAAGAGCATCGAGCACCTCGAGCTGCCCGCCGTCTTCGGCACGGCGCAGCCCCTCCACGGTGTCTCCGGCGCGATCCGCCGCTACGCCTACGACCGGTTCAGCGAGGGGCGCCACGCGCACTGGCTGCTGCTCGTGCTGGGCGACCGGGTGGAGTCGACCGGGGCGCACCTCCGCTCGCTGCTCACGACACGGCCGGACGATCCGATCACCGAGACCGGTGTGCTGGCCGAGGCGCACGCGCACCCGATCGCCTCGCGCCGCGGCCGGACCGACGTGCGCCACCAGATCCTCGACCCGCTGCTCGTCGGCGGCCCCTGGGTCCTCGCCGCCCTCGGCGCCGTGGCCGTCGCCCGCCGCCTCCTGCGCTGACGCCCGTTCCCCTCTCGCGAGAGGCCGCTCCGGTACGCCTCCGTCGGCATGTCGCGGACCGGAGCCGCGTCCCGCGGAGGAGGACGGGGGTCAGCGGCTGCGGGGCGCGGCGCCCGCGGTCGGCGCGGTGCGGGTGTCGACGCTCGCCGTGAGTGCCGCGGAGTAGCCGGACGCCGGGCTGCCGGACATCGTCGCGAGCTGCAGGGCTCCGCCGTCGTCGCCGAAGACGGAGTCGGATTCCAGGCCGACCCGGGCGAGGTTCGCGGCCGAGCCCGCATACGACTCGAGGGCGTAGACCGCGGTGCACGCCTCCTCCTGCAGGGCGACCTGCGAGGTCGCGATCGCGTTCGACGCGTCGGTGATCGAGTCCGCTCCCGGGTACACCTCGAAGTGGATGTGCGGCCAGCGGCCGGAGTAGCAGGCCGGGACGATCGAGGCGAAGGAGACGACGCCCGACGCGTCGGCGACCTGCACGCCGCGGAGGTACGTCTCGTCCTCGACGCCGCGGGAGTACATCGAGTAGTCCCCGTGCGCGTCGCAGTGCCAGACGTACACGGCGGCTCCGGCGAACGGCACGCCCCCGCTCGCCGCGTCGAGGATCGTCAGAGTGAGCGCCAGGGGGACCCCGTCGGCCGTCGCGCCGCCGCCGATGCTGGTGCGCAGGTCGCTGCGGACGATCCCGGAGCGCTCGAGGACGTCGACCCCGTTCGAGCCGTCGCCCGGGTAGGGGCCGGCCGTCTCGTCGGGGATCTCGCCGGCGACCGCGGTGCCGGCCCCGGCCGTGGCGGTCGCGGTGGCGGTCGCGGCGGCGGAGGAGGCGGATCCCGATCCTCCGGTGGCGCATGCTGCGAGCCCGAGGGTCGCCGCCCCCGCGCCGACCAGCGTCAGCACGCCGCGCCGCGAGAAGAGGGTCCCCACGTCGAACGGGAGGCCCTGGTCGACCACCTCCTCCTCGGGGCGGTCGAGCCGGCGGCCCTCGTAGGCCGGTCCGTCGGGCGTGCTGCGGGGCTCCGGGATGCGGGTCATGGTCGTGCTCCTCGTCGATCGTGGTGTCCGTCGCGAGCAACCCTTGCGGCCGGGGCTCTGCGCCTCCGATGACCGTCCTACGACCCTCCTATGACCGACCCGCCGACCGCCCTGCAGGCCTCCTCCGACGCCGCGACGCCTCTCACGGTGCTCCGAACCCGGCCGCCGCGAGCACCGCGCGCCCGGCGTCGGAGGCGACGTACGCGACGAAGGCCGCCGCCGTGGCCGGGTCGCCCGCTCCGGTCAGCGCCGCGATCGGGTACGTGTTCACCGCCTCCGAGGCCTCGGCGAAGGGGATGCCGGTGACCGAGCCCGCAGCCCCGCGGACGTCGGTCGCGTAGACGAGCCCGGCGTCCGCCTCGCCCGAGGACACCTTGCCGAGCACGTCGGTGACCGACGACTCCTCGCTCACGGGAGAGATGTCGACCCCGGCGGCCTGCTCGACCGCGGCGGCCGCCGCTCCGCACGGCACCTGCGGCGCGCAGACGACGGTGGCGGTCCCGGGCCGGGCGAGGTCGGCGAGCGAGGCGACCTGCGCCGGGTTGCCGGGAGGCACGGCGATCTCGAGCGTGTTCGTGGCGATGTCGACCGGGTTCCCGTCGACGAGCCCGGCCTCGGCGACGGTGGACATCGTGCGCTCGTCGGCGGAGGCGAAGACGTCGGCCGGGGCGCCGTTGACGATCTGCGTCGCGAGGTCGGAGGAGCCGGCGAAGGAGAGCTCGACCTGCGCGCCGGGCTCGGCGGCCTCGAACCCCGTGGCGAGCTCGGTGAACGCGCCCTTCAGCGAGGCGGCGGCGAAGACCGTGATGGAGCCGCCGACCGAGGACGTCGCGCCGCCGGTGGCCGTATCGCCGGCGGGGGTCGACGGAGCGGAGCAGCCGGCGAGCAGGAGGAGCGCGGCAGCGGCCGGGACGAGGGGGAGCAGGCGACGATGCACGGGGACCTCCGGATCTGGAGTCCGCAGATGCGGCGGACAGCTGATCCTAGGACCTCAGGTGCGGAGGCTAGCTGGGAGGAGGGCCTCACGTGCGGCGGAGAGACGATCCGAGGATCGGACCGGCCGGGCGACGCACCTGCGCGGGGAAGGACCGCCCGCGCGACGCACAGAGGCGGGCGGACCGCAGCCCTCCGGCTCCGGCCCGCCCGCCGCTCGTCGTGGCCGCCTCGACGGCGGCCCTCCGCTCAGCTCTGCGGCGGCGAGTAGAACTGGAGGTCGTTGCCCTCCGAGTCCTTGAAGGGGAGGATGCGGCCCCACTCGTGGTCGCTGATCTCACCCTCGATCGACGCGCCCCGCGCCGTGAGGCGCTCCAGCTCGTCCTCGATCGAGCCCTCGGGCTGGAACGAGATGACCGCCCCGCCCTGCTCCGCGACCGTGGCCGATTCGCGGGCGTTCAGGCCGATCATCAGCCCGCCGGCGTCCAGCTCCGACCAGTCGGCCGAGGTGTCCTTGACCTCGAGGCCGAGCGTGTCGCGGTAGAACGCGACCGCCCGCTCCATGTCCGTGACGGGGACCCAGACCGTTGCGACTCCTGATGCCATGTCGTGCTCCTTCGCTCGATGATGCCGATCCTCCGACGCTAGGTCGGGGACGCCCGGAGCGGGGGCCCTTGCGCCGACGCGCGGAGGCTGCTCTCGCGCCGCGCCTCTCCGCCGAGCTGCCGTGCTCACGCGCCCGGCAGCGGTGAGGCGCCGGCTTCCCGCTGCCCGTCAGTGCCGAGACACCGCCCCGCGCCGAGACACCGCCCCTCGCCGGCGTCCCGGCGCGCAGCGGGACGTCTCGGCCCGGCCTCCGCGCGCGAGCGCTCCCCGCCGACGTCACCGACGACGCGGCCGCCGAGGCGGGCGTCGCCTGGATCGAGGAGGCGGTGGGCCCGCTGCGCATCCTGGTCAACAACGCCGGCGTCCAGCACCGCGTGCCCCTGCTCGAGCTCGAGGTCGCCGACTGGGAGCGGGTGCTGCGCACGAACCTCACCAGCGCCTTCGTGGTCGGCCGGGCGGCGGCGAAGCGGATGATCCCGCGCGGCGCCGGGAAGATCGTCAACGTCGCCTCGGTGCAGGCCGATCTCGCGCGGCCGACGATCGCGCCCTACACCGCCTCAAAGGGCGGGGTCCGCAACCTCACCCGCGCGATGACGGCGGAGTGGGCGCAGCACGGCATCCAGGTCAACGCGATCGCGCCGGGCTACATCCACACCGAGATGACGCAGGGCCTCGTCGACGACGAGGCGTTCGACAGCTGGATCCTCGGCCGCACGCCCGCCGCGCGCTGGGGCCGCGTCGAGGACCTGATCGGCCCCGCCGTCTGGCTCGCCTCCGACGGCTCGGACTACGTCAACGGGCAGGTCGTCTTCATCGACGGCGGCATGACCGTCGTCGTCTGAGTCACCCCTCGACCCACCGAACGGAACCCGTATGACCGCGCTCGTCCCCGCCTCCACCACCCGCGTCGTCGTCCACGCCGCCGGCGACCTCCGCGTCGAGGAGGCGCCACTCGCGCCGCGCGGCCCCGGCGAGGCCCTCGTCGCCGTCGCGTACGGCGGGAACTGCGGCTCCGATCTGCACTACTGGACGCACGGCGCCGCGGGCGAGTCGATCCTCCGCGAGCCGCTGACGCTCGGCCACGAGGTGGTCGGCACGGTCGTCGAGGCAGCGGTGGACGGCTCGGGACCCCCGGTCGGCGCGGCCGTCGCCGTGCACCCCGCGACCGCTCGCGGCGAGTGGCCCGACGGGCGCCCCAACCTCGCGACCGAGGGCACTTATCTGGGCAGCGCCGCGCGGATGCCGCACACCCCGGGCGCGTTCGCCCGCCACGCGGTGCTGCCGGCGCGCATGCTCCGCGAGCTGCCCGCCGGTCTCGGGCTCCGGGAGGCGGCGCTCGCGGAGCCGGCGAGCGTCGCCTGGCACGCGGTGTCGCGCGCGGGTGAAGTGTCGGGACGGCGAGCGCTGGTGATCGGCAGCGGCCCGATCGGGGCGCTGATCGTCGCCGTGCTGAAGCGGGCGGGGGCGGCCGAGATCGTCGCCGTCGACCTGGCCGAGGAGCCCCTCGCGATCGCCCGGGCGGTCGGCGCGACCCGGACGATCCGCGCGACCGACGCCGACGCGATCGCCGAGGTCGCGGCCGACGTCGTCTTCGAGTCCTCGGGCAGCCCGCGCGGCCTCGCCTCGGCCGTCCGGGGCGCCGCCCGCGGCGGCACCGTCGTGATGGTGGGACTCCTCCCCTCGGGCGAGCAGCCGGCCCAGATCTCGCTCGCGATCACCCGGGAGCTGCGCCTGATCGGCTCCTTCCTCTTCGTCGACGAGATCGACGAGGTGCTGGCGGCGCTCGCCGACGGGAGCCTCGCGGTGGCGCCGGTGGTCACGCAGGTGGTGCCGGTGGAGCGCGCGCTCGAGGCCTTCGAGCTCGCCCGCGACGCCTCGCGCTCGAGCAAGGTGCTGCTCGACTTCACCCCGTGACGGGCGCTCGAGGCGCCTCCGGAGGGTCGGGATCGCCCGAGCGTTCGGGGTTCCCTCGGACGGCGGTGCCGCCGGAGCACTACCGTTGCACCATGGCGTCCACCGATACCCCCGATTCCGCCCCCGAAGCCGACACCGCTTCCGAGAGCGCCCCCACGCTCACCTTCTCCGACCTCGGTCTCTCCGACCCGGTCCTCAAGGCACTCAAGGAGGTCGGCTACGAGACGCCCTCGGCCATCCAGGCCGCGACGATCCCGTCCCTCCTCTCCGGCCGCGACGTCCTCGGCGTCGCCCAGACCGGCACCGGCAAGACCGCGGCGTTCGCGCTGCCGATCCTCTCGCGCCTCGACGTCTCGCAGAAGACGCCGCAGGCCCTCGTGCTGGCCCCGACCCGCGAGCTCGCGCTGCAGGTGTGCGAGGCGTTCGAGCGCTACGCGTCCGGCCTCCGCGGCGTCCACGTCCTCCCCGTCTACGGCGGCCAGGGCTACGGCACCCAGCTCTCCGCGCTCCGCCGCGGCGTCCACGTCGTCGTCGGCACGCCCGGCCGCATCATGGACCACCTCGAGAAGGGCACCCTCGACCTCTCGCAGCTGAAGTTCCTGGTTCTCGACGAGGCCGACGAGATGCTCAAGATGGGCTTCGCGGAGGATGTCGAGACGATCCTCGCCGACACCCCCGTCGAGAAGCAGATCGCGCTGTTCTCGGCGACGATGCCCGCGCAGATCCGCCGCATCTCCGGCAAGTACCTGAAGGAGCCGGAGGAGATCACGGTCAAGAACAAGACCACGACCTCCGTCAACACCACCCAGCGCTACCTGATGGTGTCGTACCCGCAGAAGGTCGACGCCCTCACCCGCATCCTCGAGGTCGAGAACTTCGAGGGCATGATCGTGTTCGTCCGCACGAAGAGCGAGACGGAGACGCTGGCCGAGAAGCTGCGCGCCCGCGGCTACACCGCGGCGGCGATCAGCGGAGACGTGGCCCAGGCCCAGCGCGAGCGCACCGTCGAGCAGCTGAAGTCGGGCAAGCTCGACATCCTCGTCGCGACCGACGTCGCCGCCCGCGGCCTCGACGTCGAGCGCATCAGCCACGTCGTCAACTACGACATCCCGATCGACACCGAGTCGTACGTCCACCGCATCGGCCGCACCGGTCGCGCGGGGCGCAGCGGAGCGGCGATCAGCTTCGTCACGCCGCGCGAGCGCCGCCTCCTCGCTGCCATCGAGAAGGCCACCCGCCAGCCGCTGACCGAGATGCGGATGCCGAGCGTCGAGGACGTCAACGTCACCCGCCTCTCGCGCTTCGACGACGCGATCACCGCGGCGCTCGCCGACACCGAGCGCCTGCAGCGCTTCCGCGACATCATCGGCCACTACGTCGAGCACCACGACGTGGTCGAGTCGGACGTCGCCGCCGCGCTGGCCATCGTCGCGCAGGGCGAGGAGCCGCTGCTGCTCTCGCCCGACGACCCCCGCTTCGCCCGTCGCGAGCGCGAGGACCGCGACTCCCGGCCCGACCGGGGCGACCGCCCCGAGCGCGGCGACCGCTTCGACCGCGGCGGCGACCGGGGCGAGCGTCCCGAGCGCCGTCAGCGCCCGGCGAACAGCAACCTCGCCTCGTACCGGATCGAGGTCGGCCGCCGCCAGCGCGTCGAGCCCCGCCAGATCGTGGGCGCGCTCGCGAACGAGGGCGGCCTCAACCGCGGCGACTTCGGGCACATCGACATCCGCCCGGACTTCTCGATCGTGGAGCTGCCGGCCGACCTGCCCCAGGACGTGCTCGACCGCCTCGCCGACACCCGCATCAGCGGCCAGCTGATCGAGCTGAAGCCGGACCGCCGTCCGAGCCGCGCCGGCGCCGACCGCGGCGGACGCCCCAGCGGCCCGAGCCGCTCGAGCGAGCGCCCGGAGCGCAAGCCGCGCTACTGACGCCTCCCGCCCCGGCGGACGGGCCTCCACGAGACGCCACTCCGGTACAGCGACCCTTGCGTGTCGCGTACCGGAGTGGCGTCCCGCTTTCGTGCGGGGGCGGCCTCAGCGGCGCAGGACGCGGCGGGCCAGCACGTTGCCGAGCAGCTGCACCAGCTGCACGATCACGATGATCACGAGCACCGCGGCCCAGGTGACGACCGGCTCGAACTGCCGGTAGCCGTACTGGATCGCGAAGTTGCCGAGCCCGCCGGCGCCGATGTATCCGGCGACCGCCGACATGTCGATCACGGCGACGAACACGAACGTGTAGCCGAGGATCAGCGGACCGAGCGCCTCCGGCAGCAGCACCGTGCGGACGATCCGGAACCGGCTCGCTCCGACCGACCGCGCCGCCTCGATCACGCCGGGCTGCACGGTCAGCAGGTTCTGCTCCACGATCCGCCCGATGCCGAAGGCGGCGCCGAGCGAGAGGGTGAAGACGATCGCGTCCGTGCCGATGCCGGAGCCGACCACCAGCCGGGCCAGCGGCTGGGCCGCGGCGATGAAGATGATGAACGGGATCGGCCGGAACACGTTCACGATCACGTTGAGCAGTCCGTAGACCACCCGGTTCGCGTAGAGGGCGCCGCCGCGGGTGAGCGCGAGGCCCAGTCCGATCAGCAGTCCGCCGAGCCCGCCGAAGAGGAGGCTCAGCGCGACGATGAAGAGCGTCTCGCCGGTCGCCTGGACGAGCTTGGGCAGGAGCGGGATCAGCTCGTTCATCGGGGCACCTCCGTGAGGGCGACGCGTCCGCCGAGGCGGGCGAGGAGGGGGTCGACGACGCCGTCCGGCGCGTCGAGGGCGACCGTGAGGTGGCCGAATGCCCGTCCGCGGACGTCGGTGATGCCGCCGTAGACGAGCTCGAGCGGCACGCCGGCGGCCGCGACCTCGGCGAAGACGTCGCCCTGGGAGGCGGAGTCGTCCGAGAACGAGAGCGTGACCAGCCGACCGCGGTGGCGCGCGCGCAGGACGGCCGCCTCCGCGGGCGAGGGCACCGAGCGGACGACCGTGGAGACGAAGCGGCGGGTGACCGGCTCGCGCGGGGCCGAGAACACGTCGAAGACGGGCCCGCGCTCCACGATGCGGCCCGACTCCATCACCGCGACCTTCGTCGCGAGCTGCTGGACCACGTCCATCTCGTGGGTGATCACGACGATGGTGACGCCCAGCTCCTCGTTGATGCGGCGGAGGAGGGCGAGCACCTCGCCTGTCGTGTCCGGGTCGAGCGCGCTGGTGGCCTCGTCGGCCAGCAGGATGCGCGGGGAGGCGGCGAGGGCGCGGGCGATGCCGACGCGTTGCTTCTGCCCGCCCGAGAGCTGCTCCGGGTGGCTGCGCGCCTTGTCGCTCAGGCCGACGAAGCGGAGCATCTCGTCGACGCGGGCGCGCTGCTCCGTGCGCGGGACGCCCGCGACCTGCAGCGGGTAGGCGACGTTCTGCCCCACGGTCTTCGAGCCGAACAGGTTGAACTGCTGGAAGATCATCCCGATGCCCAGGCGCAGCCGGCGCAGCTCGCGCTCGGGCAGGCCCACGGTCTCGCGGCCGTCGATCTCGATGCTGCCGCTGGTCGCGGGCTCGAGGGCGTTGACGAGGCGCGCGAGCGTGCTCTTGCCGGCGCCGGAGTAGCCGATCACTCCGTAGACGTCGCCCGCGTCGATCTCGAGGCTCACGCCGTCGACGGCCGCGGTCGGGGCGGCGCCGCGCCCTGCGCCGGGGTACACCTTGCGCACGTCGGTCATGCGGATGAGCGGCACGGGGCGCCCTTTCTGTTGCGGGGGAGGCGCGGGACCGCGCCGGTGGGGAGCTCCGCGAGCGGAGGACCCGACCGGCGCGGTGCCGCGGATGCCGGAGTCAGGAGGCGGCGGAGATGTCGGTCTCGGCGGACTCGAGCGAGGTCTCCAGCTCGGAGGCCGGGGTCTTCAGGAAGACCGCGGTGCCGCCGGACTGCTCCGAGACGCCGTCGAGCACGTCCTGGCTGTCCTGGTAGATCGAGACGAGCTTCGTGTAGGTCTCGTTCTCGGCGTCGTCGGCCCGGGCGGCGAAGATGTTCGTGTAGAGCAGGGAGGCGGGGTCGCTCGGGTCGTCCTGGGCGATCGCGTCCGAGGCCTTCAGGCCCGCGTTCTCGATGAAGTCGTTGTTGATGATCGCGGCGGCCACGTCCGGGAGCGACGTCGGGGTGAGGGAGGCCTCCAGCGCGGTGACCTCCACCTTCGAGGAGGACTCGACGTCGTCGACGTTCGAGAGCACTCCGCCGCCGTCCTTCAGCTCGACGAGCCCGGCCGACTGCAGCACCAGCAGCGCGCGCGCCTGGTTGGTCTCGTCGTTGGGGATCGCGACGGTGGAGCCGGCGGGGATGTCCGCGACGTCGTCGTACTGCGAGGAGTAGAGGCCGAGCGGGTAGATCGCGGTCGCGCCGATCGGCACGAGGTCGGCGTCGGCCGAGGTGTTGTACTGCGCCAGGTAGGCGATGTGCTGGAACTGGTTGAGGTCGATCTCGCCCTCGGTGAGGGCGGGGTTGGGCTGGTTGTAGTCGCTGAAGTCGACGATCTCGACGTCGATCCCGGCGTCGGCGGCGGCCTTCTCGTAGGTGGCCCAGTAGGGGTCGCTCGCGCCGACCACGCCGATGCGGACGGTGTCGTCGCCGCCGCCCGCGCCGGAGCAGCCGGCGAGGAGGAGGGCGGCGGAGGCGGCGATCGCGGAGGTCGCGAGGAGTCGGGTGCGCAGGGTCATGGCTGTGGGGATCCTTCCGTGGAGAGGATCCGGCCACTCGGCGCCGACCAGGCGGTGCTGGTCACCGCCGGCGCTGCGACCGGCCTCCGGTCGCTCGGCGCCGCGACTGCGCGGATCCCGGGGATCACCATACGAAGGCGGTCGGACCCGCGCGGAACCCGCGCGTAACACGGCGACTCGGAGGCAGCGGAGGCGCGCGCTCACCGCCTGAGCGCGCCGTGGCGGCCGCTCAACTCGCGAGCGCGCCGTCCTCGCCCGCCGACGCCTCGTGCTTGGCGATCCGCTTCGCGATCGCGTCGCGCTCGGCCCGGAGCGACGCGATGGTCGGCTTGTCCAGGCGGGGGTCGGCCAGATCGGCGAAGGGGCTCGCGGCGCCGGTGCGCGCGGACACGAGCGCGGCGTACGCCTTCGTCGCGGCGCGGAGCTCGGCTCCGGCCCGTTCGACCTTCCGCGGCTTCGACTCCTTGTCCGAGACGAGTCGGGCGTGCTTGTCGAGGGCCTCTACCAGTGCGCGATGCGCAGCGTCAATCTTCTTGCTCATAGGCGCATTATTGCGCAGGATCGGCGCACGGCGCCGACTGTGACTCCCCGCGCCCGCCGCCCCCTTCCGTGAGACGCCGCTTCGGCACGCGACACGCCGGGGGAGGCGCACCGGAGCGGCATCTCGCGGGGAGGGGACGGTCGGGTCAGCGGGCGACCGGCGTGGAGACGGACGACGCGCCCGCGCTGGTGGCGACCGCGTCGAGGACGCGCTGCACGTCGAGGGCGTCGGCGAATGTGGGCGTGACCGCCGTGCCTCCGGCGATCGCCTCGACGAGGTCGACGACCTGGTGCGTGAAGAGGTGCTCGTAGCCGATGCCGTGCCCGGTCGGCCACCAGGCCGCCATGTACGGGTGCGCCGGCTCGGTGACCTGGATGCGCCGGAAGCCCTGCGCCTCCTCGGGGTCGCGGGCGTCGTAGTACTCGAGCTCGTTCATCCGCTCGAAGTCGAACGCGATCGAGCCGAGCTCGCCGTTCACCTCGATCCGGTTGGCGTTGCGGCGGCCGGTCGCGACGCGGGTCGCCTCGAAGACGCCCAGGGCGCCGCCCTCGAAGGAGGCGGTGAAGGCCGCGGCGTCGTCGACGGTCACGGCGCCGCGCGGGGCGTCGGCACCGGCGCGGCCGCCGAGGCCGACCTGCTCGCTGAGCACGGGGCGCTCGGTGGTGAAGGTGCGCAGCGTCGCCGAGACCGAGGTGATGCCGCGGCCGGTCAGCCACTGGGCGGTGTCGATGCTGTGCGCGCCGATGTCGCCGAGGGCGCCCGAGCCGGCGCGCTCCTTCTGCAGGCGCCAGGTCAGCGGCGCCTCGGAGTCGGACAGCCAGTCCTGCAGGTACTGGGCGCGCACGTGGCGGATGTCGCCGAGGCGGCCCTCCTCGATGAAGCGCTTCGCGAGGGCGAGGGCCGGGGTGCGGCGGTAGCTGAAGCCGCACATCGCCACCTTGCCGGAGGCGGCGGCCGCGGCGACCATCCGCTCCGCCTCCTCGACGGAGTTGGCGAGGGGCTTCTCGCACAGCACGTGCTTGCCGGCCTCGAGGGCCGCGATGGCGATCTCGGCGTGGGTGTCGCCCGGCGTGCAGATGTCGACGAGGTCGATGTCGTCGCGGGCGATGACGGCCCGCCAGTCGGTGGAGGCCTCGCTCCAGCCCAGCCGCTCGGCGCGCTCGGCGGTCGAGTCGGGGTTGCTCCCCACGAGCACGGCGAGCTCGGGGCGGAGGGGGAGGGGGAAGAAGCGGGAGGCGGTGCGCCAGGCGTGCGAGTGGGTGCGGCCCATGAAGGCGGTCCCCACCATCGCGACGCGCAGGGCTCGGTCGTTCGACATCGTCGTCCTTTCGTCGGCCGTACGACCCTGCCACGGGTCGGGGCGCGGGCGCTACCGCGCTCGGCGAGGCCGCCTCCGGGGCGACGCGCCCGGGCTGCACGGACATGAGCGCGTTCATAGGGTTCGGAGAGCGCTCTATCGCGGACGGAATGTCTCAACCGCCGCCGTCAGATGTCGCGTAATCCCGCGGATCCCAGCCCTGACGCGGTAGCAGGAAGCCCTTGGGGCGACTGGGCGATCACTCGAATCGCCTTCGAATCGGTTCAGAACTTTTGCTTGACCCGCGACGTAAGTGGAAGTAGCTTCATCCGCATGGTCACCGCAGACCCCCGCAGCACTGCTGCACAGCCTCTTCCCCGCACCTCCGACGAGTCTCAGCAGCTGCTTCTGCAGATGCGCGGCATCGTGAAGGTCTTCCCCGGCGCCCGTGCTCTCGACGGCGTCGACCTCGATGTCCGACCCGGTGAGGTGCACTGCCTCCTCGGCCAGAACGGCGCCGGCAAGTCCACCCTCATCAAGACCCTCGCCGGGGCCCACCAGCCCACCGAGGGCGAGATCCTCGTCGACGGGAACGTCGTCACGATCCCGTCCCCGACGGCGGCCCTCGCCCTGGGCATCGCGACGATGTACCAGGAGCTCGACGTCGTCGACGGCCTCTCCGTCGCCGAGAACATCTTCCTCGGCCACGAGCTCTCCCGCGGCGGCTTCACCGCCCGGGCGAAGGCCACGAGGATCACCCGCGAGCTGATGGAGCGCCTCGGCCACTCCGAGATCTCGCCGAACCGCGAGGTCGGCACGCTCTCCGCCGCCGGCAAGCAGATCGTGCAGATGGCCCGTGCCCTCTCGCACGACGCGCGGGTCATCATCATGGACGAGCCCTCCGCGGTGCTCGACTCCGAGGAGGTGGAGAACCTCTTCCACGTGGTGCGCCAGCTCACCGCCTCCGGCGTCGCCATCGTGTACATCTCGCACCGCCTCGACGAGATCCGCGCCATCGGCGACCGGATCACCGTGATCAAGGACGGCGCCACCGTCGCGCAGAACCTCGCGGTCGCCGACACCCCCACCTCGAAGCTCATCACCCTGATGACCGGCCGCGCCGTCGAGTACGTCTTCCCGGACCGCCAGGAGCTCGACGTCGAAGCCGAGACGCTGCTGAAGGTCGAGAAGCTGGGCCTGCAGGGCTCCTTCTCGGACGTCTCCCTCGAGATCCGCGCCGGCGAGGTCGTCGGCCTCGCGGGGCTGGTCGGCTCCGGCCGCTCCGAGATCCTCGAGACCATCTACGGGGCGCGCCGCGCCAGCACCGGGACGGTCAGCGTGGCGGGCAAGCGCCTGCGCGCCGGATCCGTCACCTCGGCGGTCGACGCCGGCATCGGCCTCTGCCCGGAGGAGCGCAAGAGCCAGGGCCTGCTCCTGGACGAGCCGGTCTACCGCAACATCACCCTCTCGACCTTCGACCGCTTCGCCAAGCGCGGCTTCCTCGACGAGCGCTCCGAGCGCGCGGCGGCGGCCGAGCAGGCGGTCTCCCTCGACCTGCGGCCCTCCGGGGTCGACCGCGACGCCCGCACCCTCTCCGGAGGCAACCAGCAGAAGGCGCTCCTCGCCCGCTGGCTCGTGCGCGGCTGCCGCGTCCTGCTGCTCGACGAGCCGACCCGCGGGGTCGACGTCGGCGCACGGGCCGAGATCTACACCCTGATCAGGGACCTCGCGACCAACGGCGCCGCCGTGCTCGTGGTCTCCAGCGAGATCGGCGAGGTCCTCGGACTCTCCGACCGAGTGCTCGTGATCTCCGACGGCGCCGTGGTCCACGAGGGCCCGGCCGATTCGATCGACGAGCACCGCGTGCTCGATCTCGTCATGGAAGGAAGTGCAGCGTGAGCGGACAGCTCGACACCGCGTCGCCGTCGATCGGCGGTCCGCAGGAGGACGCCGCCCGTCACGCGTCGGCCGCGACGGGAGGCTCCTCCGGGGGCGTGCCCTCGAAGGACTCCCGCTCCGGGATCGCCCGCCTCATGCAGGGCTCCCTCGGCCGCAACGTCGGGCTGCTGCTCGCGCTGGTGATCCTCTGCATCGTCGGATTCGCGACCGCGGGGGAGCGCTTCGCCAGCGTCGACAACGTGCTCACGATCCTCCGCCTCGCCGCCGTCATCGGCGTGCTGAGCATCGGCATGACCTTCGTCATCACCTCCGGCGGCATCGACCTCTCGGTCGGCTCCGTGATGGGGCTCGCGACGGTCTGGGCGAGCACGGTCTCGACCCAGTACTACGCGGCCAACACCTCCTGGCTGGTGATCGTGCTCACCGCGGTCGTCGTCGGCCTCGTCTGCGGCCTGATCAACGGCGCGCTGATCGCCTACGGCCGGGTCGTCGCCTTCATGGCGACCCTGGCGATGCTCGTCGCCGCCCGCGGCTTCGCCGAGCTGATCTCGAACCGCCAGACGCAGGTCGTCACGGTCACGCCGTTCCTCGACTTCTTCCGCGCCGACGTGCTCGGCATCCCGGTGCTCGTGCTGATCTTCGTGGTCGTCGCCGTCGCCGGCTGGATCCTGCTCAACCGCACCACCTTCGGCCGCCGCACCATCGCGGTCGGCGGCAACCCGGAGGCGGCCCGCCTCGCCGGCATCAAGGTCCGCCGCCACACCATGTACGTCTACGGCCTCGCCGGGCTCACCGCCGGCATCGCCGCCGTCATGATGCTCGCCCGCACCACCGCCGGCAGCTCGACCAACGGCCTCCTCTACGAGCTCGACGCCATCGCGGCGGTCGTCGTCGGAGGCACGCTGCTGGCCGGCGGCCGCGGCACCATCGTCGGCACCGTGTTCGGCGTCCTCATCTTCACGACCCTGACCAACGTGTTCACGCAGAACAACATGTCGACCTCGACTCAGGCCGTCGCGAAGGGCGCGATCATCGTCGCCGCCGTCCTGCTGCAGCAGCGGTTCGCCGCCCGCGGCAGGAAGTCCTGACCCCGGGGCTCCGGCCCCGCTCCTCCACACACAGCAACCCACCCGACCACTCAGGTCACCTCTCCGCAGGACACGTGTGCCCTCGGACCCCTCGGATCGATCGAAGGAGATCACTTCCATGCCCGCACGCCCCTTCACCCGCAGCCGCCTCTCCCGCACCGCCCGACTCGGCTCGGCCGGCGTCGCCTTCGGCGCCGTCGCGCTGATGCTCACCGGCTGCATCTCGAACGCCCCGGTCGAGACCGGCAACGCCGCCTCCGGCGGGACCGCCGCCGCCGTGGCCGCCTCGGACAACGACGCCTCCGGCGACAACGTCGTCATCGGCTTCACCGCTCCCGCCGCCGACCACGGCTGGATGGGCGCGGTCAGCCGCGCCGCCATCGCCGAGGCCGAGAAGTACGACGACGTGGAGCTCCGCACCGCGGAGGGCACCAACGACGTCAACCTCCAGATCAGCCAGGTCGAGACCTTCATCAACGACGGCGTCGACGCGATCGTGCTCCTGCCGATCGACGGAGCGGCGCTCACGCAGGTCGCCACACAGGCGATGGAGGCGGGCATCACCGTCATCAACGTGGACCGCGAGTTCTCCAGCCCCTTCGCCGCCCGGTCGACCATCCTCGGCGACAACTACGGCATGGGCGTCAGCGCCGGCACCTACATCTGCGAGGAGCTCGGCGACAACCCCGACGCCGTCGTCGCCGAGATCGCCGGCATCGACTCCCTCCCGCTGACCCAGGAGCGCAGCCAGGGCTTCTCGGACGCGCTCGAGGGCTGCGGACTCGACGTGGACAACCGCGTCGCCGCCGACTTCACCGTCCAGGGCGGAGAGCAGGCCGCGGCCAACCTCCTCCAGGCCGCGCCGAAGATCGACGCCATCTGGAACCACGACGACGACCAGGGCGTCGGCGTCCTCGCGGCGATCGACACCGCCGGACGCGACGAGTTCCTCTTCGTCGGCGGCGCCGGATCGGCCAACGTGATGCGCGCGATCGAGGCCGACGACTCCGTCGTCAAGGCCACGGTCGTCTACCCCTCGACCCAGGCCGCGGACGGCATCAAGCTCGCCCGCCTCGTCGAGCAGAACAAGTCGATGGCCGACACCAGCTCGCTCGGCGTCCCGCGCCAGATCCAGCTCTTCGCGCCGGTCGTCACCAAGGACAACGTCTCCGAGTACCTGCCCTCGGCCTTCGAGTCCTGATCGGCCCCACCAGCCCGGGTCGGCGCGGGAACCATCCCGCGCCGACCCCCACCTCGGCGCCGCCCCGGGATCACTGACGACCCGCAGCGCAGCGCCACCGGCATCCGCGAGAGGAGGAGGAGTGCAAGACACCGGCCCCAGGGCCGGACAGGAGGAGACCGGATCCGCTCAGTCGTGCGGACAGCGACGGACCCGGCCTCTGCGATGAACACCTCATTGAAGGAATCACATCACGCATGAATGGTAAGCGATCCTCGAGAAGAAGCATCAGGCGTCTTCTCGCACTCGGCATCGCCGGGATGGTGACGGTCTCCGGACTCACCGCCCTCGGCCTGCCCGCCTCGGCCCACGACGGAGTGGACCACGGTTCCGAGGGCGGAGCATCCGCTCTCGACTGGAGCAATTACGAGAAGGTCCTGCTGACGAAGAACGTCGGCGAGCCCCTCGACCTGGCCGTCCTCCCGGACAAGTCGGTCCTCCACACCGCTCGGAACGGCGAGATCCGCCACACCGACCCCAAGACCGGCACCACCCGTGTCGTCAACACGATCCCCGTGTACCAGAACTCGGAGGACGGGCTGCAGTCCGTCGGCATCGACCCCGACTTCGCCGAGAACAAGTGGGTCTACCTCGTCTACGCGCCCCCCGGGAACACCCCGACCGGCGCGGCCCCGAACATGCTGCCCGAGGGCGCGACCGACAGCTACTGGGACCAGTGGAAGGGCATCAACCGCCTCTCCCGGTTCAAGTGGACCGGCTCGGGCCTCGACCTCGCGAGCGAGCAGAAGATCATCGACATCGAGACCCAGCGCGGGCAGTGCTGCCACGTGGGTGCCGACTTCGACTGGGACGCCGACGGCAACCTGTACCTCTCCACCGGCGACAACACGCCGGCGAGCGCTCCGGGTGCAGCGGGCTTCGCGCCGAACAACGACGCGCCCCGCATGAACCCGGGCTTCGACTCGCGTCGCGGCGCCGGCAACACGAACGACCTCCGCGGCAAGATCCTCCGGATCACCGTGCAGGAGGACGGCTCGTACACGATCCCCGACGGCAACCTCTTCCCGGTGGGAACCGAGAAGACCCGCCCCGAGATCTTCGTGATGGGCGTCCGCAACCCGTTCAAGATCGACGTCGACGCCGAGACGAACACCCTCTCCTGGGGCGACTACGGCCCCGACGCCACGAAGGCCGCTGCGGCCGACGGCGTCCGCGGCCCGATGGGCCTCGTCGAGTGGAACGCGACCGGACTGGACGAGCCGCACAACTCCGGCTGGCCCTACGTCCACGGACCGAACGCGCCGTACAACGAGTGGAACTTCGAGACGTCGACGCCCCGCGGCTTCTTCGACCCGGAGAACCTGAAGAACAACTCGCGCTGGAACACCGGCCTCGTCGACATCCCGGACGCCAAGGCGGCGACCGTCTACTACGGCGACAACCCCGGCGACCAGCCGTTCGACGAGCTCGTCAACTTCGGGACCAGCACCGGCCAGGGCCCCATGGGCGGACCGGTGTACCACTTCGACGCGGACAACACCTCGACGTCGAAGTTCCCGGAGTACTGGGACAAGAAGACCTTCTTCGGCGAGTTCTCGCAGGACTACATCGCGGCGTTCACGCTCGATGAGGACCGGGCGGTCACGCACATCGAGGACTTCCTCCCCAACGCGGCGCTCAGCCAGGCCGCGCAGCCGATCCACGACAACCCGATGGACATGGAGTTCGGCCCCGACGGGTCGATGTACGTGATCGAGTACGGCGACGGATTCTTCCGCGCCAACCCCGACGCGGGCCTGTACCGGATCGACTACGCCGAGGGCAACAAGGCGCCGCAGGCCCGCTTCACCGCGACCCCCCTGTCCGCCTCGCAGACCCCGCTCGAGGTCACGTTCGACGCCAAGGGATCGACCGACCCCGAGGGCGACGCGCTCACCTACGACTGGGACTTCGACGGCGACGGCACCTTCGACGCCACCGGAGTGACCGTCAAGAAGACCTACACCGAGCTCGGACAGTTCACGGCCCGTCTGCGCGTCACCGACGCCAAGGGCAAGTTCAGCCTGACCTCGCGGGTCATCTCGGTCGGCAACCAGGCGCCGCAGATCCAGATCCAGACGCCCGGCAACGGCTCGTTCTTCAGCTGGGGCGACGCGATCCCCTACCAGGTGACCGGCAAGGACGCTGAGGACGGCGACCAGATCGTCAGCAGCCGCGTGGGCTGGACCTACGGCCTCGGCCACGACGAGCACGCCCACCCCGAGGTCACCGGCACCGGTGCCAAGGGAGCGTTCCCGACGTCCAAGGACTCGCCCGAGCACGGCCCCGGCGCGCTGCTGTACGGCACCGTCGTCGTGACCTACACGGACGGCGGCTTCAACGGCCTGCCCCCGGCTGCGGCCGAGGCGACGCTGCGGCTGAACCCGAAGACGCAGGAGGCGGAGCACGCCGCCCGTGAGGGCGTCCTGCCCTACGCGGACACCACCGCCAGCGGCGGCAACGCCGTCAGCGGACTCGGTGCGGGATCCTTCCTGCGCTGGGACCCGGTGAACTTCGCCAACCTGACCGGCGTCGTGGTCCGCGCCACCGGTGAGGGCACCGTCGACCTCCGCTGGAACGCTGCCGACGCAGCGCCCTTCGGAACGGCGACCATCCCCGCGGGAGCCGGCTGGAAGGACGTCCTCGTCCCCTTCGGCACCAACGTCCCCCGCGGCACCGGCTCGCTCTACGTGACCTCGCCCAGCGGCCTGTCGCTCGACTCCCTCACCTTCCAGGGTGTCGGCGCCGGTGACAAGACGGCTCCGACCGTCGCGGCGACCCTCGACCCGGCAGCGCCTGCGGGCGTCGGCGGCGTCTACAACAAGCCCGTGACCCTCGGCCTCACCGCCACGGACAACGGAGCGCTCTCCACCGTCCAGTACTCCGCCGACAACGGCACGACGTGGACCACGGTCCGCGCCGTCAACGGCGCGTACACGGTCCCGTTCACCACGAACGGCGCCCGGACGATCCAGTACCGCGCCACCGACACCGGCGGCAACGTCTCGGCGGTCGGCACGGTGAAGTTCACGATCGACCTGGCCGCGGCGAACGCCCCGACCGCCGCGTCGACCACCACTGTGGCGCTCTCGGCTCCCCGCGTGACCTTCGGGGCACCCGGCGAGGCGACCGTCACGGTCACCGGTCAGGGTGGGAACCCCGGCGGAGAGGTCGTCCTCTACGAGGGCGCCACCGAGCTGGGCCGCGCGACGCTGAAGGACGGCAAGGCGACCTTCGCCCTGCCGAAGACCCTCGGCGCCGGCACCCACACCCTCCGTGCGGCGTACGGCTCGGACGCCACCTTCAAGGCCTCGGAGGGCACCGCCCGCCTGATCGTCTCGAAGGCCGCCTCGGAGCTCACCGCGACCGTCTCGCCCAACCCGGTCAAGCCGGGCGCCAGCGCGCAGGTCACGGTCGACGCGAAGTCCTCGACGGGTGTCGCCGGCACCGGTCAGGTGAGCGTGATGGTGAAGAGGAACCTCTCCACCGTCGCGATGCTCACCGGGACCCTCGACGAGAACGGGCACGTCGTGGTGACGCTCCCGAAGCTCGCGGCGGGCAGCTACAAGCTGACCGTCACCCACACCGCCACGGCGGACACCAACGCCGCGTCGGCGCTGCTGAACCTCACCGTCCAGCAGTAGCCCCCGCGCAGGGGCCGGCCGGCTCGACCGGGCCGGCCGGCCCCCCACCCCCTGCACCATCTGCCATTTCGAAGGAGAAATGATGCACCACCACCACGCATCCATCACGGCCAAGCCGATGAGCCGGCGCTCGCTGATGACGGCCCTGGCCGCATCGACCGTCGCGGTCGGCGTCGGAGCGGGAGCCCTCGCGGCGCCCGCCACGGCCGCCCCCGCGCCCTCGTCCGGATCCACGCGCCTGGTCCCGATCAACCGCATCGGCATCCAGCTCTTCAGCGTCCGCGACAAGGTCTCGTCGCTCGGCTTCCGGGCCGTCTTCGAGGAGCTCGGCCGCATCGGCTACAGCGAGATCGAGTTCGCCGGGTACACCCAGGGCAACGTCGGAGCGATCACCCCGCAGCAGATCCGCCAGCTGCTCGACGACAACGGCCTCCGCGCCGTCGGCTCGCACGTCGGCACCAACCTCCTCCGCTCGGAGCTGGGCAAGCAGATCGAGATCGCGCAGATCCTCGGCACGCCGCACCTCGGCACCGGCAACGCGCCCACCAACGTCAACACCAAGGCGGGCTACCTCGCCGCGGCGGAGGAGTGGAACAAGTGGGGCCAGCAGGTCTCGGCCGCGGGCATGAAGCTCTACCAGCACAACCACGCCGGTGAGTTCGGGTTCGCCACGGACGACCCCAAGACCCGCCTGTACGACCTCTTCTACGACAACACCGACCCGCGTCACGTGTACCTCGAGATGGACGTCTACTGGGCGTACGTCGGCAAGAAGCTCTACCCGGGCTTCGAGCCGCTCGACTACATCAAGCGCAACCCGCGCCGCTACCCGATCCTGCACCTCAAGGACGGCAAGACGAACAACGCCAACACCAACGGCTACGACATCGTCGAGTTCGGCGCGGGCAACCTGCCCTACCAGGCGTTCCTCTCGGAGCTGCGCGACCGCGGCCAGCGCTTCGGCGTCTGGGAGCAGGACACCGCTCCCACGCTGGCGACGCCGCCGAGCACGGGGAACTCCCTCGAGGCCGCTTCCCGCAGCTACTCCGCGATCGCTGCGCTCCGTGGCTGAGCGCACCCCGCGCCGCGCGCGCCGCACCGACAGCACCACCACCAGCACGACGCGCACGAGCGCACCGAGGAGAACCCCCATGAAGTGGAAGACGCCCACGGCGGTCCTCGCGGCCGCCTCCCTCGCGATGGTCGCCGCACCGTCCGCCTTCGCGGCGACGACGGACTGCACCACCGAGCTCGGGAACCAGACGATCACCGGAGACCTCAACGTCGGCGCGGGCCAGACCTGCGTGCTCGGCAACGTGACCGTCACCGGCAACGTCATCGTCGGCGACGACGCCTGGCTGGACGCCACCTCGGCGACCATCGGCGGCGACGTCATCGGCACCGACGCGTACGGCATCTCGATCGACGGCACCAGCGTCGGCGGAGACGTCGTGTCGTTCTCGGACGGCAGCCGCAACGGCTTCCTCTACCTGCGCGACCTCACGGTCGGCGGCATGGTCGAGGCCGGCGGGATCGACGTCGAGTTCAGCGACCTCTCGGTCGACGGCTCGGTCAGCACCGACGCGGCGAACTACGTCGACGTCGACCGCACCAGTGTCGGCGGCGACGCCACCTTCGCCGGCAGCGACTTCGGCGTGAACGTGCAGGGCGCCATCGTCGGCGGCTCGCTCGCCGTCACCGGCTCCTCGCGCGGCGTCCTCCTGGGCGCGAACGAGGACGGCTCGGCCTCGGCCCTCGGCAACACGGTGGGCGGGAACCTCACGCTCTCGGGCAACTCCGGCAACGTCCAGCTCGCGGGCTCGACGGTCGGCGGGCGCATCGCGCTCGCCGACAACGCGCCGGCGGTCAACTTCGGCGCGGGTAACACCGCCGCCGGAGTCGACGGCACCTTCACGGGAACGGCGGCGGGCGCTGCGGCGGCCGGCGACCAGGCCGTGGCCGTCATCGTCCCCGAGGCCAACAAGGGCGAGCTGACCTGGACGCTCGAGGGCACCAGCAACCTGGTGAACCTCGGCGTCGCCGAGGAGCAGGGCGACCACTTCGCCGCCTCCGGTGAGCTCGTGCCGGTCCGCGTGACCGACACCCGCCTCAACGGCCCGGCCTGGTCGGTCACCGGCCAGCTGAGCGACTTCCGCTCCGGCGAGAAGACGTTCTCGGGCAAGCACCTCGGCTGGACCCCCGAGGTCCTGGAGAACACGGGCGGTGCCGTCGCCGGCGCAGCCGTCCCCTCCGGGTTCGACTCGGGCAACGGCCTCGCCACGCCCCGCGTCCTCGGCTCCGCCGCGGCGCAGCACCCGACCGGATCCTCGGTCCTGGGCGCCGACCTCGACCTGAAGCTCCCGCTCTCGGTCGGAACCGGCACCTACACCGCGACGCTGACGCTCACCGCGCTCGGCTAGCACCGGTGGAGCGGCCTCCGGGCCGCCCCACCCTCCCCCCGTCTCCCCGCGAGACGCCACTCCGGTCCGCCCCGCTCGGCGTGCCGCGTACCGGAGCGGCGTCCCGCGGGGAGGCATCCCCCCTTGCAACGGAAGCCTGATCGATGTCGCTCATGCCACGCACCTCCCGCACCACCGCCGCCCTGCTGCTGATGACGCTCCTCGCAGCCGGCGGCCTCTCGGCTCAGGCGGGTGCCCAGGAGGCGGACCCCGCCTCCACGCCGGTCACCTGGGGGGTGCGCCCCGCCGACACCGAGCAGGGCAGCGAGCGGCCGAACTACGCGTACGCCCTCGATCCCGGCGGCCGCCTCAGCGACGCCCTGATCGTCTCCAACTACGACGACGAGGAGCAGACGTTCCGCGTCTACGGCTCCGACGGCTTCATCACCGAGGCCGGCCAGCTCGACCTGCTCCCCGCCGCGGAGCCCTCGACGCAGCTCGGCAGCTGGATCGCGTTCCCCGAGCCCGAGGTCACCGTGCCCGCCGGCGAGAGCGTGCAGGTCCCGTTCGAGGTCGTCGTCCCCGACGACGTGACCCCGGGCGACTACGCCGCGGGCGTCGTCTCCTCGATCCTGGTGCAGGGCAAAACCGGAGTCTCGGTCGACCGGCGCCTGGGCTCGCGCATGTACCTCCGCGTCGGCGGCGAGCTCGCCCCGCGCCTGTCGATCGACGGCCTCGCCGTCTCGTACCAGGGCGGCTGGAACCCCTTCGCCCCCGGCTCCGCGACCGTCGACTACACCGTGACCAACGCGGGCAACACCCGTATCGCGCCAGGCGCCGAGATCAGCGTCGCCGGCCTCTTCGGCCTCGCGCCGGTGTCCGCGACCGACCCGGAGCCGCTGCCCGAGCTCCTCCCCGGAACCTCCGTCTCGCGCACCGTGACCGTCGCCGGAGTCTGGCCGCTCTTCGTCGCGACCGCCCGCGCCGCGCTCTCGGGCACCGTCGTCACCGCCGACCAGGCCGCGCAGGCCGACTCCGCCGTCGTCGTCCCCGACGTGCCGGTCGCCACCGCCGAGACCTCGGCCGCGGCCGTGCCGTGGAGCGCCGTGCTCCTCCTCGCCCTGCTCATCGGGCTCATCGTGCTGACCGTCGTCCGCCGCCGCCGCCGGGCCGCGGGGGAGCAGGCGCGCATCGACGCCGCCGTCGCCGCCGCTCTCGGCGCCCAGCCGGAGGACGCCGACCGCGCGGAGGTCCGCTCCTGACCGGGTGCGGCCGACGCGGTCCGCGGGGGATCGCGCCGGCGCGGCCCGCCGTCTCCGGGCGCGCGGCCGCCGCTCTAGCGGACCGCCCGCCCCTCGGCGCGCAGCTGCTCGAGGAAGCCGTCCACCACGGCGGGGCTGAGCAGGTGCCCGCGCAGCATCAGCGCGGCACCGCGCACGCCCCCGCTGCCGCCCAGCTCGGCGGTCACCACGTCGAGCCGCTGCGTCGCGAGGGGGAGGGAGCGCTCGTCGATCACCGAGCGCACGGCCGTCAGGATCTCCGGGCTGGCGAGGGCGACCGCGCCGCCCAGCACGATGACGGAGGGGTTCAGCAGGCTCACGCAGGTGGCCAGCACCTCGCCGAGCTGGAGGCCCGCGATCCGCGCCGCCTCCACGGCCTCGGGATCGCGCGCCTTCAGCAGGTCGATCAGCTCGCGCACCGACTGCACGTCGCGGCCCGCCCGGGCGAGCCCGGCGGCCAGAGCGGAGCCGCCCGCGACCGCCTCGAGGTCCCCCTCCTGACCGCCCGCCGCGGCCGGGGCCGTGCGCGGCACCTGGACGTGGCCGAGATCACCGGCGGAGCCGAGGGCTCCGCGCTGGAGCAGCCCGGACGAGACGATGCCCGCGCCGATGCCGGTGCCGACCTTCACGAACATCAGGTCGAGGGCGTGCGGGAACCGCGAGGCCCGCTCGCCGAGCGCCAGCAGGTTCACGTCGTTGTCGACGAGCACCGTGGTGTCGTAGCGCCGGCGCACGAAGGCGGGGATGTCGAAGCCGTCCCAGCCGGGCATGATCGGCGGGCGCACCGGGCGGCCGCTCGCGTGCTCCACCGGGCCGGGCACGCCGACCCCGATGCCCGCGAGGGCGGTGCGGTCGACCCCGGCCGCGGCGAGGATCCCGTCGCAGACGTCGAGCGCGTGCCCGAGCACCGCCACGGGGCCCTGCGCGATGTCGAGCTCCTCGCGGCGCTCGGCGATGATGCGGCCGTCGAAGTCGGTCAGCGCGATGGTCGAGTGCGCCGCGCCCAGGTCGATGGCCAGGAGCGAGCGGACGGCCGGGTCGAAGACGAGGCGCGCGGACGGGCGGCCCCCGGTCGACGGAGCGCGGTCGAGGTGCGCGATCAGTCCGAGCTCGAAGAACTGCTCCAGGCGCGTCATCACTGCGGTCCGCGCGAGACCCGTCTCCTCGACCAGCTCGGCGCGGGTGCGCGGCCGACCGTCGGCGAACAGCCTCAGCATGTCGCCGGTCGCGGTACCCGCGCGCTCGGCCACGCTCAGCTCCTTCTCTCGGCCCGGAGGACGGGTTCGGGGGACAGCACACCTGAGGAAACCAGTCGACGCACGGTCGCGCAATCTCGGCGGGCCCTGCGTGCGGTTCCTGCGCAACACGGCCGGCCGGAGGCGCGACGCGCGCCCGGCCGAGGCCCCTCCCCACTCCGATCGCCCGGGTGCGCCCCGACGATCGCCGCTCAGCCAGCCCTTCCAGACAGGAGAGAACGATGACCTCGTCCGACACCACCACCACAGGCGCCCCCCGATCGAGCGGGCGCATCGGCCTCTGGCTGATCGGGGCCCGGGGCAGCGTCGCCACCACGGCCGCCGTGGGCCTGCACGCCATCGCCGCCGGAGCCGCGCCCAGCTCGGGCTGCGCCACCGCGACCCCCGCCTTCGAGGACGTCCCGCTCGCCGGGTTCGCCGACATCGTCATCGGCGGCCACGACGTCTCGCCGACCCCGCTGCTCGAGAGGGCCACGGGCCTCGCGGCCGGCGGCATGTTCCCGACCTCGGTCGTCGCCGAGGTGGCCGACCGGATCGACGCGACCGACGCCGAGATCCGCCTCGCCCCCTCCGACGCCGCGTCGCAGCAGGAGGAGATCGACCGCCGGGCCGCCGACATCGTCGTCTTCCGCGAGCGCCACGGCCTCGCCCGGGTCGTCGTGATCGACGTCGCCTCGACCGAGGTGCTGCCGGCCGACCGTCCCGAGTTCCACGACCTCGCCGCTCTGCGCGCCGCCCTGGCGCGTCCGGGCGAGCGCCTCCTGCCGCCGAGCTCGATCGCCGCCCTCTCGGCCGTCGTCGCGGGCGCGGCCTACGCCTGCTTCACTCCCTCGACCGCGCTGGCCCTGCCGGCCCTGGAGGAGTGGGCCGCCGAGGCCGGGATCCCGATCGCCGGCCAGGACGGCAAGACGGGGGAGACCCTGCTCCGCAGCGTGCTCGCGCCGATGTTCACGGCGCGCGGGATGCGCGTGCTCTCGTGGGCGGGGGCGAACCTCCTCGGCGGCGGCGACGGGCAGACCCTCGCCGACCCGGAGGCGGTGCGCTCGAAGCTCGTCTCGAAGAACCGCGGACTCCGCAGCCTCCTCGGCGACGACGTCGTCACTCCGCTCCACATCGACAACGTCCCGGACCTCGGCGACGTCAAGACCGCCTGGGACCACGTGCACGCGGAGGGCTTCCTCGGCTCGCGGATCACGGTGCAGACGATCTGGTCGGCGTACGACTCGGCCCTCGCGGCGCCGCTGATCCTCGACCTCGCCCGCCTGCTGGCGCTCGCGGACGAGGCCGGCGTCTCGGGCCCGGTCGGCGAGCTCGGCTTCTTCTTCAAGGACCCGTGGGGCAGCGACGTGCACGGCTTCGCCGAGCAGACCGCGGAGCTGGTGGCCTGGTCCGCCCGCACCGGCGCGCTCGTCGCCGAGCGCCGCACCCCGGTGACGAGCGGGACGCGGAGCGATGGCTGAGCTGCGCGACTACCTCGAGCTCGTCCGCGCGAAGGCCGCGCTCACCGTGATCGGCGACACCGTCGCGGGCGGAGCGTGGGCGGGCCGCGGAATGGGAGCGCGCACGGTCGCGCTCCCGCTGTCCTCGGCGCTGCTCTACTCGGCGGGCATGGCGCTCAACGACTACGCGGACGCCGAGCTCGACGCCCGGGAGCGGCCCGAGCGGCCGATCCCCTCGGGGCGCATCCAGCGCTCGGCGGCGCTGGGCACGGCGGCCGCGCTGACCGCGGCGGGGATCGTCGTGGCGGCCGTCGTGGACGGGCGGCGCTCGCTCGCGCTCTCGCTGCCGCTCGCGGCCGGGATCTGGTCGTACGACCTGCTCGCGAAGCCGACTCCGCTGGGCCCGGTCGTGATGGCGGCCTGCCGCGGTCTCGACGTGCTGCTCGGCGCGGGCGTCGACGGCGTGCGCGCGGCGGCCCCCGCCTCCGCCGCCGTGGCCGCGCACACGCTCGGCGTCACCGTGCTCTCGCGCGGCGAGGTGCACGGCACCACCCCGGTCGCGGCGGGAGCGGTCTCGGCCGGCACCGCGGCGATCGCGCTGTCCACCGCGGCCGGCGCTCTGGCCGAGCGCCGGGCCGCCCCCGCCGCGGTCGTCGCCGCGGGCCTCGGGCGCTGGCTCCTGCTCGTGCTCACCGCGCAGCTGCAGGCCGTGCGGACGCCGACGGCCGCGGCCGCGCGGACGGCCACCCGCGCGGGCATCACCGGGATGATCCCGCTGCAGGCCGCGCTCGCCGGTCTGAAGCGTCCCGAGCTGGGGGCGGCGCTGCTCGCGCTCGACGCGCTCGGCTCCCTCCTGCTCCGCCGCCCGCGGACGGCGGACATCACATGAGCGCCACCGGACCCGTCCTCGGCTACGGCACCAACGGCTTCGCCGACCACACCCTCGACGACGCGCTCACGGTGATCCACGCCGCGGGGTACCGCGCCGTCGCGCTCACCCTCGGGCACCCGCACCTCGATCCCTTCGCAGCCGACTGGCGCGAGCGGACGCTGGCGCTCCGGTCGCGGCTCGACGAGCTGGGCCTGCGCGTGGTCGTCGAGACGGGCGCGCGGTACCTGCTCGACCCGTTCGCGAAGCACCGCCCCACGCTGGTCGACGAGGAGGCCGGCCCCCGGGTCCGCTTCCTCGAGCGCGCGATCGAGATCGCCGCGCTGCTGGGCGCCGACGCCGTCTCCCTCTGGTCGGGGGTCGTGCCGGCGGGCGTCGATGCGGCCGCGGCCTGGCGGCTGCTCGTCGAGCGGATGCGCGGCGTCGTCGCGACGGCCGAGCGCCACGGCGTGCGGCTGGCCGTCGAGCCCGAGCCGGGGATGCTGGTGGAGACGGTGGCCGACGCGCTGCTGCTGCGCCGCGAGCTCGGCGACCCGGAGTCGGTCGGGCTGACGGTCGACCTCGGCCACTGCGTCGTGGTGGAGCCGGACGGCGTGGTCGGAGCCCTCCGCAGCGCCGGGGACCTGCTGCTGAACGTGCAGGTCGACGACATGCTCCCGGAGCGGCACGAGCACCTCGAGCTCGGCACCGGATCGCTCGACCTCGCGGCCGCCTTCGCGACCCTCGCCGAGATCGGCTACCGCGGGATCGCCGCCGTCGAGCTGCCCCGGCACTCGCACGACGCGCCCCGCCTGGCCGTGGCGAGCCTCGCGGCGATGGAGGAGGCGCTCGGCGGCGCCTCCTCGCACGCCGAGCACCCGTGGACCGCGGCCGCCCGCTCCGCCGTCCTCGAGCGCCCGTCGCGGATCGAGCGCTTCTTCCCCGCCGCGGGCCGCGAGGCCGGACGCGAGCCGCTCCGGCCCGCCGAGGACCCGCACGGCCTCGTCCACGGCACGCACGACGACGCGGCCCGCGCCGCCCTGGTGCAGGCCGCCGCGCAGGCGCTCGGCGACGATGACCTGGCCGCTCTCCTCCTCCGCCTCTACCGGGGCGGGGACGGCGCCGAGCGCCGCGGAGTGCTGGCCGGGCTGAACGCCCTCGGCGACCCGGGACCGGCGACGACCCTCGCCGGCCTCGAGCTGACCGCCGACGCCCTGCGCGCCAACGACACCCGGCTCGTCGCCGCGGCGATGGGCTCCTTCGCCCGCCGCCACCTCGACGCGCACGCCTGGCGGCACGGGGTGCTCAAGCTCGTCTTCCTCGGCGTCCCGCTCGCGGCGGTCGCCGGGCTGGAGGAGCGCAGCGACGCCGAGCTGCGCGCGATGGCCGGCCGCTTCGCCGACGAGCGCCGCGCGGCCGGGCGCCCGCTCCCGGACGATCTGGCGGTGCTCCTGCCGAGCTGACCGCCCCCGAACGCCGCCCCGACCGCGGGGCACCACCACCGATGAGAAAGGCGCGACGATGCGCATCTTCGACCCGCACATCCACATGACCTCCCGCACCACCGACGACTACCAGGCGATGTTCGACGCCGGCGTCCGCGCGGTCGTCGAACCCTCCTTCTGGCTCGGCCAGCCGCGCACGAACGTCGGCTCGTTCACGGACTACTTCGACGCCCTGATCGGCTGGGAGCGCTTCCGCGCCGCGCAGTTCGGCATCCGCCACCACTGCACCATCGGGCTCAACCCGAAGGAGGCGAACGACCCGCGCTGCCGGGCGGTCCTGCCCGAGCTCGACCGCTACCTCGCCAAGGACGGCGTCGTCGCGGTCGGCGAGACCGGCTACGACTCGCTCACCCCCGAGGAGGACCAGGTCTTCCGCCAGCAGCTCGAGCTCGCCGGCGAGCACGGCCTCCCCGCGATGGTGCACACGCCGCACCGCGACAAGGAGTCGGGCACCCGCCGCACCCTCGAGGTCGTCGCCGACTCGGGGCTCGAGCCCGGGCGGGTCCTCGTCGACCACCTCAACGAGGTCACCGTCGACGCGGTCCGCGACTCCGGCTGCTGGATGGGCTTCTCCATCTACCCCGACACGAAGATGGACGAGACCCGCCTGGTGACGCTGGTCGAGCGGATCGGGCTGGACCGCGTGCTGGTCAACTCCGCAGCCGACTGGGGCCGCTCCGACCCGCTCACGACCGCGAAGACCGGCCGCCTCCTCCTCGTCGCCGGCTTCAGCGCGGGCGACGTGGACCGGCTGCTCTGGCAGAACCCGGTCGAGTTCTACGGGCAGAGCGGACGCCTGGACCTCTCGCCCGTCGCGGGCTTCGACGTGCAGGAGTCGGCCGGCCGCACCTTCGAGGGCAACTCCGTGCTCCGGGGCGCGCCGCGCGTGGCGGAGGTCGTGTGATGCACCTCTCCTACTGCACCAACGTCCATCCCGCCGAGGACCTGGCCGGAGTCGTCCGCCAGCTCGACGTCTACGCCGGACCCGCGCGCGTGGCCGCCGGGCTCGCCCTGGTCGGAGTCGGCCTGTGGATCCCGCGTGACCTCGCGGCCCGCCTGGTCGCCAGCGCCGAGGACCGCGCCGTCCTCCGCGCGGCCCTGCAGCGCAACGGCCTGGAGGTGCGCACGCTCAACGCGTTCCCGTACGCCGCGTTCCACGCCGAGGTCGTGAAGCTCGACGTCTACCGCCCCGACTGGACCACGCCGGAGCGCCTGCAGTACACGATCGACTGCGCGCGGATCCTGGCCGACCTGCTGCCCGCCGGCGCCGACGGCAGCATCTCGACGCTGCCGCTGGGCTGGCGCGAGGGCTGGGGGCGGGAGCAGGACGAGGCCGCCTGCCGGAACCTCGCCCGGCTCGTCGAGGAGCTGCGCGACCTGCGCCGCTCCACGGGCCACGCGATCCGCCTGGCGATCGAGCCCGAGCCCGGCTGCATCCTCGACACCGTGGACGACGTCGTCGACTGGCTGCACCCGCGCATCGGAGTGGTCGACCCGGCGTACGT
The DNA here is from genome assembly GCF_002930885.1 of Rathayibacter sp. AY1F2. Classification (NCBI taxonomy): domain Bacteria; kingdom Bacillati; phylum Actinomycetota; class Actinomycetes; order Micrococcales; family Microbacteriaceae; genus Rathayibacter; species Rathayibacter sp. AY1F2. The sequence continues at coordinate 35,952 of NZ_PSVG01000008.1, read as the reverse complement.
GGGCGTGTGCCTCGACACCTGCCACCTCGCCGTCTCCTTCGCCGACCCGGCCTCGGCCGTCCGCCGCATCCGCGACGCGGGCCTGCGCGTGGTCAAGGTGCAGGCCTCGGCCGCGCTCCACCTGGAGGACCCCTCGGGCCGCGCCGCGCTCACCCCGTTCGTCGAGAAGCGCTACCTGCACCAGACCCGCGAGAACGGGATCGACGGAGTGCTCCGCGTCGACGACCTGCCCGAGGCGCTGGACACGCTCCCCGGCACCGGCCCGTGGCGCGTGCACTTCCACGTGCCGCTGCACCACCGGCCGGAGGCGCCGCTCTCGGCGACCACGGCCGTCCTGGCGGAGGCGGTCTCGGCGGTCGACGCCGCCTGGCCGTACGACGAGATCCACCTCGACGTCGAGACCTACACCTGGTCGGTGCTCGCCGACGCCCCGAGCGACCTCTCGACGGGCATCGGCGCCGAGCTCGCCTGGGCGGCCGCGCACCTGCTCACGCCCGCCTCCCGAGAGGCGCTGCTGGCGCCCCTCCTCCCGCAGGCGGCGGCGCTGTGAGGCCCGTGCTGCTGCTCGACGTGGTCGGGCTGACCTCGACGGCGCTCGCCGACATGCCCCGCCTCTCGCGGCTGGCCCGCGCGGGCGGGCGCCTGCCGCTGGACACGGTCCTGCCCGCGGTCACCTGCAGCGTGCAGTCGACCATGCTCACCGGCTCGATGCCCGCGCAGCACGGGATCGTCGGCAACGGCTGGTACTTCCGCGACCTCGGCGAGGTGCACCTGTGGCGCCAGCACAACCGCCTGGTCACGGGGGAGAAGGTCTGGGAGACCGCGCGCCGGCTGAGCGGGGAGCCGTACCGCGCGGCCAACATCGGCTGGTGGTACGCGATGGGGGCGACGACCGACGTCACCGTCACTCCGCGCCCGATCTACCACGCCGACGGCCGCAAGTCGCCGGACGCGTACGTGCGCCCGCCGGCGCTGCACGACGAGCTGGTCTCGCGCTTCGGCGCCTTCCCGCTGTTCCAGTACTGGGGGCCGACCGCGTCGCTCCGCTCGACCCAGTGGATGGTCGACGCGACCCGGCATGTGCTGGCGGGCGACGGCTCCGGCCCGCCCGAGCTGACCACGGCGTACCTGCCGCACCTCGACTACGACCTCCAGCGCTTCGGACCGGACTCGCCCGAGGCGCGCCGGGCCGCGTCGGAGCTCGACGTGGTGCTCGCTCCGCTGCTCGACGACGCGGAGGCGCTGGGCGCGTCGGTGATCGTGGTCGCCGAGTACGGGATCGCCGACGCCGACACTCCGGTCGACGTGAACCGGGCGCTCCGCCGCGAGGGCCTGCTCGAGGTCTACGTGCAGGACGGCCGCGAGCAGCTGGACCCGTGGACGTCGCGCGCGTTCGCCGTCGCCGACCACCAGGTCGCGCACGTCTACGTGCAGGACGCGGCGGACCTGCCGCGGGTGCGCTCGATCCTCGAGGGGCTCGACGGCGTCGACGAGGTGCTCGACCGGGAGGCGCAGGCCCGCTACGGCCTCGACCACGAGCGCTCGGGCGAGTTCGTCGTGGTCGCCCGGCCGGGGGCGTGGTTCACCTACTACTACTGGCTCGACGACGACCGCGCGCCCGACTTCGCCCGCGGCGTCGACATCCACCGCAAGCCCGGCTACGACCCGGCCGAGCTCTTCTTCGATCCGGCCGACCCGCTGGTGAAGGCGAAGGCGGCGGGCAACCTGGCCAAGAAGGCACTGGGGCTGCGCTACGCGATGAACCTGGTGCCCCTGGACGCGTCGCTCGTGCGCGGCACGCACGGGAGGCTGCCGTCCTCGTCGTCGGACACTCCGCTCGTGCTGGCCTCGGACGCGGACCTGCTGCCGGCCGGAGCCGCGTCGCTCCCGGCCACCGCGGTGCGCGACCTGGTGCTCGCGGCGCACGGCCCGGCCCTCGCGAAGGAGGCGTCGGCGCTCGCGCGCTGAGGGAGGGGACGCCCGGCGGCCTGCGCCCGTGTACGGGCCGTCGGGCGTCGGGGGCTCAGCCGAGGTCGCCGCGGACCTCGCGAGCTCAGGCGAACTCGCCGCGGTCCGACGCGAGCTCAGGCGAGCTCGCCGCGGACCGCAGCGGGCTCAGGTCCTCGCCGCGGACCCAGCCGGGCGGCCGGGCGGCTCAGCGCGGCACGAGCCCGGTGAGCCGCGCCGTCAGCCGCTCGACGGGGCCCGCACCGAGGAACCGCCACCACAGCACGGCGGCCGCGCACAGCCCGAGCACGAGGGCGAGAGCGGCGAGCGGAGTGTCGGCGGAGTAGCCGAGGCCCGCCCGCGCGAGCGCCGCGACGAGAGCCACCTGCAGCACGTAGACCGAGAGCGCGAGCGTGCCGATCGCCCGGAGCGGCACCAGCAGCCGCTGGACAGCGGGGGAGCGCGACGTGGTCGACAGCACCACCGCGACGTAGGCCAGGAGCACGAGCCCGAGGTCGTGCAGGGTGTCCGGGAGGCTGCCGGAGGGCGACTCCACGCCGAGCAGGAGCGCGACCAGCGGCCGCACCGGATACGCGACGACCGCGACCGCCGCGAGCACCGGCAGCAGCCGGTCCCGCTGCGCGCCGTGCCGCAGCAGCAGGGCTCCGAGGAGGAAGAAGGGGAGCAGGTTGGTCGCGCGGTAGCTCGGCCCGCTGAAGAGCCAGAGGGCGAGCGGAGAGCCGGATGCGGCGGCGGCGACCGCGGCGTTCACGGGCCCGGCGGCGAGCGCGAGCACAGCGGCCAGCGCGGCGATCGTCCGGGAGCGGAGGAGCAGCAGCGGCGTGCCGAGCACGAGCACGACGCCGAGGTACTGCAGCACGATCGCGATCCAGCTGCCCCAGGTCTCGAGCCAGACGCCGAGCGCCACGAGCACCGCGCCGCGGATCGCGTTCCGCAGCAGCACCCGCCCGGGCGAGGCACCGGGCCGCGCGAGCACCAGGGCCGCCGACATCCCCATCACCAGCGCGAACAGCGGCGACGCGAGATCGTTGACGTTCCACGCCAGGAACCCGACCACTCCCGTGCGCGCGCTCGGCACGAGCGGCATCGCGTGCGCGACGAGCATGGCAGCCACCGCCACTCCGCGCAGCACGTCGGGGGCGACCAGTCGGTCGTGCCGGAGTCGCGGAGCCGTCGCAGTCATCCCGCGAGAGTAGGCGCGCCCCCGCCGCCGCGCCCCGCGCGAGCGCACCTCGCGCCACCGGCCGCCCGCCGGGCCGTCGGCCGGGGCGCCACCCGCTCCGCCGACGTGCGCTGCTGTCCGCTCCCCTCCGTCGGCCGGGGCCTCCGGCCGCCCGCTCCCAGCCGTCGCTGACCGGCCGCGGCGCCGCCCGCTCCGCCGACGGGCGCTGCTGTCCGCTCCGCTCCGTCGGCCCGGCCTCCGGCCGCCCGCTCCGATCCGTCGCTGACGGCCCGTTCCGTCCTCCCGCACGGGCCGTTCGTGACGGATCGACGCCCGGCGCCCTCCGGCAGGCCCGCGCTCGCTCCGCGGGCGGCGCCCAGTCGCGCCCGGCCCGCTCCGATCCGTCGCGGACGGCCCGTCCTGCGCTCCTCCGCAGGCCGTGAGCGACGGATCAGCGCCCGCCCGCGCCGCCGCCTCGCGCGGATCCCCGCCGCAATGCCCCGTCCGTGCCCTCGGCCTGCTCCGATGCGGCACGAACGGCTCCTTCCGTCCTCCCGAAGCGACCGTTCGCGACCCCTCGGCGCCCGTTCGTCCGTACGCGCGCCCGCGCCGCCGCCTCGCGCTCGGCGCCGCCGCGACGTCCCGGCCTGCTCCGATGCGTCGCGAACGGCTCCTTCCGTCCTCCCGAAGCAACCGTTCGTGACCCCTCGGCGCCCACTCGTCCGTACGCGCGCCCGCGCCGCCGCCTCGCGCTCGGCACCGCCGCGACGTCCCGGCCTCGCATCGGCCTGCTCCGATGCGTCACGAACGGCTCCTTCCTCCCTCCCGAAGCGACCGATCGTGACCCCTCGGCGCCCGCCCGCGAGCGGCCTGCACTCGGCCCGCACCGAGCACGACCGGGCATGCTGGGCGGATGACCGACGCCGCCCCGTCCCCCGACCGCCCGCGCCGCGCCCGCAGCCAGCACGTGCTCACCGTGCTGCGGACCGAGCGCCTCACCGGTCACCTGGTCCGCGTGCACCTCGGCGGCGACGGGCTCGACGCGTTCCTCGCCGAGTCCGACCCCGAGCGCCTCGCCGCGACCGACCGCTACGTGAAGCTCCTGCTCCCGCCGCGCGGCTCCGACCTCCAGCCGCCCTTCGACCTCGACGCGCTCCGGGCGAGCGTCGCCCCCGAGCAGCTGCCCGTGCGCCGCACCTACACCGTCCGCTCGGTCGACCTCGAGCGGCGCTCGATCGCCGTCGACTTCGTCGTGCATGGCGACGAAGGGGTGGCGGGACCGTGGGCGCTCGCCGCGGCTCCCGGCGACCGGATCGCGCTCTCCGCGCCCGGTGGCGCCTGGTCGCCGAGCGCCGACCCCGAGGCCGTGCACCTGCTGCTCGGCGACGACTCCGCTCTGCCGGCGATCGCCTCCGCCCTCGAGGGGATGTCCGCGCACGCGCGCGGCCTGGTCCTGATCGAGGTGGACTCGGCCGCCGACGAGCTCGCGCTTCCCGCTCCGGCCGGAGTGGAGGTGCGCTGGCTGCACCGCGGCGGTCTCGAGGCCGGCCGGGCGCTGGTCGCGGCCGTCCGGGCCGAGCCGAGGCCCGAGGGCGTGCTCGAGGTCTTCGCGCACGGCGAGCGCACCGCGATGAAGCAGCTGCGGGCCCTCCTGCAGGACGAGTGGGGCGTGGAGCGCCGGGCGCTCTCGCTCTCGGCCTACTGGGCTCTCGGCCGCGCCGAGGACCGCTTCCAGGCCGAGAAGCGCGAGCCGGTCGGCGCGATCTTCGCCGACTGACGCGGGAGCGCACTCCGTCCGCACACCTCCGGGAAGGGACCAGCCTCGGACCCACCTCTACTCCGGTCCCCACGACAGGACCGTCCGATGGCGGTCCGGCCCTGCGAGCCTCGCGCCCGCCGCCCCCGCCGTTCTGCGGGCTGCTCGACCGACACGATGAGGAGAGCCCCCGTGGGAGTGCTGATCTTCGGCGCCTGGCGGCGCCGGATCGAGTTCGAGGACCGGACGCTCGCGAACGTGCGGATCGCCGTGCGCGCGCGGATGGAGCAGGGGCAGCCGTTCCGCTTGACCTGGAGGACGCTGCAGGAGTCGGAGCCGCGCTCGCACGCGATCCTCGTGCAGCCGAACGCGGTGCTGGAATACCGCTTCGATCATCCCCGTCTGCACGCCGTGAATCGCCTTTGGCTGCGCGAGCTCCTCACCCCCGCGTCCGGGCGCGACATGGTCGTCGCCGCTGAGCCCGAGCAGGCGCCGCTCCTCGGTGACGACCGTCCGTCCCCGGTTCCCGAGGGAGGGCTCGCGGCCTAGTCGGAGCGGAGCCCCTCACTGCCGAGCGAGGCCGACCGGGAGCCCGCCCGCGAGGGCGGCGGCGGATCCGAAGAGCAGCGCCCCCACCCCGCCCAGGGCGGTGGCGACGACGGTGTTCAGCACGGCTCCGACGAGCGCGAAGCCCAGCACGTTCGGCAGCGAGAGGATCGCGTCGAGGTCGATCTGATCGCCGACGACCTGCCCGAGGAGCGTGTCGGCCTGAGTGAAGAGGTCCGAGTGCACGAGCAGCGGATGGGCGACCAGGACGGCGACGAGGCCGAGTATCGCGAGCGCGAGGCCGAGCAGGAACGAGAGCTTCACGGCCGACCAGAAGTCGACGTGCACGAGCGCGAGGCGGAGCGGAGCCTGATCGCCGGCCGGCTTCCCGGAGCCGGTCATCGGGCGTCAGCGGCGCGCTGGACGACGTCGACGACGACGAGGGCTGAGGCGGCGGCGAGGGCGAGGGCGCGGTTCACGAAGGTCTCCTTGGGCGGGACGGGCGCCGGGAGCAGAGGCTCGGCGGCGTTCTGCCAGAGTCCCGGGCCGGAGGAGTCCGGTGCGTCGTCCGGGAGTCGCGTCCGGTGCGCCTCGGGGATGACCGCGCGTCCGCTGCTCCCTCCGACAGCCCGCCACCCGCCGAGGGCCCCTCCTCTCCGGCGTGCGGTCGATGCGGATCGCCGCCTGCCGCTCGCAGGACCTCCCCCGCGCGGTGGATCCTGCCCGGACACGGAGCGCCGCGCAGGACGCCGCGGCCACCGCCCCAGCGGGACTCCCGCCGACACGGATGTTGCATCGCCGCCGCAGCCGGACATGTACCTGTGACTCCGCGAAAGGGGAACCATGAGCATCCGCTCCCGAGACGACTTCTCCGAGCTGTACCGCGCCCACTTCGACGACCTGCTCCGCTTCGTCCGCCGCCGCGCTCCCGCCGCGACGGTCGACGACATCGTCGGCGAGACCTTCCTCGCCGCCTGGCGTCGCCGGCAGGACCTGCCGGAGAACGTGCGGCCCTGGCTGTTCGGCACCGCCCGGCACGCGATCCTCAACGCCGCCCGCGGCGAGAACCGCCGGCAGGCGCTGGCCGTGCGGATCGGGACCCTCGCCCCGGAGGAGCAGGCCGACCCGTCGGTCGGCGACCGCCTCGACCTGGAGAGCGCGTGGAAGCGGCTGCCCCTCGCCGAGCAGGAGGCTCTGGCCCTCCACGTGTGGGAGGACCTCCCGCAGGCCGAGGCGGCGCAGGTGCTCGGCTGCTCCCGGGCCGCCTACGCGATGCGGCTCACCCGCGCGAAGCGGCGGCTGGCGGCGCTGCTCGCCCCCCTCGACTCCACGCTCCTCTCCGGCACGGCAGAACGGACCCTCTCATGACCGACCAGCTCCTCGACCTGCTCCGCGCGCACGACGCCGAGCCCCGCACCCCTCTCTCCGCTGCCGAGGCCGCACGTCGGGACGCGCTCCTCGGCGAGATCCTGGTCAGCGAGGACGCGGCCGCTCCCCGTTTCTTCCGCCCCCGCGACTGGGCCGTCGCCGGCGCGGCGACCGTGCTCCTGGCCGCCGCAGCCGCAGCCGCGGTGATCGTCGTGGTCCCGGGTCTCATCCCCGGCACCGGCTCCGTCGGGCTGAACCGCGCGGTGCTCGCCTCCTGGACCGCGATCCCCGAGCGCCTCCTGCCGAGCTCCGAGCTCGGGCAGTCGGCGACGCAGTGGTGTGCGACGAACCTGCAGAGCCCCAACGGCGAGGCCGGGCCGGCGGAGGTCTCGCACCTCGACGCGCGCGGCGACGCCGCCTCGATGATCTACCGCTTCGACGACTCCCTCTACTACTGCCTCAGCGCCGGGAACGGCGCGGGGATGTGGGAGGTGGCGGACGCCGCACCGGCCGGCCCCCTCGCCGCGGACGCCGTCCAGCTCAGCTCGGCCGGCACCTTCGGAGAGGGGGACGCCGCTCTGATCTACGCGGTCGGCTTCGCGGGCGCGGACGTGGAATCGGTGGTGCTGAACGAGGCCGGCGTCGAGCCGGTCGTCGCGACCCTCGAGGGCGGCTCCTGGACCGCCTGGTGGCCCTCGTCCGACGGTCTCGCCGCCGGGCCCGCCGGCACGGTCACGATCACCACCCGGGACGGCTCGAGCCGCGAGGTCCCCGTCGACTCCCTCTACCGCCCGTGAGCGGGCCGCGGCACTCCCGTTCGGACGGGCCGGAGCAGGAGGGGACGGGTGCGCGCGTCCTGTCCACGCGCTTCACCGACGTCCACTACCTCGACGAGGGACCGGAGGACGGCACTCCGCTCGTGCTCGTGCACGGCTTCCCCGACGTCCCCGCCACCTGGGACGGCGTCCTGGAGCTGCCTTCCCCCGGGCTCCGGGTGGTGCGCCCCTTCCTGCGCACCCGCGCCTCCCGTGACGCGCTAGAGCGTCTGCGGCCGCGGACGGTCCGTGCCCACCCCGCGGACGCTCCTGCTGGAGGCCGCGAGGAGCGAGGCGACGAGGACGACCGCGGCGCAGCCGAGCAGGGTGCGGTCGAGCCCGACGAGGTCGGCGAGCGGGCCCACGAGCGCCTCCCCGAGCGGCACGGCGAGGAAGGAGCCGACCATGTCGTAGGAGTAGACCCGGGCGAGCGCCTCGCGGGGGACGTGGGTCTGCAGCGACTGGTCCCAGGCGATGGCGAAGATCTCGAGCGCGACTCCGCCGAGGGCGAAGGCGAGGAGGAGGGCGGGGAGCGCCGGGAGGATCCCGAGGGCGGCGACCGGGACGGCCGTCACCGCCATGAGGGCGACGCCCGCCCCGAGCGCCCGGCGGGGCCGCCAGCGCAGCGCGATCACGGCCCCGATCACCAGGCCGACGGTCTGCGCGGCGATCACGAGTCCCCATGCCGCTCGGCCGAAGGACCGGTCGGCGACGACCGGGCCGAGGACCGTGGTCGCGCCGACGAACGCGGCGTTGACGGCGGTGAACTGCGCCACGACGATCCACACCCAGCGCCGGCTCGTGAACTCCCGCCACCCTTCGCGGAGGTCGGCGAGGACGGAGGCGCCCGGGCCCGAGCGGACCGTCCGCGGCAGCCGCACACGGGAGTAGAGGACGGCGGCCAGGGCGAAGCCCGCGGCGTCGACCGCCAGCCCCCACCCGGGACCCACCAGTGCGACGAGCGCGGCCCCGCCCGAGGCGCCGACGATGCTCCCGGCGTTCAGGCCCAGGCGGAGCAGGGCGTTGGCCGGGCGGAGCTCGCCGACCGGCACCGTCTCGGGGACGAGGGCGGCCGCGGCGGGCAGGCTCATCGCCGCGACGGCGCCGTTGAGCACGCTGAGCACGACCAGGGCCAGGACGGTCGCCGTCCCCGTGATCACCGTCACGGCGACCGCGGCCTGAGTGGCCGCCGCCGCGAGCGAGGTGCCGACGAGGATCACGGAGCGGGGGAGCCGGTCGGCGAGGACGCCGCCGAGCAGCAGGACGGCGACGTTGGCGAGGGAGCGCGCGGCGACGACGAGTCCGAGGTCCGTCGGCGAGCCCGTCAGGTCCAGCACGGCGAAGGCCAGGGCGATCGGAGCGACGGCGTTGCCGAGGACGCCGGTCGTGCGGGCGGCGAGGAGCCAGCGGAAGGGGCCGTGCGCGAGAGGACCGTGCGCCATCGGCCCGCGCCCGTCGCGGGTCACGGCCGGCGGAGCGGGAACATGGCGGTCGTCATCGACACCGGCGCGGTCCCGGGCGTCCTCGGCGGCCGGGCCGCCGCGTGCAGCAGCGCGGACGCCTCCCCGACGTGCCGCACCACCCGCCGCCAGACCTCGGGGTCGACCCAGAGCTCCGCGTCCGTCGAGAGCTGAGGACCGTCCGCCCGGCTCGACGAGCGCCGCCGGAGCTCCTCGATCAGGGCCTCGAGGTGCAGGTCCCGCTCCTCCTCCGGCCCGGCGTCCACTGACGCGGTCACGTCGAAGGGCCTTCCGGAGGCCTCGTGCCGGTACCTCTTCGCCTCGCCGCCCCGCAGGCGCACGGTCTCGACGACGGCCACGAGCCCGGCGCGCTCCAGCACGCGGAAGTGGTAGCTCGCCGTCGCCTGCGACAGCTGCAGCTCGCGGGCGGCCTCCGCGGCGCTCATCGCCGCTCCCGTCACCAGGGACAGCAGGCGGAGGCGGATCGGATGCGCGGTGGCGCGCAGCTCGTCGAGAGAGGACATGCGGCCATGGTGACCGGCGGCTCCCGCACCGTCAAACAGGGCTTTGGGGGTGGGGCGGCGCTCATCGGGCCGCTCCGGTGCACATCGGGCGGCGCTCGCCGGGCCGCTCTGACGAGCGATCCGGAGGGCCCACCGCTCTCCCCAGCGATCAGGGATCGGGGCCCGGAGTCGTCCTCCGGGCCCCGTCGCTCAGACCTGGGCGGTGCCGCTGTCCTCGACCGGGCCGGACGCGTCCGACTCCTCGGTGATCTCGGTGTCGGTCTCGTCGGCGCGGTCGCGGAGCGCTTCGGCCATCGCGCCGGCGCCCTCGGCTCCGTGGTCGTGCTCGACCTGGTCGATCAGGCCGCCGAGCTTCTCGTCGTTGCTGGCGTCCTCGGCTCCGTCCATCACGGGGCTGTTCTGCTCGTTGTCGCTCATGGCGCTCCTCCTGGGTCGACCGGCCTCTGCGCCGGTGGTCCGACGCTACGCGCGCGGCCCGTGCGGTGCAGGTGATCGACGGGAATCGGCCGGTCCGCTATCGGGGTGCCGAGCGACGTTCCCGGTCATCCCCGAGTCGAGCGAATATCGCTTTCCACCCTCCGGAGAAGTGAGCGGATATCGCCTGTCGAATGAGCCGCTATCGCTTTCCGGCGAGGTGAACAGTTCTCTCAGAGAAGTGCCCCTCGGGGACCCTCCCTGCTATGATCGGGCGACTTCTGCACCAGGGACCGGGGGGTCGTTCTCGGCGGACGATCGATCATCCACACGCCTGTTATCTCGATCATCACCAGTGAAGGCGCGTATGGCTTCGTATCTCTTCGTCTGCTCCGGCGGCGGACATCTCAAGGAGATGTTCGCCCTCTCGGGGCTCCTCGGAGTCGACCCGGAGGAGCAGCACTGGGCGACCGTCGACAGCGCCCTCAGCCGCACCCTCCTCGCCGACCGGCGCGTGACCCACCTCGCCGATCCGCCGCCCCGCGCCGTGGTGCCGGTGCTCCGCAACGCGATGATCGGCCGCTCCCTGCTGGCCCGCGGGTCCTTCGACGCCGTCTTCAGCACCGGCGCCAGCCCCGCCCTCTCCTTCCTGCCGCTCGCGGCCTCGCGCGGCATCCCCGCGCACTACATCGAGAGCGCCGCCCGCGTGCTCGGCCCGTCGATGACCGGTCGGATCCTCGCCCGGGTCCCCGCCGTCTCGACCTACACCCAGTACCGCTCCTGGGCCGACGACCGCTGGAGCTTCGGCGGCTCGATCTTCGACACCTACCGCGTCGAGGACGTCGTCCCGCAGCCGATCCGCCGCGCCGTGGTCTCGGTCGGCACGCAGGACGGCTACCCGTTCCCCCGCTTCTTCGCCGCGCTCGCGCCGCTGCTCGAGGGCGTGGAGGTGCTCTGGCAGACCGGAGCGAACGACGTCTCCGGGCTCGGGATCGACGGCCGCCACTCCGTGCCGCACGACGAGCTCAACGCCGCGATGAAGGCGGCCGACGTCGTCATCGCGCACGGGGGAGTGGGCACCGCGCTCAGCGCCATCGAGCAGGGCCGGGTGCCGATCCTGGTTCCGCGCCGCGCCTCGTTCGGCGAGCACGTCGACGACCACCAGGTGCAGATCGCCACGCGCCTGGCCGACTCCGGCCTCGCGGTCACCGTCGACATCGAGGGCCTCTCCCGCGAGACGCTCGAACTCGCCGCGGCGAGGCGGGTCGTCTCCGCCGATTCCGCCGTGCCCTTCGTGGTGCACGAGACGGCCGAGAAGTCCTCGGGCCTCTCCCGCCGACTCTTCCCCTCCTCCCGCTGATCCCCGCCCGAGCGACCAGACGTGATGAGAACGACATCCACGCGTCATCCGCGGCCCGTACACTCTCGAATGGGTTGGGGGGCCGGACGTCACTTCATGTGCGTCGAATTCGGAATGGTCGGCCGACTCGACACTGATGGCGAAAGCTCCGAAGGATTCTCGATATGACTGACACCCCGCGCGGCCTCTCGCGCCGCCTCCTGCTCGCCGCCTCCGCTGTCGGAGCCGCCGCGACCGCCTCCGCTCTCGTAGCGACCCCGGCGCTCGCCGCGCCGAACTACAGCGTGATCCCGAGGCTCCCGGGCGAGGTCTCGCGCCTCGACACCAAGTTCTCGAAGAGCGGCAACAAGCCCTACGAGATCATCGATGTGAAGATCGGCAGCGACTCCACCCGCCTCTTCGTCCCGCACTCGGCGAAGCCGAAATCAGGCTCTTCGGTGCCGGTCGCCTGGTTCTACCACGCCAGCGGCAGCAGCTTCAGGGCGCTCGACAAGGCCTACTTCTACTCGGCCGATCCGCTCGTCGACCTGGGCTTCGTCAGCATCTGCCCGGACTTCGGCGGCCCGAGCAACTACACCAACCCCACGGCGCTCGCCGTGCAGACGGCCGCCACAGCCTGGGTGCAGAGCCTCTGGAACGTCCGCGGGAGCTTCCTCCGCTCGAACTCCGGCGGCGGCGCGATGATGTGCTGGGCCTACGCGAAGAAGATGGTGCCGAACATCTACGGGGCCTACCACGCCAGCAGCGTCTTCGACGTCGAGGACCTCGCGGCGCGCGACGACAGCCAGCCGAACCGCGTCCTCGCGGTGTACGGCGGAGACCGGGCGCTGATGCGCGCGACCAACCCCGCCCGGCTGCCGCAGTCCGCCTGGCAGGGCATGCGTCTGCGCGTCAGCGCCGGCACGGCCGACCAGCTCGCTCCTGCCGAGCTGCACGGCGGACGCCTCCGCCGCCTCGCGCTCCCCGTCGCCAAGGAGGCGACGATCGCCTACCACAACAGCGCCGGCTACGAGGGCGGCCATGTCGTCCCGGACTTCACCAACAAGGACTCGGTCGGGACCTTCCGCCGCTGGCTCCAGGAGGGCCCCGCCTGATCCGCGGCAGGACCGACGCGACCCCTCCTCCCCGGGGGTCGGCGCCAGGGTCGAGCAGTGGAGGAGGAGGGCACGGCATCGCAGGCGTCCCAGCCGCCGAGAGGCGGCTCGCGAGGGCATCGCGATCCTCATCGAGGCCGACGGGACCACTCCCGTGAGTGCCGCACCGCCCGCCCCCTCCTCCACCACTCCGCTCCGACGCCAGAAGGACTCCCTGACGTGATCGACATCCTCCCGCGACGACTCCTCGTCGGCGCGCTCTTCTCGGTCGCCCTGGTGATCGTCCTCGGGATGGGGTACATCTTCTCGACCCGGGAGCCGGGCACCGGCCTCCTGGTGATCGCCGCCGGAGTCGGCGGCATCGTCGGAGCCTACGTGCTGCTGCGGGTCCCCGCGCACTGGCTGCCGGCGATGGCGCTCGCGTTCTTCGCGCTCGTCCCGACGCCGCTGACCCCCTCGACCCTGACGTTCCGCATGACGCTCTGGGCCGTCATCCTCGTGATCTGGGCGATCCGGCGCGGGCTCGCTCCCGAGCTGTGGCGCGCCCCCGTCAAGGCGTGGACCCGCGAGCTCGTGCTCTCCCCGTGGCGGGCCGTGGTGATCCTCGCGTTCATCGCCCTCATGCTCTGGTCGGCCCTGGCGACGGTGCGCAGCTCCTACGCGACCGAGGGCGTCTCGTGGATGTTCAGCTTCGCGATCTGCGTGGGCGTGCCGATGCTCGTCTTCGACGCCCAGCGCGAGGCCGTGCTGCTGCGCAAGACGTGGGTGATCCTCTCGGGGCTGCTCGCCCTCTACGCCGCCCTCGAGCTGGTCGCGCAGAGCTCCCCGATCCTCGGTGCCGTCTACGGCGCCCTCGGCTACGAGCAGGACCAGCACTGGTCGCTCTACCGCGCCGAGATCACCTTCGGCCACCCGCTGCTCGCCGGCACCTTCCTCACGGTGGGCGCCGGTCTCGCGTTCGGCTCCTGGCTCCAGGGCTCCCGCAAGTCGGACCTGCTGCTGGGCATCCTGGCCTCGGGCGGCGTCGTCGCGACCGTCTCGCGCGGACCGATGGCGGCCATCGCCGTCGCGGTCGTCGTCGCGCTCGTCGCCGTGGGCTTCCTCAACCCGAACCGCTCGCTGCTCCGGCCCGGCTCGATCCTGATCGCCGGGCTCGTCGCGGGTGTCGGAGTCCTGAACTTCGAGCCCGTCACCGCCCGCAACAACAACCTCGACGCCTCCATCTCGGCCGGCGCCCGCGACCTCGCGGTGACCGTGTCGCTGAAGGCGGCCGAGCTCACGCACTGGCTCGGCTCCGGAGCGGCGACGTCCGGCATCAGCGGCAGGCGGTTCTCGGACGTCGTCATCGAGAACTCGTTCCTGCAGCTGCTGATCAGCGTCGGCATCCCCGGCCTGCTGCTCTTCGTGATCATGGTGGCCGCGATGTTCGGCGCCACGCTCAGCCGTCGCGACGTCGGTCCTGCGGCGGGCCTGCTCGGCTTCATGGTCTGCCTCGCCGGCTACAACGCCATCGACGCGGTCCGCCCCAGCCACCTGCTCCTGGGATTCCTCGTCATCATCTGCCTCAACCCGGTGCACGTCCCCGACTTCTCGAAGGGCATCCGGATGCGCCAGCCCCTCGGGGCGAGGATCTTCGACGCGCCGATGGCCGTCGGGATGCGGGGCGAGCGATGAGCCGCCTCGCCCGCAGGAACGACTCGTCGCCGGCCGCGCTCGTCGTCCAGCAGTCGCTCGCGCCGCCGGACTCGACCACGCAGTACGTCGACTCGATCGTCGACGGCCTGGCGCCCGGCGTCGAGCTGCTGTTCTTCTCCTGGCGCAGCGCCCTGCTCGCCGACTACGACGTGCTGCACGTGCACTGGCCCGAGCTGATGATCCGCGGCCGCAGCCCGCTGCACCGCTTCCTCCGCCGCCGCGCCCTCGACGTGCTGCTGGTGCGCCTCGCGCTCCAGCGCATCCCGCTCGTGCGGACGGTGCACAACCTGCACCCGCACGAGCTCGGTCCCGCCGCCGAGCGCCGCTCGCTGGCCCGGGTCGACCGCGCGACCGACCTGTTCGTCCGCCTGAACCCGACGACCGTCGCTCCCGGCCGGGCGCCCGCCGTCACCGTGCTGCACGGCCACTACCGCGACCAGTTCGCGCAGCACCCGCTGCCCGAGCGCGAGCACGGCCGCGTCCTCTACTTCGGCATCATCCGCCCGTACAAGGGCGTCGTCGAGCTGATGGACGTGTTCCGCGGCGTGGAGGACGACTCCCTCTCCCTGCACGTCGTCGGCAGCCCCAGCACGGGCCAGCGCGAGCTGGTCGAGGAGCGGGCCGCCCGCGACACCCGGGTGCGCACCACGCTCCGCCGGGTCGACGACGCCGAGATGGTCGACGAGATCGGCCGGGCCGAGCTGATCGTCCTTCCCTACCGCGAGATGCACAACTCCGGCTCGATCCTGGTCGCCCTGTCGCTCGGCCGGCCGATCCTGGTGCCTCGCACGCCCACCAACACGGCCCTGGCCGAGGAGGTCGGCAGCGACTGGGTGATCGAGTACGACGGCGAGCTCACCCCCGAGCTGATCACCGCCGCTCTCGAGCGCACGCGCACCCGGCCGCCGGAGGGGCTCCCCGCCCTCTCCGGTCGGGACTGGGACGTGCTCGGACTCCAGCTCAAGAAGGCCTACGAGGGCGCGATCGCCACCAAGAAGGGCTCGACCCGATGACCGGGACCACGCAGAAGCCGTCACCGAGCCTCAGCCGCTCGGCGAGCCGCGGCGCCGCCGTCACCATCGGCGGGCAGGCGATCCGCATCGCCGTCCAGCTGGGCGGCATCGTCATCCTCGCGCGCCTGCTCTCGCCGGCCGACTACGGCCTGCTCGCGATGGTCACGGCGATCATCGGCATCGGCGAGATCTTCCGCGACTTCGGCCTCTCCTCCGCCGCCATCCAGGCGAAGGAGATCACGCCGGGCCAGAAGAGCAACCTGTTCTGGATGAACTCGGGCATCGGCCTCACCCTCACCCTGGTGGTCATCGCGGCCTCCTGGCCGATCGCCGCCCTCTACGGCGACGACCGGCTCCAGCTGCTGACCGTCGTGCTCTCCTCGACGTTCCTCCTCAACGGAATCTCGACGCAGTTCCGCGCCGACCTCGCCCGTCACCTCCGCTTCGTGAAGATCACCCTGGTCGACATCGTCGCCCAGGTGCTGGGCCTCGTGGTCGGCGTGCTGATGGCGCTCGGCGGCGCCGGCTACTGGGCGCTGGCCGGGAGCCAGATCGTGCAGCCGCTCATCAGCGTGCTGATGCTGGTCTTCATCACGGGCTGGCGTCCCGGCCGCTACCGCCGCGGCGAGGCGATGGGCCACTTCCTCCGCTACGGAGGCGGGGTCTTCGCGACCCAGGCGCTGACCTACGTGAGCAAGAACGTCGACTCCGTCATCATCGGCGCGCGCTTCGGCCCGGTCGACCTCGGCCTCTACAACCGCGCGTTCCAGCTGATGATGCTGCCGCTGCAGCAGTTGAACTCTCCGGTGCAGCGCGTGGCACTGCCCGTGCTGTCCAAGCTGCAGGACGAGCGCGAGCGGTTCCGCACGTTCATCCTCTTCGGCCAGTCGGCGATGCTGACGGCGATGGGCCTCGTGCTCGCCGTCCTCGGCTCCCAGTCCGACTCGGTCATCCGGATCCTGGTGGGGGAGCGCTGGCTCGCCTCGGTCCCGATCTTCCAGATCCTGCTCGTGGCCGGGTTCTTCCAGGCCACGGCGTACTGCTCCAACTGGGTGTTCCTCGCCAAGGGTCTCGTGCGCCAGAGCGTCTGGTACAGCCTGGCGACCCGCCCGCTGATGGTCGTCCTGATCCTGCTCGGCTCCAACTGGGGAGTGACGGGCGTCGCGGTCGCGTACGCCGGCTCGCTGGCCCTCACCTGGCCGACCGCGCTGATCTGGATCGGCCGCACCTCCGATGCCCCCGTCCGCGAGATGTTCACCAACGGCCTCCGCAGCGGCATCACGTTCGGCTCGATCACGGTGGGCGCCTACTTCTCCACCGTCTGGATCGCCGCCGACCAGCCCGTCCTCCGCCTCCTCCTGGGCGGCGCCGCCGTCCTGGTCGGGGTCGGGCTCTGGATGCTGATCCTCCCCGCGTTCCGCCGCCAGATCCTCAGCCTCGCCGACCTGCGCCGCCACTTCCGCCGCAGCCGCCCGGCCGCCGCTCCGGCCCCGGCCACGGTCGACGCCATCAGCCCCACCGGCGACAGCGCGCTGGTCGACGGAGCCGTCACGGCCGGCATCCCCGACTCCGAGCGGCCTCCCGCCGCCGTTCCTCCCACCGAAAGAGATCGATGAAACTCAAGCTCGGCGTCGTCAAGTCCTGGAAGAAGGACTTCGTCACGACGACCCGCCTGCCCGCCCGACGCGACGCGGCGGTGCTCCGCGCCGCCCTCGCGGACCTCCGACCCGAGCCCGAGTCTCACCTCGTGATCGCCGCTCCCGGCAGCGGCAACATCGGCGACCAGGCCATGCTGGAGGCGTTCCTCGAGAACACCACCGGCCCCGTCGTGGTCGTCCAGCGCTACGCCGGCGACGTCGTGATCCCCGAGGAGCAGGCCGACCGGGTCGAGGTCGTCGAGCTCCCGCACCTGGTCTACGGAGTGGGCGACGCGCACGCCGCCGATCTCCGCGCCTACGCCGCGCTGATCCGCCGCGCCCGCTCGGTCTCGGTCGTCGGCGCTGACATGATGGACGGCAAGTACAGCCTCCGCGGCTCGGTCCGCCGCTCCCTGCTCGCGCAGGCCGCCGCCGAGGCAGGGGTGCCCACGCGCGTCCTCGGCTTCTCCTGGAACGCGGCGGCCCGCCTCGCCGCCCGCCGCTCCCTGATCGCCGCCTCCCGCGCCGGCGTCGTCCCGATGCTCCGCGACCCGCTTTCGGCGGAGCGCGCCCGGAGCATCGGCGTGCAGCGCGTCGAGGAGGTCACCGACATCGTCTTCTCGGCGCGCACCCGCGACCGCAGCTTCCGCGAGGATCTGGGACTGCCCGAGGGCGTCCCCTTCGCGCTCGTGAACGCGAGCGCCCTCGTCGCCGGCATGGTCGACCAGGTGCCGGAGTACGAGCGCATCGTCGACCGCCTGCGCGCGGCCGGCGTTCACGTCGTGCTCCTCCCGCACGTCTCCCGCCCCATCGGCGACGACAAGGTGGCCGTCCGCGCGGTCGCCGAGCGCGTGGGAACCGAGGGCGTCACCGTCGTCGACCGCGTGCTCATGCCCGCCGAGATCCGCGGCCTCGCCGAGGACGCCCTGCTGACCGTCACCGGGCGGATGCACCTCGCGATCATGTCGCTCTCGCTCGGCGTCCCCGCGATCACCCTCGCCACCCAGGGCAAGGTCGAGGGCATCATGCGCCTCATCGGCCTGCCGCAGCTGTGCGTCGAGCCGGTCCCCGGCTTCGCCGACCGCGTCCTCCCGGTGATCGACCGCATCCTCGCGGAGCCGGGCGACGGCGGCGTGCGCGCCACCATCGACGCGGCCATGCCCGAGGTGCGCCGCCTCTCGGCGCTCAACACCCGCGGCCTCGGCGCGGAGGTCGTGCGATGAGCGCGGCGCAGGAGAAGGGACCGCGCATGCGGATCATGTTCGTCGTCACGTCGCTGCACGGCGGCGGGGCCGAGTTCGTCGCCCGCACCTGGATGGGCTGGCTCCTCGAGCAGGGCCACCACGTCGACGTCGTCACCACCTCGGTGAAGGGCACCGACGAGTACCTCCCCGAGGGCGCGGTGCTGCACCGCATCGGCGAGGGCAAGGGCCACGTCGGCAAGGCGCGGATGCTCAAGGAGCTGTTCCGCCGCCGCACCCCCGACGTCGCGGTCGCCCTGCAGGGCTACCCGAACATCGTGCTCCTGGCCTCGGCCGAGATGACCGCGAAGGCGGACCGCCCGAAGACCATCGTGAGCGAGCGCAACCTCGTCTCGCTCGGCATCCCGGGCTTCTCGAGGACCCAGAAGGTGCAGCTCGGGCTCGCCAAGACGCTCTACCGCCGCGCCGACCACGTCATCGCGATCTCGCACCCCGTCGCGGGCGAGCTCGTCGCCGGCTTCGGCGTCTCGGGCGAGCGCTGCACCGTCGTGCCGAACCCGGCGACCGCCAAGGTCGACCGCTCCCGCCAGGTCTCGCGCACCCCCGGCACTGCGGCGGGCCTGCAGATCGTGCTGCCCTGCCGCCTCGTCGTCCAGAAGCGCCCCGAGCTCGCGATCCTCGCGGCCGAGGAGCTGGAGCGCCGCGGCATCCCCGCGAAGGTCGTCTCCTTCGGCGGCGGCCCGCTGCTCGGCAGCATGAAGGCGGAGGCGACCGCGCGCGGCGTGGACTTCCAGGACATGGGCTGGGTCGAGGACTGGTTCCACCACTTCGACGAGAACGCCGTCGTGCTGCTCCCGTCGCTGCGCGAGGGCTTCGGCAACGTGCTGGTCGAGGCGGCCGCCGCCGGCGTCCCCTCGGTCGCCGTGTCCGGGGCGCTCGGAGTCGCGGACGCGATCGTCCCCGGCCTGACCGGCGAGCTCGCGCTCACCCCCTCCGCCTCCGACCTCGCCGACGCGCTGATCCGCGCGAGCGAGCTCGAGATCACCGGCATCGACCGCTGGCTCGACCGCTTCTCGCTGGAGTCCAGCGGCCGCGACCTCGAGACGGTGCTCCGCCGGGTCGTGGGGCAGAAGTGACCCTCGTCTCGGTGGTGGTCCCGGCGCACCAGGAGGAGGCGCACCTCGCCTCCGCCCTGGAGCGCCTGCTGCGGCAGACCCACGCCGAGCTCGAGATCCTCGTGGTCGACGACGCCTCGACCGACGGGACCGAGGCGATCGGCCGCGCGTTCGCCGAGGAGCACGAGCGGATCCGCTACCTCCGCCAGGACGAGAACCAGGGCGTCGCCGCCGCTCGCGAGCGCGCCGTCGGCGAGGCCGCCGGCGAGTGGGTCTGGCTGGTCGACGCCGACGACGAGTGGCCGGAGACCGCGGTCGAGGCCATGCTCTCGGCGGGGGAGGCGGGCCGCGCCGACGTGGTGGTCGCCCAGGCGGTCGCGGTCGACGCCACCGGATCCACGCCCGTCGGCTCCCTGCGCGGCCCGCTCGCGCTCTCGGGCCGGGGCGCCTTCACCGCGCTCCTGGTCGGGGAGCTGACCGGGCACCTCTGGAACAAGCTGTTCCGCCGCGAGCTGTTCGACGGCATCGAGTTCACGCGGATCCGCCAGCACTCGGACCAGGCGCAGGTCGCGCAGCTGCTCGCCGCGGCCGACGAGGTCGTCGTCGTCCCCGACTCCGTCTACGAGTACCGCCTCCGCTCCGGCTCGATCATCCGCTCGGGCGCGAAGCGCGCCGACTCGCTCGCCGGGCTCGCCGCCGTGATCGAGCGGACGGCCCGCGGGCTCGACCCGCGCATCCTCGACTCGCAGGACTACTCCTACTACCGCGCGCGCTTCTCCCTGCTCTCCCGCTTCAAGGACGCCACCTCGGGCGCGCACAGCCCCGAGGAGGCGGACCGGCTCTGGCGGGCCGCGCACGACGAGGCGGGACTCCGGCACCTGGTCGCGCTCGTGCGCCGGCGCGACCTCAAGCGCTCCGTCCTCTTCGGGCTCGCCGCCGCGGCGCCCGCGCTCTACCGAGCGGCGATGAGCGCCGGGAACGGACGCCGGTGACCGTCGTCTCCATGGTGAGCGGAGAGGCCGGAGTGCGCTTCCCGGCAATCGAGTCCTCGTCACTATTCCGTCGAATGTGCGGCGCGGACGATACACCCTTAGTCTTGATCCTCGGTCGCATTCTGCGACCGAGCCTGCGTCCTTCTCTGAGCCTTGTTCACCTCGGATGGAATTCACGAGCGGTACGACCGGGCACAAGGGGGAGAGAATGAAGCTGCTGAAGCCTGCGGGCGGGGCCCGACGCGAATGGGTGGACTTCGCCAAGGGTGCCGCCATCCTGATGGTCGTGTACTACCACACGTCGTTGTACCTCGGTGACATCGGGGTCGAGAACACTCTCGGCCGCATCAAGGTCGTGTTCGAGCTGTTCCCGATGCCCCTCTTCTTCCTGGTGTCCGGTCTCTTCGGCTCGCGCATCCGCACCTGGAGCTTCGGCGACCTCTGGCGCCGCAGGCTGTACCCGCTGCTCTGGCTCTACGTGGTCTGGTCCGTGATCCGCATGGCCTTCTACCTGGTCGTGCCGCTCGCGAACGGCGGACTCGGCGAGCTCCCCGCGACCGACCCGCTCAACCTGCTCCTGCTGTTCTTCTGGCCCAGCAGCAGCTACTGGTTCATCTACGGCCTCGTGCTCTTCACGCTCGGCGCGTGGCTCCTGCGCAAGGTCGACCACCGCGTGCAGGTCGCCCTCGCCGCGGTGATGGGGACGATGTTCACCACGGGTCTCCTCAACACGACCAACGTGGGCTGGAACCGCATCGGCGCCCTGTTCGTCTTCTTCCTGGTGGGCACGCTCTACTCGAAGAGGATCATCGACTTCGTCGAGCAGAAGGGGAGCCGCGCGTTCCTCTACGTCACTCCGGTCTTCGTCGTGCTGAGCGCGGTGCTCTTCCTCTTCCCGATCCGCTGGGTGCCGTTCCTCGCCCTCGCCGGCCAGATGGCCGCCGTCGCGATGGGCATCCTCGTGTCGCGGGCCCTCTCCCGAGTGCGATTCCTGAACTTCTTCACGATCTGCGGCGAGCGCAGCCTGCACATCTACCTGCTGCACCTCTACTTCATCGTGATCGCCATCACGATCCTGCGGGTGATCCTCCCCGAGGACCGCTCCGAGATCGGCGGCTTCGAGGTGCCGCTGCTGCTGGTCGTGATGGTGCTCGCGGTCGTCCTCTCGCTCTTCGTGACCCGCTACCTCTCGAAGGTCAAGTGGATCTACGTCCCCCCGGCCGCCCTCGGCGGCCCCGGCAAGCGGCGCAAGCCCGTGCCCGTCCCTGCGCGCGGCCCCGGAGTCGTCTCCGATCCCGTCGCGGTCCCGGCCGATGAGCCCGGCACCTCCCCCAGTTACGAGAAGAAGAGAGCGGAGTCCCACGAGTGAAGACGACACGAGCACGCAGAGCCGGAGTCCTGGCGGCCGTCGTGGCCGTCGCCCTCGGGCTGGCCGGCTGCTCCTCGCAGCCCGAGCCCGTCCGCACGCCCGACGGCTTCACGACGGAGAAGGCGATCGAGTACCGCTCGGTCGACGGCGTCTCGCTGAAGGCCGACGCCTGCCTCCCCACCGCGGGCGGCACCGACCGCCCCGCGCTGCTGATGCTGCACGGCGGAGGGTTCGTCGACGGCGCCCGCGACGAGGGCGGGATGACCGAGCTCTGCGAGTACTACGCCGAGCGCGGCTTCGTCTCGGTCTCCGTCGACTACCGCCTCCTCCAGGACAGCCGGTACCCCGGCCAGATCGAGGACGCGCAGGCCGCCGTGGAGTGGCTGCGCGAGCCCGCGCAGGTCACGCGCTTCGGCCTCGACCCCGCCCGCATCGGCGTGATGGGCAGCTCCGCCGGAGCGATCATCGGAGCGACCATGGGCACGCTCGGCGAGGGCTCCCTCACCGAGGGCTCGCGGGTCAAGACGGTCGTCGCCTTCTCGGCGGTCGCCGACATGACCGAGACCGGGATGTCGCTGGGCACGCCGGTGCCCGAGGCGAAGGAGCAGATCCTCTCCTACCTGGACTGCGACGAGATCGACTCGACGACCTGCCCGCAGAGCATCCCCGCGTCGCCGATCACCTCGGTCGACTCCACGGACGCCCCGCAGATCTGGCTGACCTCCGAGGACGAGCTCGTCCCGGTCGAGCAGGCCGACGCGATGCAGGTCGCCCTGCAGGACGCCGGAGTGGCGTCCGAGGTCGGCGTGGACGGCTCCGGCCACCACGGGCTCCAGAACAACACCCCGAACAACAAGAAGGCGATCCTCGCCTTCCTGCAGGCCCACCTCTGATCCACCGCTCCCGCGCGAAACCTCGCGGCCGGGTCCGCGCAACGCGGACGACACATCACGACGCTACAGTCAGACCCCCTGCACTCCGGTGCAGTCGACGAAAGGGACACCACACACCATGACCTTGAACGGACTGTTCGCCGGCATCGGCCGGAGGTGGGTCTACATCGTCGCCTTCGCTCTGCTCGGCGCCGTGGCGGCCCTGGTACTCAACGCCGTCCTCCTCCCGCAGTACAAGGCGGACGCACGCGTGTACGTCGCGGTCTCCTCGTCCGGAGTCCTCTCGACCGCGGACCGGGTCGCGGCCAACAGCGCCGCCTCCCAGGCCACGGTCACCTCCGTCGCCCTCGGCACCTCGGACACCGTCCTGCAGGGCGTCATCGACGGCCTCGGCATCGACGAGCCCATCGAGGACTTCGCCAAGCGCGTGACCGTCCTCGCCGAGCCGGAGTCCGTGGTCATCACGATCTCGGCCACCGACCCCTCGCCCGAGCAGGCCGCGGTCATCGCCAACGCGGTCGCCGCCCAGCTCGACGCGGCCGTGAAGGGGGCCGACCCGACGACCACCACGAACGGCGTCGCCGTCCCGCAGATCCAGCTCCAGGTGCTCAGCCAGGCGCTCCCGCCGGAGCTGCCGGTCACCGGTGGCATCCTCGTCCTGCTCGCGCTCGGCATCCTCGGCGGCGCCGTGGTCGGCGTGGGAGTGGCGATCGTGATGACCGCCCTCGACCGCCGCCTCCGCAGCGGCGACGACGTCCGCTCCGCGATCGACCGGCCGCTGCTGGGCATCGTCCCGGTCAAGGCCACCAAGCTCGACGAGATGCTGAACTCGACCGAGATCCCGGCCCGCTACTCGGCCGTGGCGTTCGAGCTCTCCGCCATCGCGCGCACCCGCTCGTACTCCTCCTTCGCGATCGCCCCGGCGTCCGAGAAGACCCCGCACACCGCCAGCGCGGTGCTGCTCGCCAAGGCGCTGGCCGTGCTCGGCTCGTCCGTCGTGATCGTGGACGGCACCGCCGAGGGCTCGGCTCTCGCTTCCGCCTCGGGCGGACGCCCGGGCCTGCGCGAGGTGCTCGCCGGAGCCGCCTCGCTCGACGACGCGATCATCAAGCGCTCGACCGACCGCGTCGACCTGCTCCCCGCGGGCGGCGCCCAGGCCGGCACGCCGATGCCGACCGACGCCCTCCGCGCGCTGGTCGAGGAGCTCGAGAAGGTCTACGACATCGTCCTGATCGTCACCGGCACCCTCGGCGCGACCGAGCAGTCGCCGACCTTCCGCGGCGTTGCCGACGGAGCCGTCCTCGTCCTGATCGAGGGCAAGGTCGACTCGCCCCAGGCCGCCGCCGACGTGCACTGGATCGAGACCGCCGGCACCCCCGTGGTCGGCGCGGTCGTCCTGGCCCGCCACAAGCTGCAGAAGGCCCCCGCGATCGTCTGATCGCGTCCTCGCACGCTGCGGAAGAGCGCACCCCGGCCCCGGCCGCGGTGCGCTCTTCCGCGTCCGGGGACTGCGCCGCTTGTCCGGGGCGGGCCCGTGCGGGCTCTGCGAGGCCTGGCCGGTCCGTCCGCCCTCCCAGTCTCTCCGGCGCCCACCGCGGCCGGACCAGGCCCTTCTCCGTCCCCCGCGAGCGCGCTCACCCCGCGAGTCCGCACGAGTCGCGGCAGTTGCACGCGAGCACGCCGACTTCCGCGGACTCGAGAGGAGGCGGCGTCCTCGTGCTGGGGCCGCGGACTCTCCGGGGCGGGCCCGTGCGGGCTCTCCGGGGCCCGGCCGGCCCCTCCGGACCTCCGGCCTCTCCAGTGCCCGCCGTGGCCGGACCGAATGCCTCACCGGCTCCGGGAGCCAGCTGACCCCGCGAGCCCGCAGAAGTCGCGGTACTCGCGCGCGACTCCGCCCACTTCTGCGTGCTGGAGAGGCGCGGGCGCGTCAGCCGGGCTCTGATCCCGTCCCCGTCCTCTCGGCCCCCTCCCGCGGCCCACGGGCGCACGAGCGCCCGCCCGCGCCCTCGCGAGTCCGCGGTAGTCGGGCGCGACCCCGGCCGTCCGCGCCTGGTCGGCGGGAGGCGGGCACACGCAGAACCGCCGCCGTCGAGGGGACGACGGCGGCGGTTCTGCGCGCGGGGAGCGGGTCAGGTCACGGCGTGCAGGCCACGTTCCCGATCAGGTCCTTCCCGGAGTTGGAGCAGCTCAGCGTGTTGCCGCTGGTGGACCAGTTGGACGGCTGGTGGAGGTAGACCACCGCGTTGCTGGTCTTCAGCGCGAGGTTGCCGCTGATGGTGTTGTCGTTGCCCGAGCCGTCGGCGCGGGTGATCACCTGGTAGCCGTAGGTGGTGGTGCCCGCGGCGGAGTTGCCCGCGGCCAGCCAGCTGTTGCCCGAGACCAGGATCAGCGAGACGACGTCCGAGGCGAGCCGCGATCCGCCGAGGACCGTGTTCCCGATGATGTCGCCGTCGAGGGTGCCCTCCTTGGCCTCGATCGGCTCGGCGCCGGTGTCGCTGATCGCGTTGTCCACGACCGCGATGCGGGCCGTGCGGTCAGGGTTGCAGCTGTTGTACTCGCACCAGTTGCGGTCGGAGGTGCCGACGTAGACGCCCTCGCCGTACTTGGCGGAGACGAGGCCGGTGCGGCGGATGGTGCTGCCGACGATCAGGGAGTCGGTGGTCTGGCTGCGGAAGTGGACCGCCTCGTAGCCGATCTCGCTCACCGTCAGGCCGGCCATCTGGACGCCCTTGCTGGCGAGCACCTGGATGCCCTGGAAGGAGCTGCGGACCGAGAAGCCCACGAGGTGCACGTCGCTCACCGTGTTCAGGATGAGCGCGGTGCCGCTCGAGGTGGATCCGGAGGTGAGGACCGCGTTGGGCGAGCCGCAGATCCAGATCGACCCGGGCTGGGCGGCGGTGCCGCGGAGGGCGAACTTGCCGGTGTAGACGCCGTCGGCCAGGCGGATGACGTCGCCGGAGGAGGGGTTGGTCAGGGCCGTGACGAGCTGCGCCGAGGTCGACACCGTCTTGGTGGCGGCGGGGCAGTCGAAGGCCGCGAGCAGCGAGGCGCGGGAGGCGAGGATGTCGGCCGAGGTGGTGGCCGACTCCTTCAGCCGCGAGTCGCGGCCGGCGTCGTCGGTCGCCGTGACGGTGTACGTGTAGGCGCGTCCCGCCTCGGCGGTCTCGTCGCGGTACTGGCGCACCGGGTCGGCGACGGTGCCGACGACCGTGTCGCCGGAGCCGTCCTCGTTCGAGCGGTGCACGTCGTACGAGACGACCCGCGAGCTGAAGGGCGCGTCCCAGGCGACGGTGTAGCCGTCGGTCAGGGGGGAGAGCTCCACGGCGTCGGTCGCGAGGCCGTCCTCGGCGAGGACGAACGCGTCGATGATCAGGTTCTTGTCGGTCGACTTGGAGTTCTTCGTCCCCGTGTAGGAGATGGTCACGGTGTGCGTGCCCTCGGCGAGGTCGGTCGTCTCGTAGACCGGCACCTGGTACTGCGCGGTCGAGCTGTAGCGGTCGACCTTGGTGACGGGTCCGCCGTCGACCGAGACCGCGGCGATGCCGGAGGAGGAGGTCTTCCGGCTGATCCAGCGCCACGACGTGCCGACGAACGTGAACTTCACCGAGCCGGCGGAGGTCAGGTACTTCATCCCGCCGCCGCTGTCGCCGCCGGCCATCGATCTCCACGAGCCGGTGTACTGCAGCGCGGGGTCGGTCTCCTGCACGAGGAGGCTGGTCGCTCCGGAGGGGTCGAGCACGGGGCCGTCGTCCTCGCCGCCGCCGGTCTCGTCGGTCGGCTCCTCGGTGGCGGGAGTCGCGCGGGTGATGTCGAACGCGTCGATGACCAGGTTCTTGTCGCTCGCGGAGCTGTTGGCCGTGCCGCTCCAGGCGATCTTGACCGTGTGGACGGTGTCGGCGAGGTCCTTCTTCGTGAACACCGGGACCTGGTACGCCGTGGTCTTCGTGTACCGGTCGACCGAGGTGCTCGCGCCGTCGACCGTGACGGTGGCGATGCCGGCGGAGGCGGTGGTGCGGCTGACCCAGCTGAAGCCGGTGCCGCGGAAGCTGAACGAGACGGAGCCGGTGCTGTTGAGGAACTTGATCCCGCCGCCGCTGTCGCCGCCCGTCATCGTGCGCCACGAGCCGCTGTAGGTCAGCGAGGAGTTCGTCTCCTGGATCCGCGTGCTCTGCCCGGCGCCCGGGTCGAGAGTGGCCGCGGAGGCGGCGGGCGCCGTGAGGGGGGCGACCAGGATGCCGAGAGCGGCGATCAGAGCGGTGGTGAGGGAGAGGCGTGCGCGTCGTCGGCGAGGGCGGGTCGGGTCTGGCGTCGTCTGAGGATTCACGATCGGCTCCGGGTCTTCGAGGGGGCGTCGGGGGCGGTTCGATGGGGCTGCTCAAGGGGGTGGTGCTGGTCCTCCCGACGCTATAGACGGGCCTTGCGACTGATGGCTGGATGAGACGGATTCAGGTTGTAGTACCCCATTCGGGCGTGGTGGTCGGGCTTGTATCAGCGATTCCGCTGAAGGACTGGCGGACCGCCGCGCATGCGTGTATACGGAACGGTCACACGCGCTGTCGACGACGGATCGGAGGGCGGATGTCGGATCGGGAGGGGACTCCGGGAATGCCCGTCCGCGGAATGGACGAGGGGGAGTGCTGCTCGGTCGAGGAACGGCGACCCTACCCGGCGACTCTGGACACGGCCCCGGGCCGGGCCGCTGGGCGAGAGAATTGACCGGGCGTTCACCGGGCCGACCCCTCGCCGAAACACTGCGATGATGGGCTCTCCACTGGTGATCGCCGTCGCACCCGCGTCGCGGATCACCCGCCGCGGGCGAGCGGCGGTCCCGACGAGAGGGAGGACGCGATGGACACGGCCACGACCGCGACCGGCGACCGCCCGTCCACCCCGCCGTCCCGGGAGCGCCCGAGATGCCCCCGGGTCCGCGCTCGCACCGTGATCGGACGGCTCCTGCTCGTCCCCCTCGTGGTGCTCGCCCTCTTCGGCGCCGGGATCCCGCTCTACGTCACGCCCCCGATCGACCCGATCCCTGAGCAGGCGGACGCGGTCTTCGTGCTGGGCCCCTCCACGAGGGCACGAGTCGAGTTCGCCCGCCGGATCATCACCTCCGGGGCGACGGACACGATGGTGCTCTCGGTCGGCCCCGGCGAGATGAACGCTCCCTACGAGGCCAAGAAGTACAAGAAGTGCAACGAGCCCGGCGGCGACGTCCTCTGCTACTCCGCCGACCCGCTCACGACCCAGGGAGAGGCCCGGCAGCTGCGCGACATGGCCGAGCAGTACGGCTGGGACCACGTCATCGTGATCACCAACGCCTCCCACCTCGTGCGCGCCGAGATGATCATCGAGCGCTGCTACTCCGGCGAGCTCTCGATGGTGCCCTCGGGCGAGCCGATGGGCCTGGACTACCTGGTGAACCAGTACGTCTACCAGACCGGCGCGTTCCTCAAGGCCTTCCTGGTCACCAACGGCTGTTGACGCGAGCACTCCTCCTCGAGCCGCCGAGCCCGCCTGCGCTAGTCTGCCCGGGGCGCCATCGGCCCCGGGCCCGCTCCTGCGGAGCCCGGCCGGCCCGGCCCACGACGGCAGCGCGGCAGGAGGATCGACCGGGGAGACCCGCGACGCTCCCCGCTCCGCACCGGTCACCCCCACGCGAACCCCTCCGAAAGGCCCGCCCGTGACACCTGCCCGATCGATCTTCGCCGTCGGCCGCGGCCAGTACGAGAACATCGGCGACATCATCCTGCGTCGCCAGCTCCTCGACTGGCTCCGCGAGTCGGGTCCGCTCCACGTCTACGTGGGCCACTCGCCGTGGGGCTACGACGACGGCCTGCGCCTGGGCCCGGACGACACGGTGTACCGCTCGCTCCTGCGCTGGTACGCGGCGCTCGCTCGCGAGGCCCTCGCCGGCCGGGCGAACTCGGTGTTCAAGCCGGGAGAGATCCAGCTGACCCTGATCGGGATGAAGGAGCACCTCGTGATGCTCCCGGGCATCGCCCTGGTGCGCCTCGGCGGCGGCCGCGTGATCCGCGCCGGCGTGGGCACCCGCAACTTCGCCCCGCTGCCCCGCGCGATCATGTGGCCCTCGATGGCGCTCTCGAGCTACACCCGCTGGCGCGACGACAAGACCGCCGGCTACATGCGCGTCGGCGCCGCCATGCCCGACCTCGGCTACGGCGAGGGCTCGAGCGACGCGGAGCTGACCGCGTTCGCCGCGCAGCCCGACGAGGAGCGGCGTGTGCTGGTCCTCTCCCTCCGCGAGGACCACGAGGTGGACGCCCGCCCCTATCCCGAGCAGGAGTGGCTGGCCGCGATCAAGGGCTTCGCCGAGCGCGAGGACCTCGACATCGTCGTGGTCACGCAGGTCGCCGTCGACGCCGAGCGCTCCCGCCGTCTCGCCGCCGACCTCGACGCGGACATCCTCGGCTGGGATCCGGCGCACACCCACGACGAGCACGAGATCCTGCTGCGCGAGCTCTACCGCACGGCCCGCGTCGCGATGAGCGACCGCCTGCACGTGATCATCATGGCGTTCACCGAGGGCGCGGCCCCGGTGAGCCTGCAGATGGACGGATCGACGAAGGCCTCGCGCCACTTCGAGACCATCGGGATCCACGACGTCACGGTCGACATGTCCCGGACGACCCCGGCCGCCGGCGTCGAGACCTTCTCCGCCGTGGTCGCCCGCCGGAGCGAGCTGCTCGAGAAGCTGCTCGTCGCCCGCGGACGCCTCCGCGGCGTCCGCGACGACATCCAGGCGCTGCTCGCCGTGCCGCCCCGCAGCCGCCCGGCCGCCGCGGCAGCCCCTGCCGGCCCGAAGACGCGGGTGTACCACGTCGGCCGCAGCGGAGAGGTCCCCGGAGGCATGACGCAGGTCGTCAACGGGTACCTGCGCTGGCCGTTCGAGCGCTCGGACGTCCGGGTGATCTCCTCCCGCACCGCTCCGGGCGAGCACGTCGCCGCGGCCCGCCTGGCCGCCGGCGCCGCCGCCCGCATCGTCGCGATCGCGCGCCGGGAGCCCGGCGCCGTGATCGTCGTCCACCTCTCGGAGCGCGGCTCGTTCCTCCGCGAGGGGTCCCTCCTCCGCCTCGCGCACCGCCTGGGCCTGCGCACGGTCGCCCACCTGCACGGCAGCGAGTTCGCCGCCTTCACCGCCGCGCACCCGCGCCTGGTGAAGGACGTGCTGCGCAGCGCGGACGAGATCATCTCGCTCTCGGAGGAGACCTCGGCGATCTGCCGCCGCTACGTCCCCGCCGAGCGCGTGCACCTCGTACCCAACGCGCTCGAGCAGGGCACCCCGCGCGAGAAGACCCGCACCGTCGTCTTCGGCGGCGTCGTCAGCCACCGCAAGGGCGTCGACGTGCTGCAGAAGGCGTGGGCGCAGGTCGAGGGCAAGGAGGGCTGGCGCCTGCTGGTCGCCGGTCCGATCCGCGAGCCGGAGGTCGTCGACCGCGGCGTCCCGGGGATCGAGTTCCTCGGCTCGCTCGAGAACGCCCGCCTGCTCGCCCTGCTCGACGAGGCGTCCATCGCCGTCCTGCCCTCGCGCGACGAGGCGATGCCGATCTTCATCCTCGAGGCGCTCGCCCGCGACGCGGCCGTCGTCTCGACCGCGGTCGGCGGCATCCCCGAGGTCCTCGGCGACGGCTGCGGCCGCGTGGTCGCGCCCGGAGACGTGGAGGGCCTCGCCGCCGCGCTGACCGAGCTCATCACCGACGAGGACGCCCGGGCCGAGGTCGTCGAGAAGGCCGGGGCGCGCTTCCGTGAGCGCTTCTCCGCCGACGCCGTTTTCCCGCGGGTGGAGGAGGTCTGGCTCGGCTGAGCCGCCTGCGACTTCGCCCCGGATCGCGCCCCCGGCCCCGCTCCGGGCCTGGGCGGAGCCGCGGGAGCGTAAAATCGCTGGAGTCCGCGTCGCCGTGCCGTCGCGCGCCCAGCCGTCCGCTCCCGGACGCCTTCTCCCTCCATCCCAGAGAGGCTCGACCGTGGCCATCGCCGCCGACTCCGACCGCCGCCTGTGGACCCTGCCCCTCGCGCGCGCCGTGATCGCGGCGGTCGCCGGCTGCGTCGTCACCTTCTCGCCCGACCACGGGCCCGCCTTCGGCCTCGCCGTCTTCGGCGGCTTCGCGATCGCGACCGGCGCCGTCTCGCTCGCCCTCGGGCTCCGCAGCTGGAGCGGCCGGGCCCGCCCGCTCGCCGTCGGCTCCGCGGTGCTCACCCTGGTCGCCGGAGTCGCGGCGCTCGTCGCACTGCCGGTCGCCAACCTGCTCTCCTTCGTCGCCCTCGTCGCCGGCTGGGCGCTGCTCTCCGGCTTCCTCGAGTTCTCGAGCGGCCGCCGCGGTCAGGGCCTCGCCGCCCGCGACTCCGTGATCGTCGGCGTCGGCACGATGCTCCTCGGCGCCGCCTTCGGACTCCTCCCGCCCCACCCCGTCGTCACCGTCGGCCTCCTCGGCGCCTACGCCGTGATGGTCGCCGTCTTCCTCGCCATCGCGGCGTTCTCGCTCAAATGGGCCGCCGGCGCCGACGCAGCCACCGGACACGATCCCGTCGCCCCCACGACACCGACCTCCGGAGGAGACCGATGACCGCCGAAGGCCAGCAGCCCGACCCCGCCTCTCCCGCCGACCGCGCCTCGGCGGCCGACTCCGCCCCGGCGCGCGACCCCGGCGAGTTCACGCCCCGCACATTCCAGCCGACCCGCAAGGACCGCCTGCGCCCGCTCGAGCTCATCGGCTTCTCCGCGGTGATGGCGGCCTTCGTCGGCCTGGTCGTCATGCTCTCGACCCGCGAGCCGGTCGTCGCGCTCATCTCGTTCGGCGTCGCCTTCATCGTCGTGCTCGTCGCGATCGCCATGTTCTCGCTGACCTTCAAGCCCGACGAGGCCGAGATCGCGGACATCGACGAGCAGGACTCCGCACACTAGGCGAGGGACGGCTCCGCCGCTCCCAGTCGACCGGGAGCACGCCGCGCGGGCGGATAGTCCCTTCCGCCGCGCATGCTGATGGAGCAGCCCGGAGGGCGTCTCGAGATCCCGCCTGCGCACGCGGGCGCCGCTTCCGCGTCGGTGGTCGCGCGTAGCGTGCGGAGGGTGGCGGAGGCGATCGGGCGGTGGTGGCAGAGGCGGCGGTTCTCGCGCGGCGCCGACGTCCCCTACGCGGTCGGCACCTACCGGGAGGCCTGGGCGTCCTACCCCGTCCTGGTGCGGCAGTACCGGCCCGAGTACAACGAGGGCATCGTGCTCAGCCAGATCCCGCCCGCGGCCGACGTGTACCTGTGCTGGCTCTGCGACGCCGGGCATGTCTTCGTCGCCACCCCCGAGGAGCAGCGCCACCGTCCCGGCCGGGAGCGGCGCCGCTCCTCCTGGTGCCCCGACTGCGCCGAGCTCGCCTCGCCGCGCCTGCCCCGGGCCGCGCCGATGATCGGCGGTCGGCTCGCCGAGGTGCTCGCGCCGACGTCCGCCCCCGGCGACGGCTCCTTCGTCCTCCTGGCGCCGCCCGCCGTGATCGCGCGGGGGCTCCCGACGCCCGCGTCGCCCACCGGCCGCGGGTCCGCGTCACCCGCCGACCCGAGCGGATCCGCGCCCGCCGCGTCGTCGACTCCTCCGTCCGCTCGATCCACCCCTCCAGCTGCCGCCGCTCCGGCCGCGCGAGACGCACCGCCGTGTGCGCCGGATCGAAGACGAGCCGCTCGGCGAGCTGCGCGTCGCGATCGAGTACGACTCCACCGGCCGTCACGGACTCGAGCACGTCGGGCACCGCGAGGAGGCCGACCGGCGGAAGGACCGCGCGCTCCGCTCCGCCGGATGGGAGGTGGTGCGCATCCGCACGGGGAAGCTGCTGCCGCTCGGCCCACACGACCTGGTCGCCACGGGAGTCACGGCCGCGCTAGCGGACCGTCTGGTCGACCGGCTCCGCGATATCCGCGGTCCGCTGCTCGTCGACGCCTGGGGGCGCTGAGCGCGTCGCGCGGCGGCTGCGGGACGGTCCTCCGGGACCCGCCCCCGTCGCTCCCTCCCCGTCGCTCCGTGCAGGTGTCCGGCTCCGCGGAACGGGACCCGCGGACGCAGTGCCGGCGAGCGGGAACCGTCGCGTGGGAACCGGCGAGTCGGAGCGGTCGAGTCGTCGCCGCCGGCTCGCAGCCGACGCGTCAGAGCCGCAGGGCCAGCGCCTCGCTGCGCCAGCGGCGGTGCAGGGCCCAGGGGTCGGGCTCCCCGGCGCGCACGGTCTCGATGTGGGCGTCGAGCACGGGGCTGCGCGCGAACCACTCGGTGCGCTCCAGGCGCTCGTCGGCGAACTGGGCGTGCCGATGCTGCTCGAGTGCTCGCCCGCCGCGCTCGAACGCGAGGAGCTCCTCGTGCCGGAGCCGGTGGAGGCGCTGCCGGGGATTGCCGCTGGTGCCGATCTTGATCCGCTCGCCGAAGCGGATGTAGTAGACGACGTCGACCCGGGGCGGCGGCAGCTCGCCGTCGGGAGCGTCGCCGAGCCGCCACTCGCAGGCGGCGCAGAGCCAGGCGGAGGGGAGCCGGACGCCCAGGCGGGACCCGCACGCCGCGCACGGCGAGGGCAGGACGTCGATCACGCCGTCCTCGCGGGCGACCCAGTCGTGCGCGAGCCCGAGGTGCGCCGCGCAGAGCGCGAGGGGGGCGCCCGTCTCGGCCGAGGAGGCGCACCCTCCGATCGCGCACGCTGACATGCCGCCGACGCTAGGTGCGACCCCCGACATCGCGCCGCCGTCGACCGCGCCGCCGCGAGCACGCAGGAGTCGGAGTGCTCGCTCTCGAGGACGGCGGCACCCGCGCGCTCGCTGCCCGGCGGATCAGCTCAGGCGGTCGACCAGCGACGAGGCGAGGCCCGTGTAGCCGCCCGGCGTCAGCGCCAGCAGGCGCTCCTTCGCCGCGTCGCCGATGTCGAGACCCTGCACGAAGACGGCGAGGTCGTCGGCACCGAGGCGCTTGCCGCGGGTCAGGTCCTTCAGCAGCGCGTACGGGTCGGTGATCGAGGAGCGGCCGGCCGCCACCTCCGCGCGGATCACCGTCTGGATCGCCTCGGCCAGCACCTCCCAGTTGCCGTCGAGGTCGGCGGCGAGGGCGGTCGGGTCGAGGTCGATCTCGAGCAGGCCGCGGGCGATGTTGTCGAGGGCGAGGAGGGAGTGGCCGAACGCGACGCCGATGTTGCGCTGCGTGGTCGAGTCGGTGAGGTCGCGCTGGAGGCGCGAGGTGACCAGGGTCTGCGCGAGCGAGTCGAGCAGGGCGCTGGAGAGCTCGAGGTTCGCCTCGGCGTTCTCGAAGCGGATCGGGTTGATCTTGTGCGGCATCGTGGACGAGCCGGTCGCCCCGGCCTGGGGGATCTGCCGGAAGTAGCCGAGCGAGATGTAGGTCCAGACGTCGGTGCAGATGTTGTGCAGGATGCGGTTCGCGTGCGCGGCCCTGCCGTAGAGCTCGGCCTGCCAGTCGTGCGACTCGATCTGGGTGGTCAGCGGGTTGAAGACGAGGCCGAGGGAGGTGACGAACTCCTCCGCGAGGGCGGGCCAGTCGGTGCCGGGGTCGGCGGCGAGGTGCGCGGCGAACGTGCCCGTCGCTCCGCTGAACTTGCCCAGGTACTCCGTCGCCTCGATCTGCGCGACGACCCGCTCGAGCCGGTACGCGTAGACCGCGAACTCCTTGCCCATCGTGGTCGGGGTCGCGGGCTGGCCGTGGGTGCGGCTGAGCATCGACTCGTCGCGGTAGCGGACGGCCAGCTCCCGGAGCGACGCGACGACCGAGCGCAGCTTCGGCAGCCAGATCTCGCCGACGGCCTGGCGGACCACGATCGCGTAGGAGAGGTTGTTGATGTCCTCGCTGGTGGCGGCGAAGTGGGTGAGCTCGGCGATGCGCTGCAGTCCCAGCTCCTCGAGCCACTGGCGGACGAGGTACTCCACGGCCTTCACGTCGTGGCGGGTGCGGGCCTCGAGGGTCGCCAGCTCGTCGATCTCGGGCTGGCCGAAGTCGCGGGCGCGGCGGCGCAGCTCCTCGGCGGTCGCCGCGTCGACGGGCTCGGAGCCGAAGAGGCGGCGGTCGGTCAGCGCCAGCAGCCACTCGACCTCGACGTGCACCCGCGCGCGGTTCAGCCCCGCCTCCGAGAGGTACTCGCCGAGCGACGAGACGGCACCGCTGTAGCGACCGTCGAGGGGGCTCAGCGGCTGGGTGGGGAGCGAGGTCATGCGGTGGTGCCTTCCGGTTCTCAGGTGTCCTGCGCGAGGGCGGCGCGCGCGTCGGTGGAGTCGGGGCGGACCGAGCGGTTGCCGCGCAGTCCTGGTTCGATCTGGGCGAAGAGGGCCCGGCAGGCGCGCTCGATGAGCGCGAGCACCGAGTCGAACGCCGCCGCATCGGAATAGTAGGGGTCGGGGACGTCGCCCTGCGGGGAGAGGCCGGGCTCGAAGTCGAGCAGGCGGCGGATCTTCTGCCGGTCGACCTCGGTGCGCGCCCAGGAGCGCAGCGCGCGCTCGTGCCCGTGGTCGAGCGCGACGACCAGGTCGAACTCGGAGAAGCGGGACGGGTCGAAGAGCTGGGCGCGGTGGCGGCCCCCGTCGAAGCCGTGCCGTTCCAGCGTCGCGAGGGCGCGGCTGTCGGCGTGCTCGCCGAGGTGCCACTCGCCGGTGCCGGCCGAGCTGATCTCGATCGCGGAGCCGAGCCCCGCCTGCTCCGCCAGGGAGCGCAGCACCACCTCGGCCATCGGCGACCGGCAGATGTTGCCGGTGCAGACGAAGCACACGGCGAAGGCCGAGGGCGCAGGGGAGTCGGGGGTCACCCGCCCATCATGGCGCACCGCGGCTCCTCCACAGCAGGCCGATCGCGGCCGTCGTCCACCGATGGCGCGCGACGCCTCCCGGGCGGCGGCGGCGTGGCCGATGCTGACTGCCGAGCCCGCGGTGTCAGCCCTGACGGCGGCGGAGGAAGGGGCGCAGGAGGAGGCCGATGAACCAGTTCACCAGGGCGAGCACGAGGGCGCCGAGCACGCCCCACCAGAAGCCGTCCACGACGAGGCCGAAGCCGAAGAGGCCGCTGATCCAGGCGGTCAGCAGCAGCAGGAGGCCGTTGACGAGGAACGAGACCAGGCCGAGCGTCAGCACGTACAGGGGGAACGCGACCACCCGCACCACCCCGCCGACGACGGCGTTGACGACGCCGAAGATCACCGCCACCAGCAGGTACGTGAGGACCGCCGCTGCGGGGCCCTCCTCGTACGGGTCCACGCGCACGCCCGCCACGACCAGGGTCGTGAGCCAGATCGCGACGGCGTTGGTCAGGAGGCCGAGGAGGAGTCTGCTCATGCCTCCACTATCCCCGCAGGCGGGGCGGGCCGCGAGCCGGGGCTCAGGTGAGGGGCCCGCCGATGGTCGGCTCGGGCGCAGGAGTGCAGAGGCGGGGGTCGTCGGCGCAGGTCCGCGGAGGGAGCACCGCGGTGGGCTCGGGCTGCGGCAGGGGCTCCGCCGTCGGCTGCGGGGCCCTCCTCGTACCTGCTGGTGGCGGTGATCTTCGGCGTCGTCAACGCCGTCGTCGGCGGGGTGGTGCGGGTGGTCGCGTTCCCCCTGTAC
>NZ_PSVG01000061.1:0-646 GCF_002930885.1 Rathayibacter sp. AY1F2 | reverse complement strand
CCCCGGCGCGTTGCCCGAGCGTCAGTCGAGCTGGACGCTGCTGCGCAGCTCACCGCCGCTCCACGTCTCAAGAACCCACCGATCAGGTCGGGGCGGTGCGTCCGCCATGGCCCGTGCCGCTTCCCAGGCCCGCTCCGCGCAGCCGTAGACCCCACTGACTACCGACGTTTCGGCCCAGAAGGCGCTCCGCAGAAGTACGTAGTGCTCGCCGTCGATACTGATACTCACGCCACGGATCCTCGCCGATCGCAGGACGCCGCAGTGGCCCTGGCATGAAGCGCTGCGACGATGGCGCGGGGCCAGCCAGCGGATCGCGCAGCGGGGCGGCTTAGACCTCCTGCCGGGTCGGTTTAGAGTCAATCCGCGATTCACCCGTCCTTTCCCTCCGGCCGTGGCGGACAACGCATCGTCTGACCAGTGCTGCCGATCTTGAAGGAGTATCGATTGACGCGCCGACCTCCTGAGGGCAGGCCGCGGGTCCTCCTCCTGCCGCTCCTCGTCGTCGTCGTGGGGCTAATCGTCAATGCCTATGCGCTGACCCACAGTTCCCGAACCGGCAGCACGTGGCTGGCGATGATCGGCGGAATCGTCGGGGCGATGGCGATCATCGCAGTGGGCGGATCGGTCGTCTCTCGACGGACTGTGC
>NZ_PSVG01000060.1:0-679 GCF_002930885.1 Rathayibacter sp. AY1F2 | reverse complement strand
GGATGAGATCCAGTCCGGCCTCGGCCGCACCGGCGCCACCTTCGCCTGCGACCTGGTCGGAGTCGTCCCCGACGTCTACCTGCTCGGCAAGGCGCTCGGCGGCGGCATCGTCCCCGTCTCGGCCGTGGTCGCGGACGCCGACGTGCTCGGCGTCCTGCAGCCGGGCCAGCACGGCTCCACCTTCGGCGGCAACCCGCTCGCCGCGGCCGTCGGCCTCGCAGTCGTCGAGATGCTCGCGACCGGCGAGTACCAGGCCCTCGCCCGCGAGCGCGGCGCCCAGCTGCACGCGCGCCTCGAGGCGCTGATCGGCCGGGGAGTAGTCGCCGTCCGCGGCGCCGGACTCTGGGCCGGCATCGACATCGACCCGCGGCTCGCCTCGGGCCGCGCCGTCTGCGAGGCCCTGATGGCCCGCGGGGTGCTGGCCAAGGACACGCACGGCTCGACGATCCGCCTGGCGCCGCCGCTCGTGGTCACCGCTGCCGAGATCGACTTCGCCGTCGACGAGCTGGAGGCCGTGCTCGAGTCGCTGCGCTGAGGCGCACCGTCCTCCCTCCCTCCGCGAGATGCCGTTCCGGTCCGCGACGCGCTGTGTCCGGCGTGCCCGAACGGCATCCCGCGGGAGGGGGAGGGACGTGTTGAGACGGGACGTCTCGACGTCGCGGCAGGCCGTCGCCGCTCT